>JAEZHY010000262.1 GCA_023416335.1 Pseudomonadota bacterium | reverse complement strand
CTGTTGTTTTCTGTTCTCCATAAAGGAGGGAACAGTATATTTTAATAAGCAGCGAAAGCAACAAAGCAGAAGCGAGCGGAATACCTATTGCAGCTACCAGCCAGCCTCGAAAGGGAAATGATGTCTCAACCGTTTTCTCACTGATCAGGTATCCGCTTAGAGGGCCGAATGTGTCTTCGAACTGCTGCCTTTCATAATTAGTCAGTACAGGCCCCCTGGTTTCATAAACCACCCTTCCGCCGGGATCCGAAATATAGATGCGTGACCCTCCCCCTTCATGGGCAAAAGCGCATAGCAAAATGAAAAGTTCGAGAAGGAAAAATAAGGTTAAGCCGGATTTCAAGGCCCCTCTGTGCCGGTAATCATCAAAAATATCAACAACTCTCATGTGACCGGGCATATTCCCTCCCATCACTAAATTAATTTGTAATATCAATAAATTAACGCCGCTTAACATCCGTTCAAGCCCGCCCTTGCCACCGATGCGGGCTAAAATCGAGGAACATCCTTCTCGTGGTTTCGTAACTTTCACGTTCAAGGCCGATGCATTACCATCTTTCTAGGTAGTCTCAAGTAGTGGATCAGGGAGGAGATTATGATAACGGACAAAAATCCGGCGGAAATAAAAGATGACAAATTGGAGATGGATGAATCCCTGCAGGGGATGCGAAGTTTCGAAATCATTTTCGTGATATTGATGCTCCTCTCGGTCATAGGTGTAGCGATTACCGATTTCTCAAGGAAATTGAGCCCGTGGTTCTGGTTTGCAATGGTTCCCGTCTTCGCCGTCGGTTGCCTGGTTATCGAGTGGACCCGCGCGCGAAGGAGCGGCATGAGCAGCCTGAGTATTCTGCGAATGCAGCTTCTGATCTGGCTCGGACTCCTGGTTGCGGCAAGTATTACCTATGTGTTGCTCTTCACCGGTCGTTTGAACTACGAAAACACCGGACTTGTCATGCTTCTTCTGCTGGCCTTTGCAACCTATTTTACCGGATTGATCCTGGACTACCGTTTGTGCCTGCTGGGTATCTCATTGGCTACAACCCTCCTTGTGATGGCCCTCCTGGAGGAGTATCTCTGGGTAGTGCTGCTGCTGGGAGTAATCGGAGTCGCTACGACTCTTCATCATTTATCTAAAAAAAAGACTCAGTAGACTTGGTGGGCCTTGGGAACCGGCGGGCGAAGTTTATTATAACAACAGTATTGGGCATCCCAAAATCCCCGCCTCGCTTCGCTATCACCACCCCATCGCTGCAGCACTTCCGAGTCGAAGTGTCATCCTCGTTCAGGCGGCGTTTTTCAACGGCGGCTTCCCTGGATTCGGGCGGAAAATTATCCCTAAGTGCAACCCGAGACACCGGCTTGACATAACAATGGGTTGGGCCCCGCAATACATTCTCCTGCCATCCGTGTTGCACCAATCCTGGACCCGGGGCAAACCGAGCTGAATCTCCAATCACCTGCAGTGAGGGGTCCCGTGATTACTTTAAAGTTACCGAATGGATCGGTTCATCGGATATCAGATGAATGATCCCTGGATCTAAGAAGGAGTGTTAGCATGAAAAGAAGAGTGTGGTTATGGGGTCTCATGCCGTTTCTGGCTTTGGTTTTTACGATTTCGACGAGCGCTTTCGCCCAGCAATCCGGGGAGCCCGGTCGGGTCGAGACTTTTGGCGTCATATCGAAAGTGGAACCGAATACTGGTACAGTCACAATAACAGTCGATAAAGCCAGTAAAGACCTGCAGGACAAATTCGGCAAGGATGTCACGTTCCATTCCGCCAAAGACGCGCAGGTCAGCACGTGTTCGACTATGGGCGAGCCTAACGGCATGAGCACCTGCTGGCAGCAACTTGCTCAGAATACCCAAAGGGGAGCCGGCACAGCAAACATGGGGGCGCCACGGACCGAATTGAACCAGTTAAAAAATGGCGACCAAGTCTTCATATCCGGCCATTATGATAGAAGCAAGGGCCGGTACGAAGCGGACAACATTTTGAAGTGGACCTCCTGAGGACCGATCCTTGCAAGTCTGGAGGTACAATCAAATGGCCGATTTCTTCGGCCATTTGATTGTAAATTTCATGCACTTACTGCGGACGAACATTCCGTTTGCCGATTTGCTGAAAAGTGATTAAGTACATAATTTGAAAGGTTTTTCGGTAGGAAAATGAACAACAGACAAGTAAACCCACCGGAAAGGGAGAGCGGACAATCGGGTAACCAGCAGCAGTCGCCGAGGTTCAGGGGGACGTTCTGGTGGGCGGTCCTGCTGGCACTGGTGATCTGGAACGTATTGCTGTATCTTTCTCCGTCCAGGACCGAAGCTCAAATTCCCTACTCGACATTCGTGCAACATGTTCGCGATGGCAATGTCACCGAAGTAACTATCGAAGGTCAGAAGATCAGCGGTACCTTTGCCAAACCGATCGAATGGCCGGTACCTGGAAGTGAGAACGCATCAACCGACGGACCGTCGGGGGCCCCTCCGACAGGAACCGGACCCGGCAAAACTCCCCCAAGCCAGGCAGGCCCCGACAAGGGTGCACCCGCAGGAACTCCGCGAAAGTACGTCAACTTTGTCACTGTCTTTCCCAAATCCATAGGGGACCAGAGCCTGATGCCGCTCCTGGAGGCCAATAAGGTGACCGTGAAGGCAGAGGCACCTTCAAATTCGTGGCTTGTAACTGTGCTCGTTACCTGGGCCCCGGCTATCCTTCTCTTTTTTCTTTTTGTGTGGATGAGCAGGCAGACGATCCGCAACCAGTCCGGCATTTTCGGATTCGGACGGACTCAGGCCCGTCGATACAGCAGAGAGAAACCGGGGATCACATTCGATGATGTTGCCAATGTCCAGGAGGCAAAGGAAGATCTGAAGGAACTCGTCGATTTCCTGAAAAGCCCGCAGAAATATCACGAGATGGGAGCGCGAATCCCGAGGGGTACGCTGCTGGTCGGACCGCCCGGTACCGGGAAGACTCTGCTGGCTCGCGCGGTGGCGGGTGAGGCGGGAGTACCTTTCTTTCATATAAGTGCTTCCGAATTCGTTGAGATGTTTGTAGGAGTCGGAGCCAGTCGGGTGCGCAATCTGTTTCAGCAGGCCAAAGCCGATTCGCCTTCCATTATCTTCGTCGATGAACTCGATGCCGTGGGCCGACGTCGCGGGGCCGGTCTGGGCGCGGTAAACGACGAAAGAGAACAGACACTGAACCAACTCCTCAATGAGATGGACGGTTTTGACGAACGCCAGGAGGTGATAGTGCTCGCTGCAACAAACCGTCCGGATGTACTCGATCCGGCCCTTCTTCGGCCCGGACGCTTCGACAGGCAGATTACCGTCCCCCTTCCGGACCGGGAAGGCAGGGAAGGGATATTTCGCATACACACGGCGAAACTGCCGCTTGAATCGGATGTAAAACTGGACCTCCTGGCTCGAAAGACAGTGGGAATGAGCGGGGCCGATATCGCGAATACCTGCAATGAAGCGGCCCTCGCCGCCGCGCGGCGCGGGCATAAGCTGGTTTCCATGGCTGATTTTGAGGAAGCAATCGACAGGGTCATACTCGGCGGAACGCGTCCGTCGCTCACCAATCCGCATGCCAGGAGGGTCGTCGCCTATCACGAGAGCGGCCATGCGGTTGTAGCCTGGCTTACTCCGGCCGCGGACCCCGTCCACAAAGTCACCATTATTCCGCACAGCCGTGCCCTTGGGATCACGGAACAGGTACCTGCGGAAGAACAGTATAATTACAGCAGGAAATACCTTATTGCACGGATTGACGTAATGCTGGGCGGACGGTTATCCGAGCAGATCGTATTCAACGATGTCACAACCGGCGCTGAAAACGATCTGGTGCAGGCGACCCGACTTGCCAGGTGGATGGCCACCCGCTGGGGAATGGGAAGCCTTGGGCCGGTTGCTTTCGAATCCGAGGAGCAGCAGCCGTTTCTGGGTTATGAGTTGTCGCGGGCCAAGAATTACAGCGAAGCGACCGCTGCCCGAATCGATGAAGATGTCCGCAACCTGATCGAAGAAAGGAGCAGGGCCGTTGCCTACCTTCTGAAAAACGTCAGGAGCAAATTGGATAAACTGGCTGAAACGCTGTTGAGCGAAGAAACTGTCGACGAAATCGTCCTTGGGCGAATCCTGGGCCCGAGGAAATCTGCAGAGGAACCGAAAACGACATTCTGGTCGGACGAGGCAGCCTGAGGCTCTAAGGAATGTCAGCCCGTACCGGATCTTTCGATCAGGTACGGGCTGTTGACATGTCAGACGGGTTACTTACCTCTATTCCTTTCGTTCCATTGATAATCCGAACTTCCCGTATTGGCCGGGCTGGGATAACGCTCGCCTCGTTTAAGGGCTATTCCATACTCGTCGCCGAGCTGGGCAATTTGCTGATTGAGTTGTGCCAGTCTCGGCAGATGGTTTTGCGCGAACTGTTTTATGTTTGGATCTCTTCCGTCTTTGAGTTCATCTCGGAAGCTGTGAAGAGAATTGTCCTGGTGGCCTTGCACGGCATATTGCGCAAAGGCTTTGTCAAAGTCCCGACCACTGAGTTGCTGGAGGTCGTTCAATCGTCGTTGAGCTTCCCCCTGCATTTGCTGCGGCAGGGAAATTCCTTCTTGGTCGGCCAATTGCCTAAACTGGTGAATTTCCGACTGGGTGACTTGAGACATCTGTTGACCAATATTTTTGACATCCGGTGTTGTTCCCTTTTGCTCGGCCAGCTGAGCGATTGCCAACTCGCCCATCGCGTCCTGAGTTGCATACTGGAGGAACTGCTTGTCGTGAAAGTTGAATGGTGTCTTGCGGGTAACCGCCTGTCCATGCACGACGGGCACTGCAACAAGCATCGAACAAGCTGCCAGTGCTCCGATTATCATTTTCGGCAATCTCATTTTTCTGAACTCCTTTCATCTTCTGGTCGAGAGGACGGAGTTCATCACAGATGGATACAGCTTTCTCCTGAAATTCTTTCACCGGAATTTTTTGACTTTTGCAGTTGAAATCTGGGATTCCCCGTCCTTCTCTGAATTGCTCTTCCTAAGTTATCGATAAACATCGTGAATTCTATGTCAATTCTCATTGCCTTCAAGACGGGAAGCAGTTTGAGGTCGAAGGCTCATGAAAAGAAAGCCTGCCTGCTAATCGCGGTCCTTTCTAAGTAACACGGCCCAGAAGAGAGCCGCGGCAATCGACCCGCCTGACAGCGCCCATGCGGCTATCTCTTTCGTAGAGGGTTTTGCCGGTTGAGGCAGGAAACGCTGTTCCGGGTATATGCCGACTTTTGGGGTGTCCTGTGCCATTCGGAACACCTCTGCTAAATGCAGCGGCCGCCGCTGGGCGCCGTGTTCGATCTGGCTTCGGCAGCTGAAGCCATCGGCTACGACAAGAGTGTCCAGGGAAAGGGATCGTACCAGCGGAAATATGACAAGCTCTCCAATTGCGAGGGAAATATCCACTTTTTCGGCTTCCCAGCCCATTGAGCCTCCCATCCCGCAGCACCCCGTGTCGGGTGTTAGGACCTGGAGTCCTAAGGCCTCGAGGATTCTGCGGTCGGGGTCGATGGTAGCCATCGCTTTTTGATGACAGTGACCGTGGAGGACTGCTGTTCCTTCCATGTGGGGGAGGGCAAGGTCGCTTTCCGAATGGAGAAATTCGGCGAGCGTAAATACCTGCTCGCTCAAGCGGCGCGCATCTTCATTATGGGGGAATAGATCCATCATTTCCAGGCGAAAAACGGAAACACAGCTCGGCTCAAGGCCAACGACCGGAATGCCCGAACGTATGCTCGGACGCAGCACGTCGAGGATCTTCTGAAGATTCTTGCGCGCATCATCGATCAAACCGAAGTCGAAAAGAGGTCGTCCGCAGCAGAGCTTTTCGCCGGGGACATCGATGTCGTATGACAGGGACTCAAGGACTTCGACGGCTGAGCGAGCCGTCTGGGGCCAAAAATAGTTATTGAAGGTGTCGGGCCAGAGGATTATGCGCCGTCTTTTGGGGGCTGCAAGCGGTCTGCCTCTGCGGGCCCACCAACGCTGGAAAGTTTCCCGGGCCAGACCGGGCATGTTCCGCTTTTCAGTAAAACCGAACATTTTGGCGAAAGTCTTGTTCTGCAGGAAAAGGTTTGCAAACCCCGGACTTATCGAACCGAGTTGCCCCCACCTGTAGATGTATCCCATAGCATAAGCCTGGGGCGGTCGAATTCGGCCTTCATAGTAGTGGGAGAGAAACTCGGCCTTATAGGTTGCGACATCAACCGATACCGGGCAGTCACCCCTGCAGCCCTTGCAGGCGAGGCACAAATCGAGGGCTTCCTTGATCTCCTCGCTTTTCCATCCGTCTACGATCACCTCTCCCCGCATCATCTCAAAAAGCAGGCGGGTGCGGCCGCGGGTGGTGTGTTTCTCTTCCCGTGTTGCCCGAAAGCTCGGGCACATGGTGCCTTCCTCCAGGCGACGGCACTTGCCAATACCGAAGCAGCGCTCGGTCGCCTTTGCGAAGCTGCCTCGATCGTCCGGGTAGCTGAACTCCGTCTTGACGGCCGGAGGGGCGTAGTCTGTGCCGAGCCGAAGATTCTCATCGAGACGGTAAGCATTGACGATTTTACCCGGATTCATGCGATTGTCGGGATCCCAGATAGACTTGAATTCCCGGAAAGCCCCAACCAGTTCATCGCCGAACATACGAGGCAGGAGTTCGGCTCGCGATTGGCCGTCTCCGTGCTCTCCCGAAATGGAGCCGCCATACTTCACTACGAGATCGGCCGCTTCCTCTATGAAGGACCGCATTTTCCTTATCCCGTCAGCCGTTCTCAGGTCCCAGGCGATGCGGGTATGAACGCATCCGTCGCCAAAATGGCCATACAGCGTGTAGGTATATTGATAGCGGCCCAGAAGGGCCATGAGTTCGCGAAGGTAGTCGCCCAGCCGTTCCGGATTAACCGCGGCATCTTCCCAGCCGGGGTAAGCCTCTTCGACGCTCGGGATATGGCTTGCTCCAACGCCGGATTCCCGAATTTCCCAGACCAGTTCCTGTTCTTCGGGTTTCGTGAGGAGAGCCGCGCCGGTGGTAGTGTTCGTTTTTTGAGATTCGATCTTTTTTTGGACACCCCTCGCTTTCGCCACCCCGGATTCCAGGTCATCAGCTCCAAATTCGACGAGAAGCCAGGCATCGCCTTTAGGAATGAGCTTGCGTCCCGGTAGGCTTTTTCCTTTCCGCTCCATATTTTCCATTACCTTGGAATGAAAACACTCAAGGGCGATCGGCCCCTGTGCGCGTAAAGCAGGCACGGCATTAGCGGCCTCGACCGGCCCGGGATAGCCGAGCACCAGGAGAACTTTCTTCCGGGGACTATGCATGAGCCGCAGCTTTGCCTTCAAAACCAGTACACAGGTACTCTCCGAACCGACCAACGCTCTGGCAACGTGGAACCCGTTTTCCGGGAGCAATTGGTCCAGGTTATAGCCGGAAACCCGGCGTGGAATTTTCGGATAGCGATCCCGGATCCGGGCCGCGTAGCGCTCGCGTAGAGAATAGAGGCTGCGAAAAACTTCTCCCTTCTGCCCCTGGTCCGCCCTCAGGCGCAAAAGCAATTCATCACCAACTGGGCCGACACGCAGGCGCATTCCACCGTATGTGAGTATCTCGAGTTCTTCAACGTTATCTACTGTCTTCCCTCCCATCACGCTGTGCGCGCCGCACGAGTTGTTGCCTATCATACCGCCAAGGCAGCAGAACCTGTGCGTTGCCGGGTCGGGGGCAAACGTCAGAGCGTGTTTTTCCGCTTCTTTTCTCAGTTGATCGCAGATCACCCCGGGCTCAACCCAGGCATAGCGCTCACCCGGGTTGATTTCGAGAATTCGGTTCATGTATTTCGAAAAGTCGATCACGACGGCAACATTGCAAGTCTGACCGCTGAGGCTCGTGCCGGTTCCCCTACCCAGTATGGGAACGTTTCTGGCCCGGCAGGCCGCAACGGTTGCCTCGACATCGGCCTCATCCCGTGGAATAACTACGCCAATAGGTATATGGCGATAGATCGAGTGATCGGAAGCATACAGGGCCCGGCTGCCTCTGTCGAAGCGGACCTCACCCCGGACAGTGCTTTCCAGTTCCGAGATCAGATCGGCAGGCAATTTTTCAGTCCGCGACGGCTCGTGTTTCATCTACTCTTCCTCGCTTTCCTTCTTCTCGCCGCCGAGTCCGATCTTTTCCTTGATGGTTTCCTTTGCGCGTTCGACAAAACCATATGAACTCGCCTCGAAGGTGAATTCATCGATCAGGTCGCGTCCGATCTGGAGGCCTATGGGCTTTCGATTAACTTCCCCACGCGCCAGGGCCGTCGCGAGTTTCTTTGCCTGATCTTTTGTGATCTTGGGGGGCATCGGCGGCTCGTGGGGCTGGACCATGGCTTCGACGACCACGGGACCTTTCGTTGCAAAGGCCGCCCGCAACTGTTCGCGGCACTGCGTCGGGTCCTCGATCCTGAACCCCACAGCGCCGCAGGCCTCTGCGACCTTGACGAAGTCGATGGGCGCGAGGTCCACCCCATATTCCGGGTTGCCCAGGTAGATCATCTGCTCCCATTTTATTAGGCCGAGTGTGTTGTTCTTGATCACGATAACCTTCACCGGAAGCTGGTGCCGGCAAAGCGTGACCAGGTCTCCCATCATCATGCTGAGAGAACCGTCGCCGGTGAACGCAACCACCTCACGGTTCGGGAATGCTGTCTGGGCGCCAATGGCATAGGGCAGGGCGGCCGCCATACTGCAGAGCGTTCCGCTGAACGAGAATCTCTGATTTGCTCGGAGTTTCATTCGGGCGATCCAGGTAGTGACAGTACCGGAATCACCGCAGATAATAGCATCATCGGCCAGCACCTGTTCCAGATTCCATGTCACCACCTGGGGGTGCATGGGCTTTGCGGTCCGGGTACCGCGTTCCTCCATGAGTTCCCACCACTCCTTCATCCCCTGGCGGGCCTGTTCGAGAAACGCACGGTTCGGATTGTGCGGCAGTATTTCAAGCAGCACACGCAAAGTGGCGCGAACGTCACCGACGAGCCCTATATCCACGGGAAACCGCAGGCCTATGCGCTCCGGTTTGTCATCGATCTGCACGCCCACTGCCTGATCCGGCTTAGGCAAGAATTCTATGTACGGCATCGTACTCCCGACGATCAGAATGGCGTCTGCCTTGGCAAAGGCATCCTGGGACGGGCGCGTGCCCACCACTCCCGTGCCGCCGGTCGTATAAGGGCTGTCGTCCGGTACCGCCTCCTTCCCGAGCAGGGCTTTCACTATAGGTGCGCCCAGTCGCTCGGCAACTTCTTCCAGTTCTACGCGTGCCCCGCGCGCCCCCGCTCCTGCGAGAATGACGATCCTTTGCTTTCCACGCAGAAGCTCAACCGCCCGGGCCACGAGATCGGCCGCTGGCAGCCTCTCGGGTTTGGCGAATGCCTGAGAAGTATGCCCCGGGACGTTCCTTTTGAAACGCTTCTCCTGGGAAGCGTCCTGGGTCTGGATATCGATTGGGATGGCAATGTGAGAAACCGAGCGGTGTGAAAGAGCGCTGCGGCATGCCAGGTCCACCATGTTCCGGGCATGGGCCGGGCCCATGATTCTCTGGTTGAAATCGGCAACGTCCTGGTAAAGATAGTCCTGGTTCATGTCCTGCAGATAGTGCGTCCCGATCAGGTCGTGATAAGTCATGCCGGTGATTGCCAGGACGGGGGCCTGATCGAGTTTGGCGTCATAAAGGCCGTTCAGGAGGTGCACGGCTCCCGGGCCTGATGTGGCAAAACATACGCCGAGTTTCCCCGTGAACTTTGCGTAACCGCTTGCAGCCATTGCTGCTGTTTCTTCATGGCGAACATGAATGTAGCGGATGCGGTCCTTTGCCTTCCTAAGCGCCTCGACAAAGCCGTTGATACCGTCTCCGGGCAAGCCGAAGATGGTGTCCACCCCCCATTCCTGGAGAATTTCCACGATGACGTCGGATACGGTGTGAGTCATTTGACTATTCCTATGGTCTGCAACGATTCTGTAAACTTAAAGTCGAGAACTTCCGCAGAAGCGTGGTCCAAAATTTCATGCGCAAGAGGCTTATCTGAGGTCGGTCATGCTCGAATTGAAGGTGGATCGCTTTGCCGGGGCCTTTCCAGGCACTTCGTCGATCCGGGTAGTCCGATATGACGGAGGTCCTTTTTTGAGGCAGGCTTTCTTTATTAATCGGGCGGAACGTGTGAAATGGGGTAAGAAAGGTAAAGATTGGCGGCAATCCCGGTAATTTTGAACAGACGAACAAGATCCGGCAGGATTAAGGGGATCTGCAACACGCAACGATTTTACCGGGATGAAGAATCCACTCATTCGATGGGAGTCGGGAGCGGACTGAGTAAGTCCAATATGAATGAGACCAGAAGAATACATACCGGAGAAAGCAGGACTATAGTCCCCCATCTATGCTGGCCCCATGCACCCACAACAGCTCCTGCGACATAAAACATGTAAAGCAGAGCAAGCCAGAGAGGATTGTTCGGCGATAGAGCCGCACTCGCCCAATCACCGGCCATACTGGTTGACGGACCCGATGCGACTCTATTCCGCAACTTGGCAGCCGATCTTTCTGCAAACCTGGTAAGCATCCCTGTTATGAAAGTCGTGTGAACGGAGTGTCCACCGATACCTTGCAGAGCCGCCGTCTGAAGGCCCATGGCAACTGTTGGCAGCGCCAACAAAAAGACGAATTGACCGATGCCCTTCCATGCATTGAAGAGGTCTACCTGCGGCCTCAATCGATTTTCGCAGAGAAAATATGCTGCAATCAAAGCCCCCTCGAGCAGGAGTATGAGACCTGTGGGGGATCGTGCTCTATGGCGGACGAGGAAGGCGATAAGTTGACTCCCGCTTCCCACGCCCACCAGGAACCAGAAAATGGGCAACAGGTGCAGAACTGCCTCCTCCCATCTTCCAAGTCCCAGACTTATGCCCATTTTTATGCTGTTGTCGCTCATGAAACCCATAAAGAGATGATAGAGCTGGATGTAGCCAACCGCGTCCACAAATCCAGCAACACAGGAAAGGAAAAATGCCGCCCGTGTCTTTTTCCAAAACCATTGGGCCATACCGATCGGAATATTTGGAAGATGTTCAAGCCGGCTGCGCATAAGGAGATTGTCCTGGATGGGTCGAATAACAATACCGCCGCGGGACTCATGCTGTCTTTGGTTGGGAAAAACACCTGCCGGAATATAATCATGCATTCTGATGAGAAACAAAACTTGCGCGGTTTCGATTTGCTCTTATCGTTTCATTAGATTGCTTCAGGGATGCGCTCGGCATTCTTCTTGATTCTTTCCATTTCGAACAGTGACCCCAATGTTCCATTGGCCGAAACAAAGAGAGAAGTGCGTAAACAATTCCGCCTTTGCCTCGCATCCCGAGTGCAACTCCGGAAGGATCCATTCCACTGCAAATGTGCCTTTTCCAGGCTCCGTGGTCCGCATCCGCCAGTATGAGGAAAAGGACAGGGATGCCGTACGCCGCATATGTTGCGATACCGGATTTCAGGGGGAAAAGATTGACGTTGTTTTCAGGGACCGGGAGCTTTTTGCCGACATAGCTACCGGTCCCTATCTGGACTATGAGCCGGAGTGGGCATTCGTGGCGGAAAATGCCGACAAGGTGGTCGGGTATATGCTTGCTTCAGTGAGTTCCCGCTTTGTTCTGAACCGAACACGGACAGGAATAGCCGCTCTTGCCGGGGTTGCCTTAAGGTTGTACTCGGGGAGGTATTCCGCGCATCCAAGGAGTGAAAAATTCGCCAGATGGCTCCTTTACAGGGCGTGTGTAGAGGAACCAAGGCATCCTCCCGGAGCCGGCCATATGCATTTCAGCATCGAAAAGGCATTTAGGGGTACGGGAGTGGGGATGCAGATGTGGAAAGTTTTCGAGAGGGATTTTGCAGCAGCGGGGAAAAATCACTACTACGGGCAATTTCTTTCCTGGCGCGGGCGAAATATTGAGCGCGTCTACAGCCGCTTTGGTTTTAGAACGTACTCCCGAAAAAAGACCAGCATCTTCGAAGAGGAGATTCCTGACCTGGAAATGATTTGTATGCACAAATGGCTCCCGTAAGCGGCTGGCCCGGTCATGTTCGAAGTCTGGGAGCACGAGACCAGTTCTCGATTACCACCCTTACCGACGCCGCGATCGGAATTGCGAGCAGAAATCCGAGTACGCCGAATAAAGTCCCGCCTGCGAGAAAGGCGAATATGACCACTATGGGATTCAGGGAAACAGCCTTTCCCAATATTATCGGTGCGATGAAATTGTCAGTTGTCAGACGCATCACGCCGTAGACTCCGCCTGCTTCCAGCATCTTTATGAAGCCTCCCGAAACGAAAGCCGCGAGAATCGAGAGGAAAAGGGACATAACCGGCCCCACAATCGGGACTAGTTCCATGAGCCCGGTAAAAACAGAAATCGGAGCTGCATATGGTATCTTGATTATCAGGCCGAGCCCGATCCAGGCCGTCAGGCCGGCATAGGCAACTATCAGGGCAAGCGCTCGGACATATCGCCCCAGGACATGGTTGATCTCCACGGCGAAGAACAGAACCTGGGCCTGCCTGTTACGCGGGAAGAGGTTGAGAATACCCTGCCTGAGGCCTGCTCCCCCGATCAGCATGAAGAGAAGCAACGCGAGGGAAAGGAAGAACCCGGCAATTATCTCGATTCCGATCACAGCCGGTTTGAGCAATCCGACCGGCCCGAGTGCATTTTGTAATTCTTCCAGCAAGCCCTTGGCTGCAGCGTCAGCGGTGATCGATTTGCCCATAAGCTGAATTTGCTCACCTCCAAATGCCTCTACAAAAAGCCGTTTGACCGTCTGGGGCAAGTTGTTGACAAAATTGGTCATCTCCTTTTTCAGCGTAGGACCGATCAGGATTACGCATGCTGCCAGGATTCCGATCAGGGTCACATAGACGATCAGGATCGCCGCCCATCTCGGCAGGTGCAGTTTCCTAACCAGCCAGCGAACCACGGGACCCAAAAGGTATGTAAGTGCGCCTGCCAGGAAGAACGGGATCAGGACCGAACGCAGCAGGTACATGGTTATCCCGAGGAAAAGAGCAAAGAAGAGCCACCATCTCCATTCTCGCGATTTCAGCTCTTTGCGTTCGATATTCGGGATATTGGAAGGAGTCATAGGAGCCCGGTAGAGAATCAGCAGATGTCCAAACGGCTATTGTGCGTTTCCGGCGAGTTCCAGCCCCTCAGCTTTCTTCTCAAATAGGTCAGATAGTCCAAGAAAAAATGTCCGGAAATGTATACCCGGCGGTAATCGGGGTCCCTCGCCATGACCCTGATGCTCTGGATTCCGGGATGGTTGTGGACAATCCGGGCGCTCTCCGCCCAGACATATCTTCCGAGCTTCCTGCACCGCGTCGTAAGTTCCCAGTCGGCCCAACAGTGGTAGTAGGCAGTGCTGAAAAATTCACCGTCGAGAAGAGGGAGCAGCCTTTTATCGCCAAGGAAATGAGTGGCAACTCTATTGCCGTTTTGAAATCCATCATTTAATCCGACCAGTCCCCACCCATCCTGCATTTTCTCCATGGTGGAGAGGGCATTTCTCAGGAAATCCGGTTGCGGAATACAATCATCGGCCAAAAACATTACCCTTTTTCCCCGACTGAGTCCGACCAACTTCTTGAGCATCCTTGGAAGCCCGATCCTGTCCTCATCTTCTGCCTCAACAATTTCGTATTCCCCGGGATCGATGCCGGCATTGCTCTGGACGGCTTCGATACATACTCGAACTCCCTTTCCCCTTATCCATGGAATCAAGATACTGGTCATGAGATTACTCGGCCCTCAGAACTGGAGAGGTTCCATCCGGCATATTCGAAACATGTTGCCGGAACGTTGAATTGAATCCTCAGAGGCAACTGCCTCATATAAGGTTTGCAGCGGATCAATCTGTTCCCGCAGCAATGAAATATTTATGGAACGAAAATAGTCATCAGGCTTTTGATAATCACCTCCGGCTTACATTTAAGCTGAGCGGCAGAGAGGAAGGGGAGCCATCCGCGCTCACCAACCCACACACAGAAAGCGGCGGTTATCGCCCGCGATATTCAGGCAGTCCCAAAGGACGGCATTATCTTTAAGGAAGAGGTGAAAAGGATGAAGCATTTTTGGAGAACCGTCTGGAGGGGACTCGCCGTTCTTATTCCCTTCCTGTTCAGCTTTATTGTTGCCTATTGGTTATTGTCGCTTCTTGAGCATCTTACCGGTAGCATTCTCAGGTTGATCCTTCCCGGGTACATACCAGGTATGGGAATCATCGGCTCGATCATTTTGCTCTATTTTATCGGTAGGTATATGGACAAAGGGCATTCCGGCTACAAGGTCACTCAGTTTGTCGGCCGCCAAGTGGAGAGGGTTCCGTTTATGAAGACCATGTATAAGGGAACCAGGGATTTGATTCGATCGATTTCTATGGCGGGACAGAGGGAAGAGCACGCCAAGCAGGTGGTACTGGTGACTTTGCGGGAGGACGTTCATCTCATTGGTTTCATAACGGCTGAGTCGATCCCTGCCTTTGCCGGAAGAGCAAGAAGCGATATTGTGGCCGTGTATGTACCACTGAGCTACCAGTTGGGTGGTTTTACGATCTACTTACCGCGGCAAGCGTTAAAGCCCCTGGATATGACTGTGCCGCAGGCAATGGAGGTGGTCCTGTCCGCGGCTATGGCAGGATCCGAAGGAAATAAGGAGAAAGCGGCCTGACCAATTGTCCTTTCAGACCCTAAGATCTTTCCAGGATGAACTCACTCCCTGAATGCTGTGGTCCAGAGCAACCGAAGATGTCTATTATCTCCGGACCAATTGTTGAAAAGAATCCGGATGCATCTTAACTTGCGCATATAGAAGTACCTGCTTTTACAGATAACTTCGCAATGTCACACTCGTTCTGAGGTATAGTACACCGCTGTCTCCTTCCCTCGAAGGGCTACCGGAAATGAAGCTGACCATCATCAAGCCGGCCCCTCACCACTTGAGTGGGCCGGGCCGCAAGCTGCGGAAGGAGAGGAAAAACCTGATAGGGTTGTCCTTGCCTTATCTTGCCGCACTGACTCCCAAAGGATGGGATGTACAACTCATTGACCAGGAGTTTACCGACATCAGTTACGGCACTCCGACCGACCTTGTAGCAATAACTACATGGACCCTCAATTCCGGCCCAGCTTATGAAATTGCGGATCGCTTCAGGGACAGAGGCGTACCCGTCATTATGGGCGGCCCGCATACATATTTCTTCGCGGAAGAGGCCGCGGACCACTGCGATTCGGTGGGAATAGGGGAGGGAGAAACTATCTGGCCGAAGATGCTCCGGGATGCGGCAAACGGCCGGCTTCGGAGATTATACCGGGCGGATACACTCCACGATCTGAAGGACCTTCCTTTCCCGCGGTATGATCTCCTGGATTTCAGCAATTTCGGAAAGTTCAAGTTCTTCGCGGTTCAGACATCCCGAGGATGCCCGTTCAAATGTGACTTCTGCTCCGAACGCTTTTACCTGGGAAAGGAGTATCGCTTCCGAGCGGTACAGGACGTGATTGAAGAGTTAAAAGCGAGTCGAGCAAAATACGTCCTGTTTGCAGACAGTACCTTCGTAGGAAAGAAATCGCATACAATGGAACTCATGGAGGCCCTTATCCCTCTGAAGATCCGATGGTCTGCCCTGTGGTCCGCATATCTGTGCCGAAACCGGCAGTTTATGGATCTTGCCGTACGAAGCGGCCTTTTACACGTCAATATTGGTCTGGAAAGCATCAACCATTCGACTCTGGCCAGAATGAACAAAAGGGCCAACAAGATCAAACAGTACGAAGAGATTCTTGGAAATCTCCGAAAAAGGGGGATCAGTTATTCTCTCAATATGGTATTTGGCTATGATACGGATGACAGGAGCAGCTTTGAAGCTTCGCTCGAATTCCTGATGAAAAATAGAGTCCCGGTAGCATATTTCAATCTGTTGACGCCCAACATAGGGACCCCGCTGTATGACCGGATGTTTGCGGAAGGTCGTCTGATCGATCCTTCCAGGATAAACAGGTCGCCGGGCATCATCTGCCACTTCATACCGAAACATTACACCCCCGGAGAGCTGGAGGATAATGTGAGAGGTATGTACCGCAGATTCTACAATTTCCCGTCTATGCTGGCGAGACTTTCATTTCCGATCAGTCGGGGGGACATAGTTTCCTGGGCCATCAATCTCTCCCAGCGCAAAATCAATTCAGCAGAACACGCCATGAATTTTGACGACTACTAGCGGTCTGTTCAAGACAAAAAACCCACCGGAAAGAACCGGACCGGCTCCATCGGCCCGTCCCCAAGCTTGCATCCCCTGTTTTGCTGATTACGATTTAGACATGGCAGACATACAGCATCAAAAGATGTCCAGCCTCGGCCATGGACGTCGCCTCTTTGCCCTTTTCGGGGATTATTGCTTGAGCCTGTTTACTCAGAGTGTATTAGCGATCCTTTATTCGCCTGCGTCATACTCCGTTTTTACGAGAGTTTTCCTCAGAGGAATAGAG
Source organism: Pseudomonadota bacterium (assembly GCA_023416335.1). The sequence goes on along the minus strand of JAEZHY010000262.1, from coordinate 10,370 downwards.
CCATGAGTTCCGGAATTCGCCTTTGCGATATTTTCAATAAGAAAAGCACCATGCTGGTTTCCCTTGGTTTCAGTGTTGCCATTCTTTTCGGCATAGAGTTGCTCATTTTTATCGCTTTCAGCAGTACTTCAGGTCAAAAACCGGTAATAGAGATAAGGGATAAAAGCGGGCACGTCGTCAGTCGTACTGTCGGCAGCCTGGTCGACAGGGGATATCTCGAAAGCAAGTTCGGCAACCTCAATAACTACGATGTGGAGGTCAGCACCATAGATAAACCTTTCCCGGTCAGAGCCTGGATATCTGCATCGGTTGGAGTTCCGGTAGTATTGATCCTGCTTGTGGCATACCTCGTCAAGGTCTATCTCCATCTGCTGGATGGAGGAGAAACGCAATCTGAATCACATTCTCTCGTGACGGGCGGCCATGTTTTCCCTTTTTTCGTGACGGCGATACTCAACAGGTATTTTGTCTTCTTCCTGGGAGTTCTCATCGCCCTGGGTGCGCTGCTGTTCTGGATGGTTCCGAACCTGCTCAGGGAGTTGGCAGGTTTGACGGTCGAAACGGTCAGGCAGGCAAAGTGGATTGTTCTGGCGCCTCTGGGCGGTCTGGTTTGTTTCTTTCTATGGATTTCCTTTCTGCGCTACAGGTTGTCGGTGAAACTTATGGAGCATCAATTCCGGCTCGAAAAGTACAGATTGGAGCGAGACCCCGACTCTACCCATCGCCTGCCTTCCGATATGCCGGACCCGGGGGGTCTTGAGAGGCGAAATGATGATGCCCTGCCGCCAATTTCTTAATGGGGCTGCTTCGATAATATTACTTTCTCCTCCATATTAGTGAATCCCCCGCTTTCTCGCCTCGCATTCTCACCGACCTCCCTGCAATAATCCCATTTGCTTGCAAATCCGAGTACCTATCTCAATGGTTATCTTATTGTAGAGGGAGGCAAAAATGGTCGGAGTAAAGCCTTGCTGGTACAAAGATGAAGAATACAGCCACGGAGCGGAGATGTGTGATCCCGACGGTAGCTGTAGAATCTGCAACAACGGCGAATGGGAAACGGGGGGGCAGATCTTTGAAGGGATGCCCGATTACGAGACTTTGGACAATTCTCCGAAACTGACCTGAGAGCCGGCAAATCCTATTCACCAATAAATCTAGTGAGACAAGGATGTACCTTGCTCGCCTGATTTCTTTTGCGAATCCGGAATGAGCAGCGGAGATTCGGCAATAAGGGCAGGGGATTCAAGCAGGTTCGGGGTGGGCTTCTGCTCGATTTTCAGAGTAAGCAGCCCGCCCATTACCGAAATTTCCACACTGCGGTCCGAGAGGTCCAAACGGCTGAGGGCATCCTTGAGTTCGCGAAATTGACGCTTTGCTTTCCGATAGATGTGAACCAGTGCCGCAGCAAAAAGCAGAAAAGCCGCAAGAAAAACCCAGCCCGGAGTAGAGATCACCTTTCCTATCACCATTATCACGACCAGAATTCCCAAAACGAATGCGACTTGGCCGGCGATTATCATGTATAAATAACGTAGACCGCTGCCTATTGAGGTCTCGTCTTTTTTCCTGCCGTGTTCATTACCTGTTTTTCTTCTTCTAAACACAACTTTGCTATCCCCTGATCAACCGAGTTCGGTCGACGATTTCAAAATGTGAAGTGAACAACGCGCTCTATAATTACCTTTAAGAACAGAAGGGGCCAAGGACAAGGATCACATCCTGGAGTTGCAGGAATCGGTAGAGGAAAGGAACGAAAAGTGAAATATCCCGGACTATTTTTGATTTTGGTTTCTGTTTCCACACTATGGAGTATTCATGTTTTTGCAGCCATGGGCGGCAGAAGCATGTCCGCAGGGAATTCATCAATTTTCATCCTGACGAACGCGGATTCTTCCGAAAATGTACAGTACATTTCGATTTCAAACGGCTTCAAATTCGAACCCAAACGAGTGACTATCAGGGTTGGCGACACCGTTGAATGGAAGAACAAGACAAAAGAGGTCCACACGGTAACCGATATTCCCGACTCGGCAAACTACCCCAAAGATGTCGCCGTCCCACCCGGTGCGGAGCCGTTCAGTTCAGGAGGCATCATGCCGGGCGACACGTACCGGCATACCTTTACCATCCCGGGAAAGTACAAATATTTTTGTAAATTGCACGAAGTATTTCATATGACAGGAGAGATAACGGTTAAACCTGCCGGAAAATAAGAAATCCTCTTCCTGTTCTCTACACGCGTCGTTCACGCCGGTCACTCGGAGGAGATCTCATCGACATAAAGCATTTGAATGAGTACCAGCGCAACCAGGGTGATCGGAGTTGCGAGGATGATTCCCAGGACTCCGGAAAGAATGCCCATTACGATCACTGCAACCAGGGTCAGCAAGGGAGGCAAACTGGCGGTTCTTTGCTGAATGAGAGGCGTTGCGATGTACCCTTCTATTACATGAATCCCTGTATAAAGCAGAACAACATAAAGAGCCTGCGTTAAGCTCGTGGAGAAAGCGATCATAATGGCAGGAAATGCCGACGCGATCGGACCTAGAATTGGAATAAAAGTCAGCAGGCCGGCCAGTAATCCCAGGGTCAACGCCAGAGGGACATTCAAGAGCCAGAGGCCGGTGGTCGAGAGAATACCGACGAGAACCATGTCTATAAACCTGCCGACAAGCCACCACCGCAGTTTATCGCCTATGGCATGAATCACCTCCCGGCCCCGGTTTCTATACTTCGGTGGGAGCAGGAGAATAATTCCGCGTATGTAGAGGTTTGGATTAAAAGCCATGAAAAGCCCGGAGAATACAAATACGATAACGGCAATGACGACCTCCACGGTGGTAAATACAAAGCCCGTTGCGTTCTTTGCAAGGGCCGCGAGGCCGCCGGCAGTTTTTCCGGGTTCAGACAGCGGCATTGGAATGAACCTTCTCCAGTAACTGTGGGCGAGCGCCTCGTTCGCTTTTTGCAGTGTGCCCGGGATCTTCTCAACAAACTGGTGCATTTGATCGGCTATATTGGGACCAAGGAAAAAGACCACCAGGAATCCCAGGCTGGCCAGCACGAGAAGAATGAGCACGAGGCACCAGTTGAGCGGCAAACGGGTTTTTCGGTGGATCCTGTTTCCGACGCCGCGTAAAAAGATTGCTGCCAGGGAGCCGGCAAACAGGAGATATATCACCTGCTGGACGTACCACAGCAGAAGCAGAATCAGTACTGCCGCCAAATTCAGCCCTATCGTAATAAGGACGCGGTGAACGAACCGCTTGTCATTTGAATTCATTCTACTCCACCCGTTAAGAAACCAGGATCCCAACCTGGGGTGATGCGTCCGGGAGTTGGGGCGTCGAAGGCAGCAAAGCTCAAACCGCATCTTCTCATGATGCCTGCAACGACAAAAAACCCCGGCTTCCTGAGTGAGCGAAACCGGGGCAAAACTTGATCACCAGCACTTCAGACTTTAATGTAACCAGCGCTTCCAAATAGACAAGGGCTGAATGGACCTGGGTTTCGCGATTACCCGATCGGGCGGAGAACTGCCCGTGGATGCTTATGTTTTTTGGCAGAGGAACTCGAAGTCGGCAGTCATCGGAGGTTTTGATGTCCAGAACGGTTACTATCCTCAGCGCAATTCTTTTGTCCCTGCTCACGGTCCGATCGGCATTTGCATGGAATGCATCTTTCGTTCAAGCGGCAAAAGCAAACGGCAATTTTACCGTTTTCGGCATAGTGGATAATGTGGAGGCAGGCGGTCTGAAATTGGACCTGGAAGTTGCCAGGGCGCTGACGGCGATCCAGCAGGTTTCCGGTGCCCATGTGACCTTCCACCTTTCGGAAAGCCTGAAGAGCTCCGAGTGCAGCCTGGAAAAATCCGCGGGAGAGTGCCTGGACCGGGATCATAAGCAGGTGCGCGCAGAGGACGCACTGGGACGCATACGCAAAGGTAACCGGGTGATTTTATCGGGGTACTACGAGCCCGGGAAAGATGAGTTCATCATTGAAAAGTTGGTAAGATGGGTCCCGTAGCACTCTTTTTTGCCGTGGCTTCCGGAAATGCCCGTCCGCCGGACTGAGTCCCGAGCCACCTGATGTAATTGATGATGCTCCAACCCTCTTCCCTCGTCACGGTGCTCAGGAGAGGCGGCATCTTCTTCATCCCCAGCATAATTATTTTGAAAATCTCGCCGTCGGTCTTTGATTGTACCCCCGAGCCTTTCAGGTTCCTGGGCAGCGGAACGAAACTCTGCCCCACCGTGCCGTCTCCCTCCCCTGCCGGACCGTGGCACTGGATACAGTACCAGTTGTATTTGACCTGGCCTTCCCTGGCAGTTTTCAGACTGTAAGGAAAAGGATTTACAAGGTCTTCCGGGTTGGCCTCTTTAATGAACATGTACCCGTCGACAGTCGGAACGGTGCCGTTCGGCATGGCCGGTTCGGTGATTTCGTAGGTGTTGATCGCAGCATCATTGCGCATGCTCGCGTAATCGCATGCAAACAAAATCGAGAGGCCCAGCAAGGCGGCAGCGCATGCAAGAACTTTCCGGCACAGCTGTGTAACGTCCGGAATTCTCATTTACCTTCCTCCGGGATGACGGGTTCCGGTGTCGGACCTTTTACATGCTGCTTCGGGATCAGGCCTTTTTGAAGGAAAGGATGGGACCCTATGCCCGGGAATTCCGCCCCTCCGGAAGTGGAATAGCGGGTTTCGCCCGGAATGCTTTCCACCGTGCCGAATCTCCATTCAGGCGGCCATTTGGTCCCGATAGTCCAGTAGAGTAGAAGAAACCATAAGAAAAGGCCGATGCTCGACCCGAAGATGACGAAATACGACATGAACAGCTGTTTGTCGAAGTTTTTGAATATGCTCATGGCTCCACCTCGAACATGGACCGTCTAGCCTATGGGCCCTCCAAGAAGGCCAATGACCACGTAGTACACCAGTATGCTCAAAAGAACTATTGCGATCAGGGCCACAACCCAGGGGAAGACCGGGCTCGCCAGGAGTTCCTGAAAGGTTTGAACTTCATAACCTCTCGGTACGGGTTCTCCCTTGAGCGCTTCTCCTTTCCGAGATCGCGGATACAGTCCCCACGTCAGGTAAACCAGGATTGCAAGGACAATCCCGAGGGAGAAAGCAACAATCCAGAAAAGGAGGTATTGCAGGCCGAAATAGACGGAAGCCATGGCTGCCTCGCTTTTCACCTTAGCAAAACAAAAAATGGGCCGAGCAAAACCAGAAATCCTGTTAAGAGAATGGCGAGCATCGCGTAGTACTGTGCCTTTGACTTGGCAGGAGGCGAAGCCATCGGCATAAACCGCTCTCCGATGAGGGGCAGGAACCTTGCCCTGTTCTGCTCCGAAAACTGCCCTGTTTTGAGCATCCAGAAAAAAACCGCAATGCTGATCAAAACGGAGATGCAAAGCAGATCGACCCAGAATAGATAGTAGATCATCGTTTTTCTCCCTGGTTCTGTTCCTGTGGGAACCGGATCGGCGGCAGCTTCGGAACGGCCTCATTGCCGGGCGGTTCATATGAGGCGTCGATGCCTTTCGGTTCCTGATCGGAATCGGTCTGGCCGATGAAATTGACGGCGACATAGTTTCCAACATCCCAGATGTAGTGGGACTCCAGGTAGTCTTTGAAGTAGGGCATCGCAGTGCCTGTAATGCCGTTCATGATCTGGTAATAGAGAATGCCTCCCGAAATGCCTCTGCCTTTAAGAATAGTGAAATTGAGCGGAGGCGGATAAAGATAGGGTTCGGCCGGTCCCATTCCGTCTCCCAGGGGACCGTGGCATCCTATGCAGAAGTATTGAAAAATCCTTTTCCCGCGTGCAAGGCTGGCGTCGGTTGTCGGATAGGGATTGGGGATCAATCTCCACCCTTCCGGAACCATCGAGTGTAACCAAGCGACGTTCTTGTCCGGTCCGGATTCGAAGGCTTCGATCGCCTTTTCCTTCCAGTATTTCTGCCGTTCGACGCGAAAGTCCGCCATCTTGAATCCGAGGCTCTGCATGTAAGCAATCAGCGCATCGATTTTTTCCGGACCGAGGAACAACCATGCAGGCATCAGGGACGCGGGACTGGTGAAGCGTGGATTAACGAAATGGGCGACGTGCCAGTCGTCGGGGTGATGCCCGCCTGCCTGCGAAAGATCGGGGCCGGTGCGCTCGGTGCCGACCAGGTGCGGCTTGTCCGCAACGAAATCACCGGCTTCGGCAATTCTTTCTTCCAGGGATTCGTAGTCGATGTTTCTCACATACTGCGTGTGGCAATAAGTGCAGCCGTTCCGCACGTATATGAGGCGGCCGTAATCCTCGAGTTCTGTCCGCGGGCGCCATATGCTTGAAGGCGTATTGTCCATCAGGATCCACGGCATGATGCTCGACACGCCGAAAGTGGCGGCAAATATAACGATGCTGCCGAAAATAACGATCCAGGGATTCATCTTCATATCGGCGGTCTGCTTTCCGTAGCCTGTCTCGCGTGCTTTTTACCCCAGATGCTCCTGATGAGGTTGTAGAGGCCGATGTACGACCCTGCGACAATGAGCAGTCCGATGGCGGCCCGCAGTACCATATATATGTAGATCTGGGGCAGGACTTTCAATACCACTTCGCCGTTTCGCCATGAACTCCCCTGGATCAGTCCCACGATCGTTAGCACGGCCATGAAACCGGCCATTCCTATTAGAACGAGCCAGTACTGGACATCCGCCAAAACGGTGCTGTAGATGGGTTTCGACGTGATTCTGGGAATGATGAACCACATACCGCCAAGTCCGATTGTTCCGGCGAATCCGAGCACTCCCAGATGAGCGTGTCCGATGTTCCAGTTGTTGAGATGCGTGACTCTTTGAACGATCGGAAGCGCCTGCAGAGGTCCCTGCGTGCAGACCAGTAGGTACCAGATGAGGCCGGCCATAATGAACTTGCCTCCGGTATCGGCGTGGATGTATCCCAGGCGGCCGCGTGCTGTCAGCCAGACGTTGAGCAAAACGATATAGACCGGCACGAACATGGCGATGCCGCCCATTACGGCCATCGCCTTTAGCCAGTCAGGGATCGGTGTCTGGAGAATATGGTGGGCTCCCAGGTGATTGTATATGACAAGAATGCTCCAGAATCCGAGAAGCGAAAGGGTGTGGCTATATAGAGGTGCTCGCACGACGATCGGGATTACATAGTATGAGACGGCCACAGCGAGCGGCGTGAGGAATAGTCCGACCAGGCTGTGGCCGTAAAACCAGGCAAGCTGAGCATCCGGAAGACCTGTGATGGAGCCGGTTGAAGGGTTCCAGACGGCATTGCCGAAAAAATATGTCCAAAATATGAAAACGAGAGTCGCAAGGCAATACCAGTTGGAAACGTAGAAGACATCCCGTTCCTGTCTCCTTGCAGCCGCTCCGGCCAGGTTTATGAACATGAGAAGGAGCGAGGCGAGGATGGCGATATCGACCGGCCAGATCCATTCAGCGTACTCCCTTCCCTGTGAGTATCCGAATCCGAGAAGAATCGTGCCGGCCAGGATTGCAACGTTCCAAACGGCCAGTGACAACAATCCGAGCCCTTCGGAAATCGGCGACCGCAAGAGCGTGGGGATTATGTAGTGGGCAGCCGCAAGGAGTATCGTACCGGCAAAGCCGAAAATGACAAGGTTGGTGTGCATGGGGCGAAGCCTACCGAAAACCAGGAAGGGGATATTGTCGAGGAGATCGGGCGACATCAGGTGCGTTGCGTCGATGAACCCGGCCGTGGTTCCCAGAACGAACCATATCGCTGCACTGAGGTAGAATAACTTGACTGTCGTGAATTCTTTTATCTTCACAGTGGTACCTTTTGAGGGCCGGCAAGCCTTGCTGCTTCTAATGATGACAGGTCAAATAGCAGTCTGTAATCGCATGGTGAGACCTGTGGCACGACAGGCAGAAACCCATTTTGAAGTGCCTTGTTTTCAGGCGGTCCAGGGTCTGCACCGGTCCATGACAATGGTCGCAATTGATCGCGGCCCATTTGACATGGGGCTGGTGACGAAACTTGACATAATCGGGAACATAGAAAACACGGTCCCAGACTATCGGGATCTTATTGGCATAATGTTCCCGCTCTGCGACGAGCCAGGGGTTCATGGGAATCACCTGTTCGTGACAGAACATGCATTTTTCCAATGATGGAATGCCGGCCCTTGTGCCGCGTTCAGCATGGGGGTGGCAGAACCGGCAGTCGATTGCTTTCACGCCTGCGTGTATCCGGTGGCTGAATGGAACTGGCTGCCGGGGACCGATGATGCTATTGGGAAAGTTCCAGTACAGGTAGAGCATACCCCCTAGCAGCACGAGCACCAGCACCACCAGGGCCAGCCCGGATACGATCTTCCTCCCGGCTGCCTCTCGGTCGCCGTTTTTTTCGGATTCCCTTATTTTCTCGCCGTTGTCGGACATGTGTTCGGCCGCCGGAGTACGTCTGTCATTTTTGTATTGCCGGTTCGAGATCCTTGCGCAGCAAGGGATCGGACAGCGGCAATAATGGAAAGAGCCGGAGGAAAACCAGCATGCAAAAGGCCATAAGTCCCAGGAAACCCAGTGAAATGATCAACTCGATCCACCCCAGCGGAAGGGTCTCATGAGTCCACAGGGATGGAACGACCAGGAGGAATCTCTCAAACCACATTCCGGTCAGGATGACGATCGCGAGGACCATCATCGGGAGGGGTAGCATCTTGATTTTTCGATTGAGAAGAACGACGAACGGGAACGGCAGGATCATTATCCCCGCGGCTATGGAAATGCCTGCCCACGGTTCGAACCGGAACCGTTCAAGGAAAAAACGCGTCTCGTCGGGTTTGTTTCCGTACCAGCTCAGGAAGTACTGCGAGAAAAGGAAATCCCCGAAAACCATGAGGAAAGCCAGGAGCGTCTTCCCCAGGGCATGGAAATTGTTCGATTTGATATGATGGCGAAGCCCTGTTCGATAGAAGGCCAGGCCCGCACTGACGCTAAGCGCAGCTATGGCCGTGTAGAGGCATCCCGTAAAAAAATAGGCGCCGAAGAGTGTACTGACCCATTTGGGTGAAAGCGACATCACGAGGTCCCAAGAGACGTAGGTCATGATCAGCACGTATAGACCGGAAAACACGATCGAGGCCCCGACCTGTAACTGCCGGAGCTTTTGAATTCTCTCGGAGCTTAATTCACCATCCCGATGCAGAAACTCGACATCGCCTTTCAGAGAGAAATAAAGCAGAGCAATGGCGGAAAGGACAAGGAGAAGAAGTCCTATTCCTTCACGAGCAAAGAAAAAGGGCGCATTCAGATAGAGGGCTTTTTCCGGAATCGGCGATGTGATCCATGGCAGGAGGGTCTTTCTCCCCCAGAAGATCAGCCAGAACAAAAAGTAGGCGACCGGGAGAAATGCAGCCGGAGCTTCGACGAGTCGTTTAAATGGTCTGACCCACAATGCGCTTGTCAGGTTCATGAGGCTCATCAGAAAAACGGAACCGAAGGCCAGGCCCGTCCAGAAAAGATAGTTTGACAGGAAGACCTGCCAGGCCCTGTGTCCCAGATCGCCCAGGACGCAATAGAGGAAGACTGCCGCGCCTGCCGCCGTTAACAGGGCGGAAAGGATGAGCAATGCCGTGTTCTTTCCTCCACCGCTTTCCATATAGATCCCGCGTGCCTCCTCAGGAACTGGACTCATCGATTCTCTCCGCGCCCGTCTCCCTGAGAATTCCGATTACCGTTTCGCGCTCTCTGGCGTAACAGCGCACGACGATGCCGAAGCGATCCACCGTGAAGCCCGGGTTGTACAAAGGCGGATCCCGAAAGCTTTTGCCTCTTCCCAGGATGAGCACTCCAAAGAAGCATGCGATGACCGCGGCCAAAATGGTCCATACGTAAGCAATCAGACTATAGGGGAGCCAGGAAATGAAGGGCTTTCCCCAGACGTCGAGTTTCCAGGCGGACGCAGAGTAAATCGCGACGAAGTAGGCGAAAACCAGCCCGAAGCAGCCGCCGAAAAGGACAAACCAGCGGATCCGGGAGCGCCGCATCCCCAATGTCTTCCATATCTCTTCGACCGGTGCGGGCGAGTAGACTGCGTCGATCGGGATATAGGTCTTCCTGATAGCCTCGATCCCTTTCAGAAGACTCTCCAGCCGATCGAAAATGCCCAATATTTTCATCTCTGAGGATCTCATTTCGATTCTTCCGCTAGCTCGCCGGGGGGCGGCAGGTTTTCTTTCGTTTCGCTGATTGAAATGGTTGGGGCCAGTTTCGAATAGACAAGAAAGAGGAAGAAAAACAGGCCGAACGTTCCGGCCAGGATGCCCCATTCAATCAGAGACGGCCAGTACAGTCCCCAGTCGTAGGG
>JAEZHY010000235.1 GCA_023416335.1 Pseudomonadota bacterium | reverse complement strand
TTCGGCCCTCTTGGGCCGATCGCTCGGCGCTTGCTGTGTCTGCCCCGGTGCCTTTGCGGGGCGCCACAGCAAGCGCCAAGTAAGCCGCAGAGCGGCGCAGGGGGTGTGGGGGCCGCCGGTCCCCACGATATTTGGATCCTTCTTGACGCAACTCCGTATGAGTGCTTTTGAGCCGGGACCCGGAGTTTTTAAGGTCTCGAATTCACGATTGATCCGTCCCACAAAAGCATGGTTTCCGGTGTGAACTTGTCCTGATCGAAGAGAGGGGACGAAATGACGAAGCCGGGGCCTGCAAGTCATTCGAGGCTGCCGCGATGGTTCAACAGCCCCAAAGAGCTTGGGAACCGGCGAGCGTAATTCCCTGAAGCAACGGCATGGCGGGCAACCGGTCCCCGGGCACCTGCCCGGGACCGACCTCCCATTATTGTGAACACACAAGCGTATCTATAGAATGGATACCAATCGACGCGACAGGCCTCGATTATGCCTGCTTTTCGATGTACTCCAGGCCTTGCCTCATCCGCTTGAGTACCGTTTCTTTTCCGAGCACCTCGATTATCTCGAAGAGCCCGGGGCTGATTGTCGATCCTGTCAGCGCCACACGGACGGGCTGGGCGATTTTGCCGAACTTGAGTTCGAAATCCTCGAGGATCTTTTTGAAGACTTCTTCCTGGGCCGGTTCCGAGAAATCCTGCAACTTTTCCAGGTCCCCGATCACGCGTACGAAAACATCCCGCACCGCCGGGGTCAGGAACTTTTTGGCCGCTGCCGGATCGAGTTCCACTTCATCGATCATGTAGAACTTCATAGCATCGGCCATTTCGATCAATGTGCGCGAGCGGGCCTGCAGGGTGCGAATCCCGCCGGCTATGTAGGCATCGGGCTTATCCGGGTAGTTCCTGTCCGCGAGGAAAGGCCTGAGCAGCGGCACAAGGTCTTCGGACTTCTTTTCCTTGATATAGTGGGCATTCAGCCAGAGCAGCTTTTCCATGGTGAAGATGCCGGGCGATTTTCCGACGTTCTCCAGCCTGAAGTTCGCTATCAATTCCTCACGGGTGAAGATTTCCTGGTCGCCGTGGGACCAGCCGAGCCGTACCAGGCAGTTCAGCAGGGCTTCCGGGAGAATCCCCAGGTACTTGTATTCCATTACGGAGGTGGCGCCGTGCCGCTTGGACAGGGGCGAACGGTCCTCGCCGTGAATCATCGGAACATGCCCGAACTCGGGGAGATTGGCCCCCAACGCCTTGTAGATCAAAATCTGCCGCGGAGTGTTGTTCACATGGTCGTCCCCGCGGATAACGTGCGTTATGCCCATGGTGATGTCGTCTATCACGACGGCGAAGTTGTAGGTCGGAATGCCGTCGCTTTTGACGATGACAAGGTCGTCCAGTTCCGAGTTGTCGAAGGCGATCGGTCCCTTGATAAGGTCTTTGAGCACGGTGGTGCCGGAATCGGGAGCCCGGAAGCGGAGCACGCGGTTCGGCCCGGGGCCGAGGTTCTTGGAACGGCAGGTGCCCGCGTATTTAGGCTTGCGCCCTTCATCCATAGCTTTTTTACGGCTGTTTTCGAGTTCTTCCGGAGTGCACTCGCACCAGTACGCGTGGCCCGAATCGATGAGCTTCTGAGCCCATTCGCGGTAAACGTCCAGCCGTTTGGTCTGATAGTAGGGGCCTTCGTCCCAGTTGAGGTCCAGCCATTCCATTGCATCCAGGATGGCCTTGACGGATGCTTCCGTCGAGCGTTCTATATCCGTATCTTCGATCCTGAGCACGAACCTGCCGCCGTGATGGCGGGCATATAGCCAGTTGAAAAGGGCGGTTCGCGCCCCTCCGAGATGCAAATATCCGGTCGGGCTGGGAGGAAATCGAGTGACTACCGGTTCCATGAGCTGTTTGCTCCTTCCTGATTTTCAAAGCTGAGTCGCATTAGCATATTCAAAATGGTAATTGATTAGGATAGCAATATTTCTTTCCGTTGGGAAGGAAATCCACGCCTCTTATTGACATGGATGGACAGGGATGGACACGGATGAAACAAAATGCGAAGTACAAGCTTCACGGAAAAGAAGTAACTCCGTGCAACACCTGCTTCCGCCCCCTGCCCCGCACCATGCCGGTCGCTGTTGCAAACCCTGCAGGCTCCCCAAAATTTTTTAACCCTGACCACCCCTTACCAGTCCTGATAAAACTTGATTAACTTTGACCGGAAGAGATTTCAAACCCTGATAAACCTTGAATCCGGTCTGACAGAGGTCTGACAAAATCTTCCAAGGTTGAAAAACCCTGACGCGCAGGAGGAAGTTCCCGCGATTTTAAGACTTCCGTCCGTTTATTTTTGTCAAAGAACATCCGGGAAGCAGGAGATGTTTCCCCGGGGCAAAAAATCTCCAACCACAAAAGCACATCCGTGTCACCTGTTGTCTGCACGCTTAGGGCGCGAAGATGACTGCAAGGCCAAGGATGGCGGCCCTCCCTTCTTATACTTCACTCTTGCTGAACCATATAACATCAGCGGTTTTCAGGTAGGGAAAAATTGGTTGAGCGTCAGGCTGGATTAATAAATGAAATTCATCTCTGGAGATTCGGCTGATGTCACAATAAGGAGAGGTTCCTTAAATACCCGTCGGAGCGGGATCTTGTCACCCCGTCTGAGCAAACACCCCCTACAACGCCGGATTCAAATCCATTATGATCCTTGACCCAGTTGACCCGACCCAATTTTTTCAAACAATCTATTGATTAATGACAGGACGAATCATATGGGCAATTATCACAGGCATCACCAACGCCGTCTAGATCTGAGTCCTTTTGATCGGGGTTAAAGACGTGGGGACAATTATCGATTTCGTCCCGTATTCCGTCCCCATCACTGTCAACTACACCGGAACCACCGGAACTGCAGTTTGGCTGACCATCCGCGCATAGACAACTTGCGTCGGGAACTGAAGGGCAGCATAGCTGAATTGTCCCAATATCTTTGCTCTGCCCCTCGGCGAGGCCGGTGACGCTGACGGTGTAGCGCTGCCCGGATGTAGAAACTGGCGGAACATCAATTGTCAGTTGGGTTTTTCCATCCAGGGGGACCGGCACATTGAAGAGCAGAAATTGTCCATTGGGAGCGGTATAAGCTCGGAGCGAACTCCCCATGATATATACCGGCAGACCGTCACCTGCAGTCTGGGCACAATAGAAGACATTTCCCGTGATAGTAGCTCCTGATGGACCCCGATCACCCTTTGCACCTTGTGGTCCCTGTGGTCCAACGAGCGAAGTTCCTGAAGGCCATGTTCCAGATGCTTTCGGGCCATAGACGTAGTGAGTGTCTGCAGCAATGTAGAAATCCCCATTATTGCCTATGCTGCTCGATGGCGCACCCGTTCCGTAGAGAACGGTCTTCCCATCTAGACCATTGGCTCCAGCCGCTCCCGTTGCACCGGTATCGCCCTTTGGTCCTGTAGGTCCCGCGGGTCCTGCAGCCCCTGTCGCTCCCGTTGCACCAGTATCGCCCTTTGGTCCTGTCGGTCCCGCGGGTCCTGTAGCCCCTGTCGCTCCAGTATCACCCTTTGGTCCCCCGGCGCCGGCATCACCCTTGTCTCCTTTTTGGGCAACCAGTGTCCAAGCGGTTGAATACACGTCGGGGATATTTCCGTGATTCGGTCCAACCATGCTGAACCAGCTCGAACCATTGTAGAACACAACATCTTTGGCATTATACGTTGTATTAGCGTTCCAATTACCCCGAAAATTCATGGAGACAACCGGGATCACAAAAATACCGTCGTCGGAAGAAAATGCCGGGTAAGCGAAAGCTATCGTAATCGAACATAACAGGGCAGTGCACAAGGAGACCTTCATGTTAACTCCTTTTCCGATGCTGCGTCCAATGAAGCGTAAGCTGTGGGGGCAATGAATGATCAGATCCGGCTGCGGCAGAGAACACCTGTGAGCCATTTGGGTTATAATGATCACTCAGTTATATTCGTAAGGGAATAATTTTAGTAGACTACAAACCAATCCGCTTTGCAAGAGGATTCCGCATATACCGGGAGTGAGTCGCTCTTCGTTAGAGCGGCTTGCCTACAGGATCGGATCATGCACGGGGTACAAGGTTTCCGCAAAACTCTTTCAGTACATCTGGTCAGTCCCGTCCCTTGCGAAATCAATCACCTTTTGGGAGGACATTTCGGATTCCGGTATTTGAGGGGGGGTCCGGATATGCCGTCTTTCCCCCGTTGAGAATGCTGGAGGACTTGAGAACGAACCTGCCGACATGATTTTTTGCTCGATCAGGATGCTCCTAACCCCCGAGTATATTCTTCCAGCGGGGCTCTTCACTGGACTATAAGGAAGGGGGGAAGATAGCAGCAGGTCAAGAACTAATTCCGCAGTTCGTTTTGCTTTTAAATGACTTCAAAAGGGGTATCTGCTCCAGCAGACAGACCATGAACGCCTTCCCCTGAATGGATTCTTTTGATGTTCCTCAATCCGTGTCCATTTGTGTCCATCCGTGTCCCTGTTGTTTGCACGAGAAGCAGCGAAGGCGCGAAGAGGCCGATCAGTGGGAAATTAAGAAATGGAATTCATGTCTGGAAGGTGGCTGATGCCATGACAGAGGGGAGATCTTTTGACTCTGACCCGGTGATTTCCGGCCAATCCGCCGTTTTCCAGACGTGGTTCCTGATTGAATTCATTTGACATATCACTCCTGTTTGATCTTGAATCAAGTGCGTTATTCCATTTAGATTCTTCGTGAATTTCGATGACAGAATTGATGCTGATACTGCTCGGTTTTACGCTTATTATCCTTGGTTCCTGGCTTTTCATCTTTTTCCCTGCCGGAGGGTTTTTTGTCATCGTTTTAGGTCTGATTTGTCTGGGCCGTGGTTGTAGGGGGCTACAAAGGAAGAAAGGGGGACCTACAGTCAAACTCAAAAGAGAGGACCGCGAATTCCCGGAGACTGAAGGGCACAAGGACATCACCACTCAGGGGTGTCTTATACCGGTTCTGATTATTATTGCGCTCTTTATCGCATTGGCAATTTACAACAACCGATAATAACGAATTGACCGGCGATTTGGTCTCTCCGCTTCACCTCGTAACCGACCGGGATTGGGCCGGTTTTCATCAACAACACGACACAGTCTCTCCGCTACACCCACCCTACGGCATTATCCTTATCTCGTTGTTTTCTTTCGTGATTTTCGTACTACTATCGATCGTTTTCTTGTTTTTTGAACAAGATTTTTTATGCTGCCGGTTCTTAACCCGTTTAATATCAACCTCTTAGTTACACTTTAGGCCGAGGAGAACCGAACGGCGCGGGTGGCCCAGGCAACAGGCTTTAACGTTGCCTGGGTCCGGAGGACAAGAGGCTTCGCGTAGAATTACCAGTCCTTCTTGCCTGCGGCACGGGCAACCAAAAACACGTTGCCCGTGTCACCCACGGTTTGGTTCCTAGCGCGAGGCGGTGGGCACGACAAAGCACTGTGCCCATCCTGCAACCTTATCCTATTTATTGTTTTCTTTCGTGATTTTCAGGTATTTCGTGGTTGGGAAGTCTTTGCCTTTCCTTAAGGTCATGGATTCTGCCGCCCTTTTCCTTTTCGTCTCAACCAACATCCCCATCTGGCGGATATTCCATGATTCTGCTTGTTGCTTCCCAGGAACAGTTTGACTTCCGAAATCTCGTTGCTACAATGGCTACAGGAGGTGACGCCATGCAAGTAGGAATACGGGATTTAAAAAACAAGCTGACCCACTACCTTGAAATGGCCAAGAAGGGTCATGCCGTCATCATCACGGACAGGGGAGCGCCGGTGGCGGTTATGCACAGTCTTGATCAGATAGAAGAAGAGGCTGGGATCGAGGAGCGTCTGGCTTATCTGGCTGGGCAGGGTTTTCTCAGCTTACCAAGAACGTCGGAGGAACCGGCGTTTAAGCCGCTTGAAAGAGCAGAGGCAAAAGGCAGGCCGGTATCCGAGACGATCATCGGGGATCGCCGATGATCTACTTCGACAGCAGCGCACTGGTCAAACGATACGTTCAAGAAGAGGGGAGCGACCAAGTCAATGCGCTGCTCAAAGAAGGATCCATTCCGGTCGTTTCAAGGCTGGCCTACCCTGAGATACTGGCAGCATTAACGCGCAGGCACAAAGCAGGAGAAATCGAAACCACTGCTTTTGAGAGGATCAAAAAGGCCTTTAAAGCCGATTGGGCATCCATCGCTGTTGTGGAAATCCACAAGGAGATTTTCCAATTCATTGATGAAGTTATTGCCAAACATGCGCTGAAGGGAGCCGACAGCATACATCTTTCGACTGCATTGTGGCTCAATAAAGCAGCGAAACAAGATGTGGTTTTCGTTGCTTCCGATCTGGAACTCCTCAAGGCGGCAAGAGCTGAAAAGCTGGGGATATACAATCCCGGTCGATGAGTGACGCCGCTCTTGCAACATAACTACCCTTCTCTTGTTGACGCCCTGTCCGCGGGATACTCCATGACTGAAACCACCGGGAGGTTTCCGACGGCGAAATCCACACCGGAAAATTGGCTGACCGCACCCGAAGAGAGAACTTGATGAAAACGCTCACGCCAAGATTTGCTGACAAGCAGTCGCTCCGGGTTTCTTGAACCATGCTTTGAAACGACCCCGAAAACATCGTCTCATATCAATTCCCGTTCCTCAGGCCCCTTCACTCGGGATAAGGCCAGCTTCCTGCATAATCTTTTGTTCGTCGTCGTGCGAAATCCAAAAAACTACCTTCGGCCCTGAACCGGAATCGAAAAGGAAATAAGTCAGAAAGAACTTGAATTCGAGTGGGTGGCCCGGCTGCTTTTCGAAAATCATGTGCAGTGGACCTTGGCCATTGTGTACCGGTCGTCTAGCGGCGTTTCTTCCACGCCCAATACCTTGGCACGTTTGAACCCGATCCCCTGGAAAAAACTTGCCGCCGGGAGATGGCTTTTCGGAGATTTTCGTCGTTTTTACCACACGCGACGCCGTTCGGGCCGCCTCCCATAAACTCAGCCGTGTACTGCGAACACACGAGTTCCGGATCGGAGGAGTTGGCGCCTTCCTCATAAAGGGCGAAAAATTGCTCGATCTTTGTCACTGGAATTCTCCATTAGCATAACCTGGCATAACCGGCCCGAACCATCCGGACTATTCATTTATCCGGGTCTCACCGGATAACTTTTATTTTCCGGCTTTTTACCGCAGTTTCAAGGGCCTTTCTTTGTTCCCTGCCGGCAACCTCAATGGCGACCTTGTAGACATTATTGTGCAGCGACTGGCAACTATCACGTTGCAAGAGCGGCATGACGGCTTCAGTGTACTCCTCCGGAGTATGGATGGAGGATAGAGAGTGCAGGTAAGCCCTGATAAAGACTCTTTCGCCCCCCGGAATCATCCAGCTCCCACACTCGTCGGCAAAAACGATTTCATCTCCATGCTCCATCTTGTTTATCAGTTCATAGAGGATCTTAAAGCACTCGACGGCAGGTGTGTGCTTGCCTTCTTCACTCAGCCCGGCGGCACCTTCCAGGAGTTCGGAAAGGTCCTCGAACCACGCCTCCGTCTCTTCCGGGATGTTCATGTAGTTTTTCGAGTTCATGTTGAATGGGGCGTAATAGGCGCCTCTAATAGAGTCGTCATAGAACTTCCCGACCTTCTTCAGCAAAGATTTTTCGTCGAACTTTGGCGCATATTTATCGAATTTCAGCTTACCAAACACATCCCGCCGCTGATTCGTAGTCATCGCAACGAAGGCGGCTTCGAGGAGCTGACACAATGTGGATGGGGCCTGCTGCTTCAAAAAAGCAAAAAGAGCTTTCTTGTTCATCTATTCCGCTCCATACGCTTGACACCCTGCAGAAATCAATGCTCATTCAATGATATCCGAGTAGCTTATATTATCGAGCGCCCCTGCCCTCATGGCCGCACGGATGACCTGGGCTGAAAAGCCGGCCTCCAGGCGGGGCGGCAGCCTGGTGAGCCCCATCTCCGGATGCTGCAACTCCCATTTCTTGATTATGCAAGCGACGGCCTCGATCACAGGCTTTGCAAAAAGAGGCAAAAGAGCGCCTGCGGACATGTGGAAATCGGCAAAGGGCAATATCCTTCCCGCGAACGCCATGCGCGAATCGGTAGTGCCGCCCAACCCTATTTCTTCCTGAAGAGGTCGTAGACCAGAACCCCTCTGCCTTTATACACCCGACGAACCTGGAAAATGGAAAAGAAGGAGTCCATCATGGCGCGACAGACTACCATTTCATCGGACTGAGGCAATCAGAGGTTCTTTTCCGCGAAGCGCTCAACTACGGTTTTCCCCTTCACGCAATGACAGTACAAGCAATAATCAATGAGTACCGACATTGCATTGGGGCTTTTGAGCGGCAAGACTTTACCATGCGCCATTCCCAACTTTTTGGCACATTCCATGAGCGGCGCCCTGGGCAGAAGCTGCGATAATCGTTTTGAGGACCTTCCGCAGTCGTACATACTCAGCGACCTTCCGATCGTTTTCGAATGAGAATTCCATCCTTGAGTCTCCCAGCTTCCCGGTTGGCGTTCAGGCCCATGACACATTCGTTCACATGATCTTTTATATCAAAACTATAGCGAATCCAAAGACGTTGTCGCAGGGCAGGCCAGGGAAACCATGACCGGCACAGGTTATAATTCGAACGATCGTTACGATTTGAAAAACAAAGGCGGGCAAATTTGTATCGGCGGTTTTTTCATGACCTGGAATCGAGGAACTGAACCATGGACTTCGAAAATTTACGTTTGATCCGCAACATTTTATTCAGATGCTTCATAACCGGATTTGTTATTACGTTTTTTTTGGGGCTGGTGACCATTGCCGGCTGGACGACCTGGATGGATATGGCCGGCAGGTGGTTTCATACCGACTCGACTACCTTGACGCCGCTCGTGCTGAAGTTCTTCACGGAAATTCGGTTTTTCCTGCTGTTTATCGTGTTGACTCCGGCATTGGCTCTACACTGGACTATCAGGAAGGAGGGAAGATAGCCGGCCACTGCTTTTGACACGGATGGACACTGATGAACGCGGATAAAACAAGATGCGAAGTATAAGCATCACAGAAGGAAGCATCTCCGAGCACCATTCCGCTGGTTCCCAAGGTCCGCCTTGGGAATCCCTGTCTTCGAAGCTCCTGCTTCCACCCACAGAAGGCTCGCGCCACCCCAATGCCTGTTTGACACGGATGGACACTGATGAACACGGATAAAACAAGATGCGAAGTCCAGGCATCACAGAAATAATTATCCCCGAGCACCATCTGCTTTTAACCGACTTCAAAAGGGATCTCTTCTCCAGCAGACAGATCACCGCCTTCTGACACGGATGGACACGGATAAAAGAAGATGCGAAGTCTAGACATCGCAGAAGGAATTATCTCCGAGCGTCATCTGCTTTCAACTAACTTCAAAAAGGGATCTCTTGTCCAGCAAAACAGACCGCGGATGTCCTTCCCCTGAATGGATTCTTTGCTGTTCTCTCCATCCGTGTCTATCCGTGTTCATCCGTGTCCCTTGTTGTTTGCACGCGAAGACGCGAAGGGCGCGAAGAACACGGCAAGGCAAAGGATGGTGGTCCCTCCCTTCTTATGCTTCCCTTCTGCTGAGCCATAGCATGAGGGTTTTTCACGTAAGGAAAAATTGGTTGACCGATCAGTGGGGAATTAAGAAATGAATTCATGTCTGGAGATTGGCTGAGGTTATTAGAGGAGAGGTTTATTGACTTTTGCACTCGCCTAACGGGCATTCGATGGTGGAGACCATCGTGATACCATTCCGGCATGGAATCTACACCGGTAATCTGGCTGATTGCCGGGAGAGACAGGTCTATATTCCACCGGCATAATAACAGGTTCCGGATCACAGATATTTCTATGTACACCCAAAACGGCTGGGATGCTTCGAGTGATGCTCTATTGCCGGATTAACTGCGAATAGCTGCGAGTCACCTCGCATTCGTGTGGATTTACTTAAAAGGATCGCATAAGTATTCGAACCAAGTAGAGCTTTAATCAGGGTCTCATTGTTATTTAGCGGGATTGCCCTTAACGGTAGCGCCGGCGGGGACATCGCGGGTCACTACACTTCCTGCGCCAACAATTGCATCATCTCCGATATTGATGCCGGGCAAGATAATTGCGCCACTACCGATCCATACGTTCCGACCGATGCGCACGGGAATACCCCTCTCGTATCCCTGTTTTCGTAGTTCCGAGTCACGCGGATGATCAGCCGTGATTACCTGGACCAAAGAGCCTATTTGACAGAGATCATCTATCTCGATTGAGACTACGTCCAGGAATACGCAACCAAAGTTGAGGAAGACGCCTTTTCCCAAGCTGATATTGTATCCATAGTCGCACTGGAATGGTGGCTGGATAACGGAATCCTCTCCCCTTCCGCCGATGAGGTCGTTGAGTATAGCCGCCCTTCGGTCAACCTCATCCGGGAGCGAGGAATTGAAGGCATGCAATAGCATCTGGGCTCTTTTCCGCTCAGCAGAGATTTCCGGGTCAGCCGCATGATACCACTCGCCCGCCAACATCTTCTCCTTTTCGCTTCGAAGGTCTGTTCCGGACATTATGTTCTCCTGATTCCTGGAAGCTCCTTTTCCAACGTAATGAACATAATAATCAATTTGCGGTTATCGCTGCCTTATCTCGCCACTGTATTGAATTTTCCGAAATCGGAGCGACGCTGGGGGTGTGGGGGCCGCAGTCCCGCACGTATTTCGTATGTTTCTTGTGTTCCTTGAATTTCCCATACCCCGACCCGCTGGTTGACTCCGCATCTTGTTTTATCTGTGTCCATCTGTGTCTATCCGTGTCAAAAGGCAGTGGCTGGGCACTTCAGGAGGTACTGGTGCGTACGGGGAGTGCGAGCGTTCTGTGGGTGGAAGCAGGCTTCAAGGATAGGGGGTCTCAAGGCGGACTTTGGTAAGCATCACAGGAACAAGCATCTCCGAGCACCGTCTGCTTTTCTGACTTCAAAAGGGATCTCTTGTCCAGCAGACAAACCACGGATGTCTTCCCCTAAACAGATTCTTTTGCTGCTCTCTCCATCCGTGTCTATCCATGTTCATCCGTGTCACCTGCTGTTTGCACGCGAAGACGCGAAGGGCGAGAAGTCGGCCGGGAAATCAGATATGCTCCAAACAGACAGACCACGGATGTCCTTCCCTTGAACAAATTCTTTTGCCGCTCCTCCATCCGTGTCTATCCGTGTTCATCCGTGTCCCCTGTTGTTTGCACGCGAAGACGCGGAGGGCGCCAAGTCGGCCGGGAAATCGGATATGCTCCAAACAGACAGACCACGGACGTCTTCCCCTAAACAGATTCTTTTGCTGTTCTCTCCATCCGTGTCCATCCGTGTCCCCTGTTGTTTGCAAGCGAAGACGCGGAGGGCGCCAAGCCGGATGGGAAATCGGATAAGCTCCAAACAGACAGCCCACGGATGTCTTCCCCTAAACAGATTCTTTTGCTGCTCCCTTCATCCGTGTCCATCCGTGTTCATCCGTGTCCCCTGTTGTTTGGGAGATCAGATATGCTCCAAAAGGAAATAGAGACACGGCAGAACGATTACCATGGCCCCGGTGGTCACCAGCCAGCAGGAGTTGGCCAGGTCCAGGTCCAGTTCATAGAGCGAAGATGCCACCACGGAGTTGAACGCAACCGGCATTGATGAACCCAGGAGGACCGCTTTCAGGGGAAGTCCGCCGTAGATGGTTTGCATGGAGAGAAGCGAGGCGGCTATGCAGGCCAGCGCCGGCATTGCGAGGAATTTTATGCCGGAAACGAGCAGCGCCTCCCTTAAATATCCCATTCGCTCGAAGCTCATGCCCATGCCTACTGTAAAAAGCAGGAGGAATACCCCGAGCGGGATAAAAACGGCGCTGACCGTTTCATAGAAGGCCGGACGAGGAATCCCTGAAATATTCAGCGCCAGTCCGGCAGCCAATGCGGTCATTGCGACAATGACAAAGGGATCGGCGAACACCTTTCTCAGTCTTCTCAGGAATGTTTCACTTTCTCCAAGCCCGATGCCGTAGTATTTGGCAACAGGGAACCCGATTCCGTAATAGGTCACTTCCTCAAAAAGCTTGTAGAGGGCCAGCATTGCAAATCCGTCTTCTCCGATAAAGAAGAAGGACACAAGCGATCCCATCGAAGCGATGTTTGAAAAAGAGCCGCAACAGTAGAGAGCGCCGATTTGCTTTGGACCGTATCCGCGTACCTTTCCAACCGCCCAGGCCAGAAAGCCTCCGAAAAATAAAGTTGCCACGCACAGGAAGGGGAGCGCGGCCATCCTGAGATCATTGATTCTTATCAGCCAGACTGCGCCAACTATGGGGACCGGCGCAAAAAACTGAAGGGAAATCTTTTGAATCCTCCTGCGAAGAGTGGCGGCGGTTTGTATGGGCAGCCTTATAACCCCGGCCTCGATCAGCCGCTGAAAGATGTAGCCGAAACTCAACCCGGAAAGGATAATGCCGATGGAGAAAAGTAGTCTATTCACTTGAGCGAGGTGGTCTCCATTGAGGAAAGGGCCGCAGGCCGTTAGGTCAGGGCCCGCGGGATTAGTAACCCGGGAGCGTCAGAGCGGCGCTTACCCCGGAAAAACGTCAACCTACATTCATTTCCAATCCCTTGCAACCGCTATAAAGAACATCGGCCCGGCCACGTCCTAATGCAGGGATTGCGCCTGGAAATTGTTTTCAAAAAGTACATTGTAAAGACCGGATGTTTTTTGCAGAAATGAACGGTAGGCCGCCACAGATCGGAATATGCGCATCTGAGGCAGAGAGGGCAGACGGGAAGCCCTGACAATATTTGCACTTTCTTGCCGGAGTTTTCCGAAACCATGATGCAACAAATATGATCGAGATTTTTGAACTTGTGCCTGGAAGGCTTCTCAGGTGAACGTTACCCCCCGCCGAGACTTTTCCCGGATTGCTGCTCCTCCATCCGTATCCATTTGTGTCCATCCGTGTCGTAAATATGCGCTCTCTTCGGACCGCCCGGTAATAGGCCGTAATCGCCTCGTGGCTGAGGCTTTTTCCGCGCGCTTTAGTTCTGATGCCTCAATGTTCTCCAATAAAAAGGTATCTTACTGAGGTCGGTCGCTGAAATATCGACTGCTTTTTTTAAAATCTCTACCTCTTCTTTGAGTCGGGCATTTTCCTTCTTGAGGTTTGCCAATTCCAAATCTCGCGGATTTCCTTTCCCCGGGAAAGGCATGTCCGGATGGGCATTGAGTCTTTTCTGTCAGTTTTTCAGGAGAGTTACGTCCACATCCAGATCTCTGGCGACCTGTGACCTGTTCGCGACCTTCGCAACCAGTGCCACGCCCCCCGCTTAAATTCCTCCGTGAAGGACCTTCTGTTTTTGGACATCTTGCACCTCCATTTGATTGTTCAATAATAAAGGCGCTTAACTCACTGTCCATTTTTTCGGGAAAAGATCAACTTGGTTACACGCTTACCCCCATGCATCGGATTGACACCCCCGCAGAGCGTCCTTAAAATGAATGCCATTCAAGCGTCATCATTTCAAAACCGAATTTGGGGATGTTTCCCCGTAGCGATTGCATGAGTCTCCTCACTCCGGCGTAAATTTAAGCTTCGAACTGATCGGGATTACCTCATTCGAATGTCTGCCTGTTAAATGGCCAATTGGGGCCATTTTTCAGAAATGGTTTACTTTGCCCAGCATTATTTCTTTTCCGGGGTTGGGAATTCTGCAGGTGCGCTCAAAGTGGAGAATAGGTTCGTCCAAACACCCAACGAGGAGAAAAGTTCATGAGACCGAAGAATTTACTTGCGTTAGGATGTATGGTTTTTCTCGCGCTCATCGCGGATCTGGCCCTCGGAGGTCAGAATCGTCAGCAGCCGATTATTCCGAATCTGCCAACCACTCCAACGCTTTCCGTCTCGACTGTCCCACCCAATGGGGACGTCAACCCCTACGGCGTTGCATTCGTTCCCAATGGATTCGCACCGGGCGGGGCGATTAAGCCCGGCGATATTCTCGTGTCGAACTTCAACAACAGTGGCAACGTCCAAGGGACCGGCACGACAATCGTTCGGATCACTCCTGCCGGTGAACAATCGGTATTTTTTCAGGGACAGCAGGGACTAGGACTCACGACCGCACTTGGAGTTTTGAAACGAGGATTCGTGCTAGTCGGCAATCTCCCCAATCTTTCCCCTGGGGGTAATGCCTGTGGAGTAGGCCAGGGATCGCTCCTTATTCTGGACAAGAACGGCAAACTGGTAAAAACGCTTGCCGATGCAACCCTGCTAAACGGTCCATGGGATTTAACCATCAACGAACATGGAAATAATGCCATGGTATTCGTTTCCAACGTTTCGAGCGGTACGGTGACGCGGGTTGACCTGAAGATTTCCGAAGGCAAAAAACAGAGTGATTCGATCGAGTTCAAGATGACTCAAATCGCGTCAGGGTATTTGACTCGGTGCGATCCTGCAGCGCTGGTAGTCGGTCCGACCGGATTGGCATATCGTGAGGACAAGGATATCCTCTACGTCGCATCCACCGGCGACAATGAGATCTTCGCAATCCGCAATGCGGCCCGTACGAACAAGGATTTAGGCATGGGCACAGTTGTGGTCCAGGATCCGGTCCATTTGCATGGCCCGCTCGGGCTTGCGCTGGCGCCCAATGGAGACCTGATCACCTCGCAGGGTGATGCGGTTAATCCCGATCCGAATCAGCAGAGTGAGATCGTCGAATACACCGCGCAAGGGGAATTCGTTGACCAGTTTTCAATCGATCCTGCTGCTGGGTCGGCATTCGGGATTGCACTCGCTCCTTTCAGGAATGGATTTATTTTCGCCGCAGTCGACGATGGTACCAATATGTTGGATATATGGGTGGTCCAGTAGTCGCCTCAGAGTCCCGCTCCGGATCAGCCGATTCGGACCGGCTCCATCCCGGATCGGCTGATCACGTACAGGACTGCGTTCTAGATGACAATTGCAAGAACCCACAGCCTAGTGCCGGGCTCGACTACTGTGAGAAACCAGGCGAGAGGCAAGAGTATTTCAGGTCGCCAAGCCCCAACGTGGAAAAGTTGTCCCGCTATAGTAAAGGTTTTAATGCAGGGCGGTCTTCCCCCTTCTTGCATTACGGTGAAGACCTTT
Organism: Pseudomonadota bacterium; assembly: GCA_023416335.1. Next base: position 13,419 of record JAEZHY010000235.1, on the reverse strand, counting down.
TCGACAGAGGCATTATCAAAGACCCTCGCATGGTGGATATGGGGATGATCTGGGCAACTAAATATCCTACCAATAAGGCGTGACCTCCGAAATGGGTGGGCCTTACCAATACGTATAAAAGATCTTGCCAGAATATCGAGTTTTCCCGAAACCGTGATGCAACAAATATGTTGAGATTTTTGAACTTATGCCTGGGGGCTTCGCGGGTGAGCGCTACCACCCGCCGAGATTTATCCCGTATTTTCCGCCGGGAACCGTCCCAAAGTCGACGCAGTTGGCAGGGAAGAAAGAATTCCTTCGGATCGGGACCGCTTACTGCCGCCCCCGCCAAACCGGCATGGACTTCCTGCATTCGCCAAATTTCAAAGCTCTGAGGATTGCACATCCGGTTCACGTAAAGTTATGCTTTAGACGTTTCCTCACTCTGCTTTTGAATAAGGGACTTGCAATACCTGAGATTCTCAAGCGCAAGCTCATCCTTCGGGTCCATCCCGACTGCTCTTTCCAAGACTTCTCTTGCTTCGGTCAAGTTTCCTTTTTCCAAAAGACTCCACCCGAGATCATTCACAAAATTCTGGTTCTCCGGCTCCAGTTCAACAGCCCGTTGAGAGGCTTGAACTGCATCCTCATGCAAACCTTCATGACTAGCGCAGCATCCCAATCCCTGATGCAACAGAGCGGCATTGGGAAAAATAGAGATCGCCCTGCGGTAGAGCTCGAGTCCATCAGTATATTCACCAATTCCAATGAGAAAGCTGCCGGCTTTATCGATAATCTCACAAAGATCATCAGTTTCCGCAGGAAGATCAAGAAGAGCAAAAAACTGCTTCATCCCTTCCGATTTCCTTCCACGCTGATATTCAACAGAGCCCATGCTCAGAAGCACAGGGGCATAGGTTGGCATCAACTCTAACGCATATTCGAGACTCGCAATAGCCTCCTCAGAATCACCAATTGCCGATTGAAAAATGCTGTCTGCGTATGCAGCCTCTGCACTGAATTGTTTCCAGTCTTCCTGATCTCCCTGGCTTCTCTTTCTCTTCCTAGCCATGAATCATTTCACCTATCATGATTTTTTGCATGGTTATAGCAATGTTACGATTGATCCGCAAAAGAGCCGATTCGCGGATTTGAGCCCATATAAGAAGCTATGGAACCGGCGGCCGATCTCGATAGAGATTTCCGGTTTTTCAGCGATTTTGGTCCTGCATCGCAACTTTTCACAACAGGTCTTACGCGGATCCGCATAACGATCTACCTTCGTCACCTCAAAGACCGTCCAACGGACTGCTCGCCCTTTTCAGGACGTGGATACAGCTCCTCGGCGCCCTGGCATCGTATTGGCCCAAAACTCTTGTAGGTCAGGATATGGACAAGGGGCAGTGCGGTCAAGCGAGAATTATGTGCTGGTGCAGTTGTTCAAAGGTCTTGCCATTGCTGCCGCCGAGCGCCTTCTCCAAAAATCTCTTCATTTTTCACAATTGCATCATCAATGCCCTTGCCCATTTTATCTGCCTCTGGCACTATCGGAGATGAACGAAAAGGCGGGGACCTTGCCGTTCCAACTTCCAGGCGGATCGAAATTCATTTAAGCATCATCGGCCAGGCGAAAAAAGACGGCCCGCGGGTCAAGTCCGGCGCGGGTTGGCTGCCTTATGTGCAGCCCGGATATAATAATTTGCTCATTCGATTGTTTTCGGATAAATTTGCGCAAATTCCCGGCAGAGAGGACATCTATGAACAGGAAGATACAAATTTTTGCAATAGTATGCTTTGTGCTCATTTCATTTGCGTGCAGCAGGGGGAAAGGTAACGACGTCTTCGTCGCACAGCCTTCGCCTCCCCTTCCGAGCACTCTTACTTCGTCGCCGTACAAGGTCAAGGTTGTAGATGTTTCCAATGACGCACACGCGGTCTTTGACGTGGATGTCATCGGGCTGCTTTGGAGCGGGCTCGAAGATTCACTTAAGAAGCGCGGGATGCTTTGGAATGAGAAGACTGGCGGAACGCCTTACACGATCGAGGCCCACGTCGTGAGTTATCAAAAGGGGAGTATGGGGGCGAGGTGGATGCCTTATGCGGGAGATACATCGCTCGTGGTCAAATGCGAAGTGAAAAATGACGGCAGGCAGATCGCAGCTCTTGAATCGAAACACAAGATCACCTTCGGGAAAGGCACGTTCACCCGCGGGGCCTGGAGAAAAGTTTTCGAAGAGGTATCCGAAGACCTGGTCACCCAGGCAGCCAAGCATTTCTAGGAATCGATTCGACGGCGAAAAGCCGGACTTTGGCGCAGCACTGCATTATTTTTTGAGTACGCCGGCGACATAAGTTTGAAGGTTTTATGAGTAAATGCCCGCTCCTCCCTGAAAACGGGAGGAGCGTTTTTTCGTTTGCAAAGGGTAGCGGCAGGGATTATTGAGGGACCAACCCCTGTTTTCTCCAGTCGTGGGAAGAAGGGCCTCCTTCCGGGGGAAAATCCTGTAGATTCGCCAGATTGCCTTAAATTCCTTGACAGCTCCGTGAATATATTTATACTTGATTGTTTATGGTTGCAGAAAGGGGAATTATGCGCATTCGTGTCGATGAAATACCTGAATCAGGACGAACTCTTCGGTTCCACTGGGACGAAGAGCGGCTGAGACAGTTCGTTCCCCCTGACGACCCCTTTAATATGAAGCTGGTCCGGCCTGTCAACGTCACTCTCGACATTAACAGGCTCCCGGATCACATAAGAGTTACAGGCAAGATAGAGGGAACTCTCGAAGTGGGCTGCCACCGATGCCTCAAGCAGTTTCCGTTCCCTCTGAATGAAACCGTGGACCTTTACCTGATAGAGGAAGAACGGGCGCCGGAGGAAGAGGAAAAAGAACTCGAGAACGAAGAACTCGTCTACGAATTCTTCGACGGAGAGGTTATCGAGATCGATCAACTCGTTGCCGAGCAGATTTTCCTGGCGCTGCCCGTTAAGGTTCTCTGCAGTGAAGACTGCAAAGGTCTGTGCCCGAGGTGCGGGGCCAACCTGAATGAGGAGACATGCCAATGCCGGTCCGACACCGGAATGTCTCCTTTCGAGAAGCTCAGACTGATTAAGGGCGGACTGCCCGAGTCCGGAGATAAATAAAGGAAGACGGGCGGTCTTCGCTGTCCGCCGTTTTGATTAACGATCCAGGCCCGCTGCACGGGCCGAATTAGAACCAGGAGTAGAAAATGGGTGTTCCCAAACGTAAGGTATCCAAAGCCAGACGCGACAAAAGACGGGCCAACCACGGCGTAGACAGCCCGGCCCTCGCACGCTGCCCCCAGTGTAACGAAATGCGGCTTGCTCACAGGGCCTGCCCCAACTGCGGATATTACAAAGGCCGCCTTGTTCTGGAACTCGAGGAAGAATAAAGCCTTTTCCGACCGAAGGTCTGAGAAATGAGAATTGCGATTGACGCCATGGGCGGGGACCATGCTCCCGAGGCTGTGGTCAAGGGAGCGCTTCTGGCTCGATCGCATTGCATGGCGGACCTCATCTTGATCGGCGACGAACCGGTTGTCCGGGAAATACTCGAAAGCACCGGCAACCGAAATGCACTGGAGGTGGTACACGCTCCCCAGGCGATCGCGATGGATGAGTCCGGACCTGTCGCCATACGCAAAAAGCGGGACTCTTCCCTCAATGTTGCGATGCGGATGCTGGCCGAGGGGCAGGCGGATGCAGTGGTCAGCGCCGGCAACACTTCGGCGATCGTTGCCTCCGCGAAGCACTACGTGGAACTCCTCCCAGGACTCAGAAGACCGGCGCTCGTCGTGCCCTTCCCCGCCGGGGAAAGCAGACCGGTCCTGCTCGATGCCGGCGCCCATTCCCAGGCCGGTACCGTGCACCTCGCTCAATCGGCCACGCTCGCCCATATCTATTTGAGGGCATCCCGGGGAATCGAAAATCCCAGGATCGGACTTCTCAATATCGGTCACGAGCCGGGCAAAGGCACCAGCGCCATCCAGAGAGCTTTCGTCCTGATCCGGCGCTCGGGACTCAACTTTGTCGGCAACGTCGAACCGAACGACCTCTTCGACGATGTGGCGGACGCAATCGTCTGTGAAGGATTTGTCGGCAATATAGTCCTGAAACTGTGCGAGGGACTGTCCGAAGCCCTGATCCGGGTGCTCGGGAAAAAAGTCGAGCAAAACGGGTTCCGCGACTGCGTCGATGTGAGCCGGGTTTTCGAGGCGTTCCAGGAAAGCTACCATTACCGGTACGTGGGAGGAGCGCCCCTCATCGGCGTCAGGAAGCCGGTGATCGTGGCCCACGGGAGATCCGGGGAAGAGGCCATAGGCAGCGCGATCCGGCTCACGTGCAGGATAACGGCCGACGAACTCTTCAGGAAGATGGCCGAAGAATTGGAAAGGGACAGTTCCCTTGCCGATTTCAAATATTTCAATGCCCTGCTTATACTCGAAAATTTGAAGAAAAAGTGGGGATTTGCGCCAAAATAGTTGTTTGCTCTCGTGTTCGAAAACTGTTGCTCGCCCCTGTTATTCATTACGTAGCTCTTGGCCAAATCCTGTTTTTATGATAAGGGATCGAAACTCCGGGTCGCGATTTTTTTTGCCCGTTATAGGACTGGGCGGTCCGTATCAAAACCCGGATACCGGTAGCTAAAGTTAAAGGATCGAAACTTTGGGCATTTTGCCCTGTTTTTTGCTCAGTAGGGGACTGGGCGGTCCGTACTCTAAAATAGCCTGAAAAGTCGGAGGAACGCACTTGGACTATTTTTTGACTGAAGAACAAAAAATGATACAGGAACTGGCCGCGCAGATCGCCAAAGAGAAAATCAGACCGATTCGCGCGGAATTGGACGAAAAAGAGGAATTCCCCTGGGAAATCATGAAGATCCTCGCCCAGGCCGACCTCTTCGGACTCTATATACCTGAGCAATACGGCGGTATGGGCGGCGGCATATTTGAAAACTGCCTCGCCATCGAACAACTCGGCCAGGCATGCATCGGAATCGCGACCTCCTTTGCGGCAAGCGGCCTCGGAGCATATCCGATCCTGCTTTTCGGAAGCGAGGAACTCAAGCAGAAATACCTGCCCCAGATCGCAAGCGGAAAGAGGCTCGCAGCTTTCGGCCTTACCGAACCCGGCGCAGGCAGCGATGTCTCGGGGATCCAGACGACGGCCGTCAAGGACGGGGACCATTACATCCTGAACGGGACCAAGCAGTGGATCACAAACGGCGGCGAGTCGGAAATCTACTCCGTCCTGGCCATAACGGACCGCTCCAAGGGACCCCGCGGCGCGAGCTTCTTCGTGGTTGAAACCGGCGATCCGGGCTTCTTCTTCGGAAAGAAGGAAAAGAAACTCGGCATCAGGGCTTCCGCAACCCGCGAACTCGTTTTCCAAGACTGCCGCATTCCGAAAGACAGACTGATCGCCCGCGAAGGCATGGGCTTCATCATTGCCATGAAGACCTTCGACAAATCCCGCCCCGGCATTGGAGCGCTCGGTGTCGGCCTCGCCCAGGGCGCGCTCGATATCGCGGTCGAATATGCCCGCAAAAGAATGCAGTTCGGCAAACCCATTATCAGCTTCCAGGCCGTCCAGCACAAACTCGCCGATATGGCCGTGAAGACGGAAGCGGCACGGTCACTCATATACAGCATCGCCCGCTACATGGATACCGAACCGCACGAAGTGAGCAAGTACGCCGCGATGGGCAAGGTCTTCGCCGGAGATACGGCCATGGAAGTGGCGACCAATGCCGTCCAGGTGCTCGGCGGTTACGGGTACATGCAGGATTACCCGGTCGAAAAAATGATGCGCGATGCCAAGATCCTCCAGATTTACGAAGGAACGAACGAAATTCAGCGCAACATCATCGGCCAGGAACTCAACAAGGAATACGGCCGGATGAAGGAAAGCTTTTTTTAGAATTCCGACTCAGGCAGAATATTTAGAACAGGAGTTTCGGCAGAAATGCATGTTGTCGTTTGTATAAAGCAGGTGCCCGACACCAAGAACGTCCGGATCGATCCGGACACCCATACCCTGGTGAGGCAGGGAGTCGAGAGCATTATCAACCCGTTCGACCTCTTCGCAGTGGAAGCTGCGCTCAAAATAAAAGACGAAAACGGCGCAAAGGTAACGGTAATCACCATGGGGCCGCCGCAGGCCTCCGAAGCGCTGAGGGACACCCTCTCGCTCGGCGCAGACGATGCGGTGCTCCTCAGTGACCGCGCTTTCGCCGGTTCCGATACGTGGGCCACATCGACCACGCTTTCGGCCGCCGTCCGCAAGATGGGCGACGTCGATATCGTGCTCTGCGGGAAGCAGGCCGTCGACGGCGATACGGCCCAGGTCGGTCCGGAAACGGCCGCCATGCTGGATATCCCTTACGCCACGTTTGTCAAGAAAATCGAACTGATGGACGGCGGTTCCGTCAAAGTGGTCCGGCAGACGGACGAAGGGACCGAAGTCTGGAAACTTCCCACACCTTCGCTCATTACGGTTATCAAGGAAATCGGCGAACCGCGCGTTCCTTCGCTTCGGCACAAGATGCGCGCCAAGAAGGCCGAGATTCCGGTCTGGGGCATTGCCGATCTCGGGCTCGATCCCGACAGCGTCGGCCTTTGCGGGTCCTTCACCCAGGTGGTGCGCGTGTTCAGCCCGCCAAGGCGAAGCAACCGCATCCAACTCTCGGGGTCCATCGAGGAACAGGCCGAACAGCTCTTTAAGTATTTGAAAACTGCGAAGGTACCGGGTCTATGAAAGCAACTATCGATAAAAAGAAATGCACGGTTTGCGGGGTCTGCTCGGACGCCTGTCCGGTGGGCGCCATCGAACTCAAGGAAGATCACGTCGAAATCTCCGATGATTGCACACTTTGCGGAATTTGCGCCGATACCTGTGAGTTCGGGGCGATTTCGCTGCCCAAAGTCGGAACCGGTCCCGCCGATGACCTGGCCGACTATCGCGGTGTGTGGGTATATGCCGAATGGCGCGAAGGCGAAATCCACAAGGTGAGCCATGAACTCCTGAGCACCGGCCGCATGCTTGCCGACAAGCGCGGCGTTGAACTCTGCGCGGTGCTGCTGGGATCCGGTTTGAACAACGGCGTTGCGGAAGAACTCGTTTCATACGGCGCCGATACGGTCTACGTCGTGGACCGTCCGGAACTGGCGCACTTCACCGATGAAATCTACTCGAAGGCACTGGTCGAACTGGTCAAAACAAAGAAGCCCGAGATGCTTCTGGCAGGCGCCACCAGCATCGGGAGGTCGTTTGTTCCGCGCGTTGCGGCTTCGCTCCGCACGGGCCTGACCGCCGACTGCACCGAACTCGACATAAGCGATGAGGGACTTCTTCTCCAGACCCGCCCCGCTTTCGGCGGAAACATCATGGCAACGATCGTGTGCCCCAATCGGCGCCCCCAGATGGCAACCGTCCGGCCGAAGGTCATGAAGCCGGTTAAAAAGGACGGCCACAAGGGACGGATCGAAGCCGTGGAACTGCCCGACGAGTGTTTCAAGGCGCGGGTGGAGGTCCTGGAAGTAATTCCGGAAAAAGACCAGACGGCAAAACTCACCGAGGCCGACGTCATCATCTCGGGCGGCCGGGGACTGCGCAAGGGCGACAATTTTTCGCTGCTCCATGAACTGGCGGAACTGACCAACGGGGCCGTGGGCGCTTCCCGCGGGGCCGTCGAGGAAGGCTGGATTCCCCCTTCCCACCAGGTCGGGCAGACCGGACGGACCGTTGCACCGACCCTCTATATGGCCGTCGGTATTGCCGGCGCCATCCAGCACCTGGTCGGAATGCAGGGGTCCCAGGTCATCGTTGCGGTCAATAAGGACCCGCACGCCCCGATTTTCGATGTAGCGACCTACGGGGTCGTCGCGGACCTTTTCGAGTTCATACCCGAGTTCGTGAAGCGGATACGCCGCGAACGGGGCGAGTAGTCCCGGAAAGAGACCGGGGGGCCTGTGCCCCCCTTCCAAATAAAGGTGACGGGGAGGCGGGAATTATGAGCGCAAAACGCGTTATCGTGGTAACGGGAGCCAGCCGCGGGATAGGACGCGCCGTTGCGGTGCAGTTGGCGGGTCCGGAATGCGACGTTATCGTCAACTACAACTCCAGTCCGGACGGCGCCAGAGAAACGGCGGCACTGGTCGAGGAGAAGGGCGCGGCGGCACACCTCAAGGGATTCAGCGTTTCCGACCCGGATTCCGTCAAGACTGCCTTCAAGGAAATACTCGACGCACACGGCAGAATCGACGTCCTGGTCAATAATGCGGGGATCGCCAGGGACAACCTGCTCGCGATGATGAAATCCTCCGAATGGGACGCGGTCATGGACACCAACCTCAAGGGCGCCTTCCTGTGCTCCCAGGCGGTGGTGAAACCCATGATGCGCCAGCGCCACGGACGGATCGTCAACGTGACCTCGATAGTCGGCGTGATAGGCAATCCCGGACAATGCAACTACTCTGCGGCCAAGGCCGGCCTTATCGGCTTCACACGGTCCCTGGCCCGCGAGATCGTTTCCAGAAACATTACAGTCAATGCGGTCGCGCCCGGTTTCATCGAGACGGACATGACCCTTGCCCTCCCGGAAAAAGCGCGCGAAGCCCTGCTCGCGCAAATCCCGGCAGGCAAGTACGGCAAGCCGCAGGATATTGCAGCAGCGGTCGAGTTCCTAGCGTCGGATGCTGCGGGATATATTACGGGTCAGGTAATTCATGTTAACGGCGGGATGTTCATGGGTTGAGCGGCATTCGCGTTCGTCGGCGCGATTGTCGGTGGAATGCGGACACCTGAGTCGGTCAAGAGAGGAAAAGGATGGCATCGGAAAATAATCGTCGTCGTGTTGTGGTTACGGGCGTTGGCCTGGTGACACCGCTTGGAGTTGGAATCGAAAAGAACTGGGCCGGCCTGATGGCTGGAGAATCCGGGATTGGTCCGATTACTCGCTTTGATGCCTCCGCCTACACGACCAAGATTGCCGGAGAGGTCAAAGACTACCACCCGGAGGAATTCATCAGTAAAAAAGAACTCCGAAAAATGGACCCCTTCCTGCAATTTGGGCTTGGTGCGGCGCATTACGCGATGGAAGACGCCAAGCTCAAGATCGAAGCCGAATTATCGCCGCGCGCGGGCGTCGTCATGGGCTGCGGGCTCGGCGGCCTGCTCACCATCGAAGAATCCCACAAGCTGGTGCTCGACGCCGGGCCGAAGAAAGTAAGCCCTTTCTTCATCCCGATGATCATCAGCAACATGGCCCCGGGGCTCATATCCATCTATCACAATGCAAAAGGCCCGAACCTTTCGTTCCAGACCGCATGCGCGGCCGGGACGCACGCGGTGGGCCATGCGTATCACCTTATCCGGAACGGGTTTGCCGATGTGATGATCACCGGCGGTGTCGAATCCACCGTAACAACCCTGGCAATTGCAGGCTTCAACGCAATGCGCGCCCTTTCGACCCGCAACGACGACCCGAAGCATGCGTCCAGGCCGTTTGACAAGGAACGAGATGGGTTCATCCTGAGCGAGGGCTCCGGCGTGCTGATCCTCGAAGACCTCAAGTTTGCGCAGGCGCGAGGCGCTCATATTTACGCGGAAGTAGCGGGATTTGGGGCGTCCGGGGATGCCTTCCATATGGCGGCCCCGGCCCCCGAAGGCGAAGGAGCGGCGCGCTGCATGCAGGCGGCCATCGACGATGCGGGCATTCAGCCCTCGCAGGTACAGTACGTCAACGCCCACGGGACTTCCACGGACCTCAACGACAAGTACGAAACCCAGGCGATCAAGACGATCTTCGGCGAACACGCCTATAAAATGGCGGTGAGTTCGACCAAGTCGATGACCGGACACCTGCTCGGCGCGGCAGGCGGGGTCGAGGCGGCCTACACGGTCCTGACCCTCGCCAACCAGATCATGCCGCCGACCATGAATTACGAGTTCCCGGACCCCGACTGCGACCTGGACTACGTTCCCAACACACCCCGAAAGGCCGAAATCGAATATGCCCTTTCCAATTCCTTCGGCTTCGGCGGAACGAACGGGACCCTGGTTTTCAGGAGGTGGAATTCGAAGTAAGGCAGTGAGCTGTTTGTCAGTGAACAGTGAGCAGTGAGCTGTTGTCAGTGAGGTGTGGGCTTTGATCTGTTGTCGGTGAACAGTGAACTGTGAGCAGTGAGCTGAAAAAGAAGATTTGCGGCGTGCTGGAAGCACAGCACGCTTATCACAAGATTGAAGGGTGGGCAAAAGCGAAAGCGTTGCCCACCCTTTTTTGTTCATGCGATAAATCGGGCCGCACCCGTCCACCGAAACGATGGTGGGCATAATTTGTGGGCAGCCCTGTTGAGTTGAGGCACGGTTTCCCGACCGTGCCGGCAGGGAACCCGGAAGGGTGGCCCTGGCAGCGGCTTTTTGCTGCCTGGGTCCGAAGGACAGGAGGGGCGAAGCCGAGTCGGGCGAAAAACTCCAGGAGCGAAATCGATACCGTCCATCGTGCCCTCTCGCCTCCGGCACGGGCAACAAAGTGACGTTGCCCGTGTCACCCGCAGCTCATCGTTTCCGCCGGTTCCAAAGGTCCGCCTTGGGAACCCCGTTTGGGAAGCTCCGGCTTCCTCTCACAAAAGCCGCGCCTATCATTCAGTTTTCACCGACAGAATTGAGAATTGATTTCGGTGGATTAGATTTGTTTGCCACTTGGTTGAGGAGTCGATCTGCGGGAAAATGACGGGGTGGACGGGGGCGTTCCGGGCAATTCATCGCTCCCGGGGCCGGGGTTACCAAGCCGGAGCTTGGGAACCAGCGATTATTCAGCGCCTTCAGCGCAAAGCCGGGCTGCCTCTCTTAAGTTTACGGCGATGAGGTCCGCCTTGGGAACCCATCCCGGTGGGACCGACGTTTCCTTTATTCGATTCGCCCGGACCCGGTCCGGGGTGGGCACGGTCTTTTTCGTGCCCACCTCCCCTTCTTCCGGAACGAAGAAAAACCCGGACCCTTCAAACCCCGAATCACGCCCCGGATTTCTTCAATTCCATCCCGATTTTGAAAGCGGGCCCCACGACATCCCCGAGCCCGAAATAGGACTTCTCCACACCGGTGATGAACATGAGAGGATCGATCTTCTTCGGATCGGGTTCGCCGTCTTTCATGCACTCTTCCGATACGTGCACTTCTTCGATCGACCCGATCACGAGTTCATGGGACCCCAGCCATAGCAGATGGACGACCTTGCACTCCAGGTTGACCGGACACTGCTCGATGAGCGGAGCGTTCTTCAGCTTCCCGTAAAAGACCTTCAGACCGCAAGTCTTCACCTTGTCTTCTTTCACGCCCGAGTAGATGCCGCAGTAGTCGGTCTCCTTCACCAAGGCGGTGTTCGGCACGTTGACCGAGAAGGTCCCGTTTTCCTTGATTCCCTTCAGGGTGTGGCGATGATGCTGGAGGGCCACCGTGATCATCGGCGGGGTGCTCGCCGCTATCCCGCTCCAGGCGGCGGTCATGAAATTGGGCTTTTCACCGACGTTAGCGCCGATCAGGAAAGCGGGCATTGGATAAACCAGGGACTGCGGGCCGAGAGTGACCTTTTTCATTCCTCTTCCTCCTCCTTTTTCCCCGAAACCATCCTTCCTCGCAGGGAACCGGCATCCGGGGATACACATTCGAATCGCATCGGGGCACGAAGCACAGACTTCAGGCCCCTGACGGCATGCTTTAAAGGACCTTGCCGAGTTTCAGGATATTTTATTCGCAAAAGATAATCAACATGGGGCAATTGTGAGACCGGTTTTTCAAAAAGAGCCTCTCCGACCTCCCATTGCGTCTATTTCTGCTTATATTGGTGGCGAAAATTAGGGCGGGACTTCGGATTTTTCCCGGGATTGTATTGACAGGCGCCCTCTCGGAGTGTTACTAAGAGCGTTCGTTTGTCGCGTTTTTCGGGCCGTTAACTCAGGAGGTAGAGTATCTGCCTTTTAAGCAGAGAGTCGGGCGTTCGAGCCGCCCACGGCCCACTCATTTAAGGTAGGTTGGTCACCACTGGCAAGTTTACCCCCTTCATGGGGGTTTTCTTTTTCCAGGGCAGAGCGAAGCGAGGGCAAAAGGCCGATAGCCCGCTTTTCCCGCGCTCTTGTACGTCGCAGCAAGACGTCCGCTGTCATCTTGACACTTGCGTGCCCGATCAATCGGCTTACCGCTGCCAAGTCTGCATTCATGGGGAAGGTACTACCGTCAGAGCTTACCGGCCAATTCACTCTTCGAATTTCTCCCATCTACCTGTTTGAGGAGTGCCGGCCTACTCGCCACTGCATTTTGCCTCCACATCCGAGCTGCATTTATTTTTCACAAAAGTGACTACAGCCCCACTGACCTGTCCTTTTTGGTCCCGGTAAGGAACAACCCTCGTCAAATAGAGCCTGCCGCTCCTGGTGGTCAACTCGATCTCCAGCGTCTGCGGGTCGGAAACGGCTTTTCTGACCTCATCAAGAAAGGTTTCATGATCGAAATTCATCGATATATGGCTGAGAGGGCGCCCTATGTCCCCCTCGATAAGGTTAATGAGCTTTGTGGCTTCGCGGGTAAAACGCAGTATTTTCAGGTCCCTGTCCACGAAAAGGATTGCGATCCCGGTCGAATTCAAAACATGGTTGATAGTTTCATATGAACTGGAAAGCTCCACTATTTTTTCATGGAGTTCGGCATTTACCGTGGTAAGTTCTTCGTTTAGCGACTGGAGTTCTTCCCTGGACGATTCCAGCTCTTCATTGGTAGATTGCAATTCCTCGTTTGAAGATTGTAACTCCTCGTTTGCCGACTTGAGTTCTTCATTGGAGGTTTCGAGTTCTTCCATTGCAATCCGATGGTCCTGTTGCAGCCTGAAAATCTCCCGCTCCAGTTCAAGCGTCTGTTGAGGGATGGCACCCCTGGAATACATCTTTCTGCTTCGTCTCGCTTTTTTTGGGGGAGAAATTTCCTCGAAAAGAATCAAAATCATGTTCTTCAGGGATTCCGGCTTCTCCAAAGGTTTCACTGTCAGGTTGAGAACCTGATAATCGTCGTTGTTTTTTACCTGAAGCCCCTCCCGTCTGACCGGCTCACCGTCTTTGGCCACTTTTCTGATCGCCGAGGCGAGTTCGAACCGCAGCCCCTCGCGGGCCATATCCACGATACTGGCGCTCATGTGCCCCGGGGCCGGTTCAAGATACTTGCCGGTCCGCCCGTGAATGTAATTGATGTCGCCCCGGCGATTTACCACTACGCAAGCCGGTGTATGCATCTCCAGCAAAAGCCGTGAGATGGCTTCGGCAACCGTCCCGTCGCCGCTCTCCGCCGGAGCCTTTTCACCGAGAATGCGTTCCACGGCGATTGCGGCAGCCGTCCCCCCGGTCGGAAATTCGACAATCGACTGGCGGGCTGGA
>JAEZHY010000233.1 GCA_023416335.1 Pseudomonadota bacterium | reverse complement strand
TTCGGCCCTCTTGGGCCGATCGCTCGGCGCTTGCTGTGTCTGCCCCGGTGCCTTTGCGGGGCGCCACAGCAAGCGCCAAGTAAGCCGCAGAGCGGCGCAGGGGGTGTGGGGGCCGCCGGTCCCCACGCCATTTGGATTCTTTTTGAACGCAACTCCGCATAAGTACGAACGATGCTTATCCTGGTTCCCAAGCTTCCGGCTTGAGAAGCAGCGGATATTTTGATCTTTTTGACAAAACAGGGGGTTGGCTATCCCACCACTTTGCCGTCCCTCATCTCCACCACACGGTCCACGATCTCCGAGTCATAAACGATCGGATCGTGGCTTGCCATGACGATCGTCTTTCCCTGCTGCTTCAGGTCTTTCATGATGGACATGAATTCGTTTGAAAGTCTGGTATCCAGGTGGGCTGTGGGCTCGTCGGCGATTATGATTTCGGGATCGTTAACAAGCGCCCTGGCAATGGCGACCCTTTGCACCTCGCCGCCCGAGAGCCATTCCACCCTGGCCCTGGCCCTCCCGGCAAGGTTGAAAAGGTCGAGCAGCCCCATGGCCCGTGTTTTCAGTGTCTCGAAACGCTCGCCGTCCGGGTAGGCGGGCAGCATGACATTCTCCAGGGCGGAAATTCCCTTGATGAGGTTGAACTGCTGAAAAATGAACCCGAAGGTCCTGCGCCTGATTTCGGTGAGGAACCTTTCGGGCAGGCTCGTTATCTCCCGGTCCCGCAGCATGATGCGTCCGGACGTCGGACGGGCCATACAGCCCAGGATGCCGAGCAGGGTCGTCTTTCCCGAACCGCTCGGCCCCTTTAGTACCGTAGCTTTGTGGGCTTCCACCGATAGGGTTATCCCTGCTAGGGCAACGAATTCGTTCGGTTTGCCGGAATTGAATACTTTTCTGACCTCACCGGCCTCTATCAGCATATCGGCTCCCTATTCGAGGCCTTTCAGCACTTCGGGGGTTATCTCCTCGAACTTCAAACTTTTCTTCCCGGCATGGTCCGACATGAATTCGTCAGCATCTTCTTTCTTTGCGAACGGGATAAGTTCTTTGCCCATGGGTCCGGTAACATTGCTCCCAACAACGTAAAGTGCCGTTTTCGCATCGATCGCATTCAAACCGTAGTAGTCGGTCACGTAAATCGATTCAATTTCTTCCGGTTTCTTGGAAGGATCGTATTTCTTCAAATTCAGGTAATAATGAAACATGTCCTTCGCACCGTCGAAAACGGCGTAAGAACCGCCCCTGAAAATGACCTGGGAGACGAAATCCGGATATTTCGCCACAAACATCCCGCAGACCGGGCATTTGTCGCTGCCCGAGGGTTTTACGGGATCGGCTGCAAACGCGGCACCCGTCAAAAGGACAGCGAGGACCACAAACAGAATGAACCTCATGTTCTCCCTTTACTCTTTCTTTTCCTGCTTTTGCTGTTCATACTGGACATTCTGCTGATCTTCGCCTTTTTCCATCTTCATGGTCCTTTTTTCGCGGATCATCTTCATATCCAGATACATATCCTCGAAGGCGGCCTTCATGGCATCATCAAACGATACCTCTTTCGCGCCCTCTTGTTTTGCGAATTTTTCGCAGGCCCCTTTATCCTCGAAGGCCCATTTGGCTCGTCGCGTCATCACTCCCGGCAATTTGCCGCCCAGTGTCCAGCAGGCAGTCTCGGCGTTGATCATCTTCCTGGTGTTGTAATCGCCTACCTGGATCGCCTTGGGGGTTTTGGCAATCTTTGTGGCCAGGTCAACGGCGGCGCAGTGGAGGCTGCAGACATGAGCCATCGTGCCGTCGGTGTATTCGATCATCATTGCGGAGTGGGCAAATTTCTGCCGATCCATTCCGCAATAATCAC
This sequence comes from Pseudomonadota bacterium, assembly GCA_023416335.1. The sequence goes on along the minus strand of JAEZHY010000233.1, from coordinate 45,524 downwards.
AGGAACTGCCCGTTCCCTGATGCTGGTGCTGTGCCATGACGAAAGCTCCGGAGAACAGGAAAACACATACGGCAGCCGCAAGAATTGTTGCTTTCATTCGAACTCCTCCTTTTGATATGTACCGTTTGAAATTGCCCCCCCAACAGCCGCTAACGCATCACCGAATCGGGATCTATTGTGGCCGCCCTCCAGGAAGGAACAATTGTTGCCACTGTATAGGGAATGACTGTTATGAAAAACAGGGTCGCTATGTTGTAGAAGTCAATGAACGGAGCCGGTTTGAAATCGGGATAGAGCACCGACCAGCCCTTGAGGGCCGACTCAAAAAGGACGGACGATGCCAGAAAGACGTGCACGTAGGCGAGCAGTATCCCGGCCATGAAGGAGGTCAGCGAAATTACGGCGCTCTCCCAGAACTTCATCAGGAGCACCTCGGAGCTGTCCCATCCTATGGCTTTCAATATCCCGATTTCTCTTTTCTCTTCCGCGCTGAGTCCCGTCGCCTTGTCCCAGGCCAGGATGATGAAGGCAAAAATCGCGCCGGACAGAACGATCACTACCAGACCGCCGCGCCAGTTAAAGACGGCATCATAGGTCCGGAGAATTTCATCGCGCAGGATAGGCCTGGCATCAGGGAGAATCTGGACGATTTTGGAAGCGACGGTTGTGAGTTCCTTCCTGTTTTTTACCTGAAGGACGAGGTCGGTTGCATACTCTTCCGATATGCCGAAAAGCTTCCGGAAATCGTTTTCGGTGACCAGGATCAAATCGGTGGAAACCAGCTCGGATTTCGGGGAGAGTATCTCCTTTATCACCAGGGTAACAGGCTCACCGTCAAATGCCCGGAAGGAAAGCATATCTCCCTCGAAAACACGCCTGCTCCTGGAAATTCCTTTCCCGATCGCCACCTCCTCGGGCTGCAGGTTCGAATCCGGCGGCACCACAAAAGTGTAATTGCCGCCCGAAACCGGATCGAAATAATATCCCCACAGCCGTGGTTTGGCCGGTCCCGTTCCCTTGATGCCGGCGATCTTTTCCGCGTAGCTCACCGGGATCAAGTCGTGCCGACCGGCAACGAGCCTCTGAACGACAATCTCGGGAGTCCCTTCCAGAATGATGGAAGCCTCTTTTTTCATGGCCTGGGTAAAGAGGACAACCGAACCCAGAGTGAAAACAATCAGGATGTACACAAGGATGAGCGAGATATTCTTACCCTTGCGCCGCAGAAGCGAAGAAAGGGTAAAGTCTATCATGTTCCTCTGCTTTTCGATTCGGCTCATTGGGGCTGCCTCTTCAGCGCAGCAGGAGGTTCCATTACCGATCCGGTCGGGAAGTGCTCCAGACTCATCGGGTGATCCTGAAACGGTGTATGCCGGTCCGCCTGGGAAGGATGTCTCGTATAACGTGCCTCAGTAAAAAGGGCCAGGTCGGTCAACTGAAGTTCCCGGACCATTTTCGACTGCAGCTCAATTTCCCTGAGCGCTGCTGATTTTTGCGATTGGGAATGCACCAGGGCGATTCCGGCAAGAGCCAGGTTTGCGGCCATATATATCAGGAAAACGTCCGACTTCCGCATTGTATGAAGACAACCTCCAATTTGGTTCCATGGGAGCGCAGCAGGCACTTTTGCCGGTGACGGAGAGAGTGCGCAGGAGCTTCTCCAGGCCCATCTTGTTCACTTCTCCAAGGATTTTGTACCGGATAGTGCCGTCGCGATCGCATATGAAGGTGGTGGGAATGCTGAGCACCCCGCACTGTTTCGTGACTTCCATTTTGGAATCGAGGAGAACCGTATATGTAGCTTTCGTTTTTGCCACATACGCTTTGGCCGCTTCCTCCGTTTCACCGGAGTTTATCGAATAGCAAGCAACTCCGCTGCCGCCGTATTCGGACTGAACGGCCTCTATTGCCGCCATCTCCCGCACGCAGAGAGGGCACCAACTCGCCCAGAAATGGATTATCGCAATCTTCCCCGCCGCCGCACCCGGCAGAGAGACATTTTCTCCGCCAAGCTTCGGAAGCTCGAACGCGGGAAGTTTATCCCCGATTTTCAGGGCCTGCTGAGCTGAAGCCGAATCGGTCCCAAACACAATCAGCAACGCGAAAAGGCACAGGGCGGGAATCTCCAACAAATATTCGACAACCGAACCGATCGATTTCGACAATTTCTCTCTTATCTCCCTTTCCTGAGTCAATGCCCTCTGGGGGCCGCAGACGACAGGAGCAGCGTGAAACACACCTGAAAGGGGTGCCGATAATTGCATCTGCATCCCGGGGTCATAACCATCTCGGAGGCAATTCAGTCTTTATTCGGGAAGGTACTAACCTGTCGGAAAAGATTACCGGGGCGGCATCGCCCCGGTCAACAGTATTCATCTATTGTTCTTGAGTCAATATCAGGCAATGTTCCAGACTCCCATCATCCCGATATCCTCGTGTTCGATAATGTGGCAGTGCATCATCGACATTCCCGGCCAGTCCGTGATGGGCATGAGGAGAGTCACGCTTCCGAACCTGGGAACGAGTGTCGTATCCTTCAAACAGGGGATCGAGGAATAGAGCGCCGCATATTCCGGGTCACCGCCATTTATAGCCAGTACCTGTGCCGCATTCACGTGATGATGGAGTGGGTGGTCCATTGGACTTCGGTTTATCAAATCCCAGATCTCGAATGAACCGAGCTTGGAATTGACCACGTAGGGGTCGGGACCGAATGTTTTTCCGTTTATGAACCCGGCATGCATGTGCATGCCCAAAACCATCTGATAACGGGGAACGGTGCGGTAGTCCACCGCCATGCGTTTTGCATCGGGATTTATGACCGGAGGGATATCGGCCTTCATAGGTTCCCCATCGCACACCATTGTCATGAGAGTGACACTCTGCCCTCCGCCTCCCATCATCATATGCCCGTGCCCGCCGCGGTTGTAGGGCAGCGAGACAAACTTGTAATTACCCGGATTGGAACCGGCTTTCACGAGCAGGTCGATCCGCTCGCCGGGGGACAGGAGAATCCTGTTCAGGGGATACGGTTTGTCGATCAATCCGCTGTCCGTGCCTATGAGATACATGGAATGCTGGGTCAGGCTCAGGTTGTAAAACCGTGCGGTGCTGGCATTCAGAATTCGCCATCTTTGAACTTCACCGGGCCTCATAGCCAGACGGGGATTGATCTGGCCGTTCACCATGACCAGAGGGCCTTCCTTCCCGTTCATGTAATCCATGTGGTGCGTGTAAGCAGTCGGGGCGCCATTTACGAGCGCCAGGTCCTTCAGGACCATGATCTTCGTGTCGTACCCGGCCAGAACGTCCAAACCGTCGTCCACGATCAGGACTCCGGCCTGCCCGCCCCAGTACTGTTCCGAAACACTTCCGTGCACATGCGGGTGGTAAAAGCACATGCTCCCGGGATACTGGTAGGAAAGGTCGTACTCGAATTTGAATTTCTGTCCCGCATCGAATTCGAGCATGACATTGTCGGAATTCCCCATCGGAGAGACATGAAAGCCATGCGTGTGGAAGTTGGTGTGATCTCTCTCATGGCCGAGCATATTGAAGGTATTGGTTCTGGGAAACGAATTCTTGAAATTTACCGTGAGCCGGTCCCCGCGTTTGACCCGCACGGTTGGGCCGGGAAAACCACCGTTATAGGTGTAGAGGTTGGCGTTGATTCCTCCGATGTTCACCGGAGAAATTTTTGCCTCTATCGATACTTCCACGTTGGCAGGGATCGTACTCTGGTTTGAAAGCTCGGAAGGGTTTATGAAAGCGTCACCCGGCGGAGGATCGATGACGCCGGCCATGCCTGCGTTCATCATACCGCCCATCATTCCTCCCCCGCACATTGCCATCCCGCGCCGCGCCCCGATGAATGTACAGGCACCCGCGGCACCCATGAGCGAAAGAAATCTTCTCCGGCATATTGGGGGATCGTTCATGGCAATCTCCTGACCGGCTTCAAGCCGAGTGGCAAGTTTAAAAAATGAGCTAATCGCTCTTGACCTGGCTCGTGAGCATCCCACGGTAATCAGCCATAAGCTTCCTTGTCTTTTCTTTTATCTGGGCCAGATCCTGTTTGAGTTCGTCCTTCTTCTGGTTTGACGTATTCGTATCCATGAACTGTTCCTGGATGCGGATCATATCACTCATAAGCTGGAGAGCATCCTGCATGGAAACGATGAAGACAATTTCTTTCATCGTCAGTCCCTGGTCCATCGTGTGTCCCAAGCCGGACTGGGGCATATTCATTCCGCCCGTCCCCATGCCCATGTTGCCCATTCCCATACCCATGTTGCCCATGCCGCCCATGTTTCCCATCATGCCGCAGCCCATGCCGCTGTTGCCCATACCCATGCCGTTCATGTTTCCCATGCCCATGTTCGACATACCCGTGTTCGACATACCCGTGTTCGACATACCCATATTTGGCATTGCAGGGTTAACAGTCGCATTTGGCTGGACAGCACTCTGGGAGCCGGGAGGAAGGATCTGGCTCGGAACCTGGCCCTTGGTTTGGTCTGTCTGTTGAGTCTGGAGGGCCTGTACAAGACTCTGGTTCGGCAACTGCACCTGCGGCTGTTGCTGCAATTGCTGTTGGGGCTGTTGCTGCTGAAACTGCACGGCGGGCATCATCTGGTTTCCCGTCATTACCATGCCTCGCATGGTGTTTCCCTTTTCGGTAAATGCAGCCACGAGAGCAATGACTAGAATTACTAGTAGAATAGTATTCTTTAACATGTCCTTCTCCCTGTTTTTGTTGAATAATAAGGAAAACCGATAAAATGACAGGAATCACCACGTTGAGATGCTTCGGTCAGATCATCAGTAAAGTTGTTGGCGAGTCAGAATAATAGCAATCAATTTATATAAGAATAGGGTATTGACTGTAATTTCAAGCGAAAAATCGTTCGGACAGTATCGGCAAAAAATGAATTAGAATTTTAAGGTATCGTTATTCCAAATCTTTTGAACACACAGAAGCATCTCTCTGCGGGGGAATTTTTTAGTTCTGTTCTGGAACTCCAAAGGAATAGTATGCGTGTGGGATGCGGGGATTTGGCCGGCGTAGCTCAATGGCAGAGCAGCTGATTTGTAATCAGCAGATTGGGGGTTCGACTCCCTTCGCCGGCTCTCCAGTATATCCCATGGCGTTTTGTGCGGCCGGCGGCAATTGAACCAGGCCGGCCCCGGGCGCTCCGGACCTTCCGGGCCCAAAGCACCATTTACAATTCGGTTCTTGGAATTACATGACGGATACCGCCTCGCTCAATGTTTGCGCGATACGGCCGAGATTCGCGCCACGTTTTCCATAATCCCGCTCACCGCTTTTTCCGCAAGGTCCCTTTCGGGCGCGACAAACCTTCTCTGCCGCTCCCCTGCAAAGGGTACGGAACGGTCGAATCTCAGCTGGGCGATCTGCTCCGAGACCAGTCCGATCAGAAACATCAGCATGGAAAAGACTATGAGCATTTGCGAGGTTGGACCATAACGACCGTCCAACATGAAAATCTTGAAGAGGCCGTAGCCGACGCCTGTCAGAAAAGTGACGAGACTTGCAGGCAAAAAGATTTTGAGCGGCGAAAACAGGGTCGTGATTTTGAAAATTATGAGAAAGAAACGCATGCCGTCCCGCAGCAGCTTTATTTTGCTACGGCTGTTCACGTTCCGTTTTGGACTCTTGATCGGGAGATATGCAAGGCTGTACCCGGAGCGCACGGTCGCCAGGGTGATCGTCGTCGGATACGAAAAGGTATTTGGAAGAAGCGTTACGAACTCTTTCGCAACACCTGTCCTGACGGCGCGAAACCCGGATGTGAGATCGTCGATTTTTCGGCCGCAAACATAGGAAGCGAACTTGTTGTAGATCCTGTTTGCCAGGCTCCGGTGAAGGCTCCTCTCGGACCCCGTGGAACGGGCACCGATTACCATATGGTATTTTTCCAGCATTTCCAGGAGCTTGGGAATATCCTCCGGCGGATGCTGTCCGTCTGCATCGAGGGTCACAATGGCGCTGCCCTTGGCGTAGCGTATGCCGGTTTTCATGGCAGCGCCGTTTCCGATATTGTACGGATGGCAAAGAACGGTCGCGCCCGCATTATGGGCGTTTTCCGCGGTAGCGTCGGTCGATCCGTCATCCACCACGATTATTTCGTATCTCCGGCCGAGATCGGCCATAACCGTATGAATTCTTTCTATTACCGATCCGATCTCTTCAGCTTCATTCTTTGCAGGAATGATAATGCTGACCTGCGGACATTCGCCCGAACTGCTTCGAGGCTGCACCGATTACTCCTTCTCAGTCCGGGAGTCGGAGAGATTTCCGCTCCCATGCGATTATTCAGGCATCAAGTGATTCTGGGCCTGGAGGCAAACGACAGAGCACAAACAGACGGGTATTAAACCAAGCACAATCCGTGCCGATTCACGTTTTTTCCAAATACCGGCTTTCCCTTTTCACCGTCTGTTCGCCCGCCCCTTCAATGCGGTTGAAAATCGCATGCCAAAATTTTACAATGAAGAACTCAATTATCAGCAGGCACTCGCTTTCTGCACATCTTCGGCTGCCTGTGACTTCATCAAAGGAATACAGGAATGGCCCTACTTCCCATTTGCACCTATCCCGACCCGGTGCTTCGCCTCAGAGCGGAACCCGTCGAGGTTATCGACGAGGAAATCCTGCGTCTTATCGACGACATGGCCGAGACCATGTACCACGCCCCCGGCGTGGGACTCGCAGCGAACCAGATCGGACGTCCCATCAGAATAGTCGTAATCGACACCCAGAAAGAGGATGAGGACGGACTGATTGCGCTCATAAACCCCGAACTCGTTGAAGGACACGGAGAAGCGACCTTCGAAGAGGGCTGCCTCAGCGTGCCCGAATTTTTTTCAAACGTGAAGCGGCACGAAGAGGTGGTGGTCTGCGGCCTGAACCGCGCGGGGGAAAAGGTCGAGATCAATGCCGACGGACTCCTGGCAATCGTGCTTCAGCACGAAATCGACCATCTGGATGGAAAGCTCTTTATCGATCGGATCAGTCCGATTGCGCGGGATATATTTAAAAGAAAATGGAAAAAGAAACAAAAAGAGGCGAAGGAATAACGATCCCACCTCTCGTTTTTCTCGGGACTCCGGACTTTGCCGCCCCTTCGCTCAGATATCTCCTTGAGGCAGGCGCTCCCGTGAGGCTTGTAATAACCCAGCCGGACCGGCCAAGCGGAAGAGGTCGAAGGGTCTCACAGTCCGCCGTCAAAGTTCTGGCGGAGCAGGTCGGAATTTCCGTCTATCAACCGGAACGTATCCGCGGTGACGATATAATCGACCATATTCGGTCCTACGGGGCTGAATGTGCCATAGTGGTCGCCTTCGGGCAGATTCTGCCGCAAAAGTTCCTGGATGCTTTTCCACTGGGCACCCTCAACGTACACGCATCTCTCCTTCCCAGGTATCGCGGAGCTGCCCCGATTCAGCGCGCCATTCTCTCGGGCGAAGAAGTCACCGGTGTTTCTATAATGCTTCTCGATGCGGGCATGGATACCGGCCCGGTACTCTCACAGGCCCGGGTCCCGATCGGTCCCGAGGATGCATTCGGGACGATTCACGACAGGCTTTCCGAAACCGGCGCGATGCTTCTTCTGGACACCTTCAGGCGCTGGATCGCCGGCAGGATTGCACCGGTCCCGCAGGACGGCGGCCTTGCCACTTATGCTCCTCCTCTCCGAAAGGAGGAACTGCGGATTCAATGGAATCTTGCTGCGAAAGATATTATAAACAGAATCCGAGCCTTCGATCCCGTTCCCGGAGCTTTCTTCCAGCTGGGGGCCAGGAGGGTCAAGAGTTTCCGGGCAAGAGCGTTTCCCATTGCGGGAACCGGAAAACCCGGTGAGGTGATCGGCATCTCCGAATCGGGACTGATCGTAGCGGGCGGAGATGGCAAACCGCTTGCCGTTGGCGAGCTTCAAATGGAAGGGCAGCGGCGAATGCGCGCCGATGAGTTTACACGAGGCCGTTCCATACCGGTCGGGACAATTTTGGAATAGGAATAAGTGGAAAAGCAGACTGAATCACTCCAGGACAGTTCCAGGTCCGACTTCAGCCTCCCGGCGTCGAACGGTTCGGAAAGACGCGTGATCATTTCCCTTATCGTTCTGTTCGGCGCACTGGCAACCGCCCTGCTGGCCGTGTTCTACATAGTTCCTTATTACGGATTCTCCGGGATTTCAGCCCGCCTTCCCCTGTTAATGGGGATTCTGACCGTGCTCGCCGGTCTGGCACTTCTGGGCTGTCTGGGCCTGCTCGTTACAGTAGTCGCCCTGGGGCATGACGTCCCTTTTTCACGCAAGCTTCGAAGCATTTCAATGAAGTTCATCCTGCCCGTCCTCGTGGTGGTGGGGAAGATCGCGGGACTGAAGCGCGAACAGGTCCAGCACGCTTTTGTCGCGGTAAATAACGAACTGGTCCTGGCTCAGTGCCGCAACGGCAGGCAGCCGAAGTCCGTCCTGCTTCTGATGCCTCACTGTCTTCAGGATAAAGACTGCCGGGTTAAGGTCACCCATACCGTGGAGAACTGCAAACGCTGTGGAAAATGCCGCATTTCGGACCTCATCGGGTTGACCGAAAAATACGACGTGAGCCTTGCTGTGGCCACCGGCGGTACAGTCGCGCGTCGAATCGTCCTGGAGAAGCGCCCCGACCTCATAATCGCCGTGGCCTGTGAGAGGGACCTGACGAGCGGGATACAGGACACCACCCCCCTGCCCGTCTACGGAATTTTCAATCAGCGTCCCTTTGGCCCCTGCCTTAATACCCAGGTCGCAATCGACCGAGTGGAATCCGTTCTCAAGGAATTCTGCGCACCGAGACAATAAGCGAATGGTCAATCCTCGATTACTGGCCTACCAGATCCTGCTGCACCTGGAGCAGAAAGCGTCACACCCGGACCGCCTGATCCGGACGACCCTGGAACGGCATCCGGGGCTGGAAGAACGGGACCGTGCACTCTTGACCGAACTGGTCTATGGTTCGGTGCGGTGGCAGGGGCGCCTGGACTGGCATATCGACCAATTGAGCAACACGAGGCCGGACAGGATCGCATCCCCGGTCCGCACTCTGCTGCGGCTTGCCCTCTACCAGATTCTCTTCCTCGACCGCATACCCGACCACGCAGCGGTGAACGAAACGGTAAATATCGCCAAAACGAGCCGCCCCCCTCACGTCATCCGCTTCATAAACGGAATGCTGCGCCAGGCCGTCAGAACAAAGGGCTCATTGCCTGTTCCGTCCGAAAAAGACCCGGCCGGATACATTTCAGTGATGACCTCACACCCCGTCTGGTTTGTACGAAAATGCATCCAGCAACTGGGGGTCGAGGAAACCCGGCTCTTTTGTGATGCAAACAATCGGATCGCGCCGGCGGTTTTCCGGGTGAATACGCTCAAGGCCGATACGCAGAGAGTTACCGAGTCTCTCCGTACCGCCGGGGCCGATGTCGCGCCTTCGCCCTACCAGGAAAACGCTGTCCGTGTACACGCTTTCAGGCAGGATATCACCCGGACGGAAGCCTTCCGGGAAGGCTGGATTCAGGCACAGGATGAAGCGTCTCAGCTCGTATCGCAAATTCTCGGCCCCCGGCCCGGGGATCGGGTGCTGGATCTCTGCGCCGGATTCGGGGTGAAGGCGACTCATCTTGCCATGCTCATGGAAAATCGCGGCGAAGTGCTCTCCATCGACAAATCCGCCTGGAAGCTGGAGGAACTACAGAAGAATAGCGAGCGGCAGGGGGTCGGGATAATCCGAACCCTTGCGGAAGACATCCTCCAGTTGCGAGTGGAAGACGTCGGTCTCTTCGACCGCGTTCTTCTTGACGCTCCCTGCACCGGTTTCGGCACGATCCGGCGAAACCCCGATATCAAGTGGCGCAGGCACATTAAAGACCCCTACCGGATGTCGCAGCTCCAAAAGGAGTTGCTTGCGCATGCTGCAAAATTCCTGAAACGCGGCGGGGTGCTGGTTTATGTCACCTGCTCCGTCTTTACCGACGAAGACGAGGCAGTTGCCCAATACCTTTCCGATCTCGACCCGGAACTCCACCTCGAACCAGTCCTGTCCCACCTCCCGGAAAGCTGCCGTGATATGGTCTCCGGTCCCTATTTCCGCTCATGGCCGCACCGGCACGATTTGGACGGGTTTTTCGTCGCGAGATGGAGGAAGACTTTTGAATAAGATTTTTAATGTAACTCCTTTTCAAGCGGCCATTCTCGATTTTTAGCCTACAAAGCATTACGTTTATGTCCTCGCTACATGACGCAAGGCCGGAAATTACTGACAAAAGCCGCTTCGTGATTTAGATTATGAAGTGATAAACCGTGCGGAGGCTTATGATGGAGTCAAATGATTTTGTTGAAGCCAGGGAAGTTTTTATCAAAACGGACCGAATCCAGGGAAATATGGTTATCCTCAAAGAGACGGAAGAGGACAGCCAGTATTTCCTCATGTTCGTAGGAGATGCAGAAATAACCGCAATCGCCAAAGAGAAAGGCCTCGTCGAACCCAAGAGACCGCTCACTCATGATTTGTATCTCACTATTCTGAGGCGAACCGGTGCGATATTCGAAAAGATCGAAATCTCCGAGATGCGCGAAAATACATTTTACGCCAAGATCCACGTGCGCGTTAACGGGGAGGTCGCCGTCTTCGACTCCCGTCCGAGCGACGCGGTAGCACTGGCCTTGCACGAAAAATGCCCTATTTTCGTAAATAAGAAGCTGCTTCGCCGTGAATTGACTCCTGAGGAGGTCCAGGAGTTCGAAATGATAGTCAAGACTGTAAAATTCTGATTTTCCTGGCGGAATAAGAGATCCTAAACTATTGTTTGACTTGCAGGACCGTTTTGGATAGACCTGAGCAACCCGTTCAGCACTGTCCGAACGTTTCCGAAGTCACCCACAAAGCCGGTGCTATCCGGCTTTGTCATTTGGACGGTCCCGGGGAAAAAGTAGACCGCACGTTTGGATTTTGAACCTGGAACTCGACAAGAGGATATGCATGGGAATTTCTTCTCCTTCCGCCACTTTTACGCGTTTTTTTGTTCCCGAACCGCCGGCTGACGACTTCTGGAGCCTGGTAGACGAGAAACTCCGGGGAGGCGCTTTCGCCGAACCTGATGATAGCCAGACGCAGGCTGCCGGTTTTGCGAGTTGGGAAGATTTTTTCGAACCGGATTTCTCCTACGGTTCCTACCGCAAGGGGGAATTCGTGGCATTCAACTTCCGACTGGATCAGCGCAAGGTACCTGCAATTGTGCTGAAGCAGTTCGTAAGACAGGCTGTGCAGAAGTTCCGGGATGAAAATGAAGGGAAATGGCCGAGCCGGTCCGAAAAGCAGGAGATGCAGGAAAGAATGCAGGAATACCTCCTGAGCAGGGCACTGCCGCAGCCGAGCGCATCGGAAGTCGTCTGGAACCCCGCGCACCACTGGATGATGCTGGGCACCACCAGCCCCAAGATGATGGACGCCTTCCTGGAATTTTTCGAAAAGCAGTTCCGGACCTATCCCCTTCCGCTCTACCATGTCCAGTGGGCACTCAATGCGCTCCCGCTTTCTCCCGCGCAGAAGGACACCCTCGGATCGCTTGTCTCCGTCAAGTCCCCGACGGCAATGTCGGACGGCAGATTCCTGGGCTTCGATTTCCTCACCTGGCTCTGGTACTTTATCGAGCGTTTCGGCGGCACTGTCGAAGCCGGGGATAAGGTTGCGAACATCCATATGGGCGAACGCATGGTGCTCGTTTTGCCCGGCGACGGCAAGGAACGCGTGATCTGCACGAGCCAGGCGAATTTCCTCTACGAAGCCAGAACGGCCCTGCGCCAGGGTAAAGTTGTCGATGAAGTCCAGCTCTTCATTGCGGTCGGCGACAACGAATATCTTCTCACAATCGACAGCAACCTGTGGGCTCTGAAGGGTCTGAAGACACCGAAACAGCTGCCTGACTACGGCCAGGACGACCCGGACGGCAGATTCCTCGAAAAGATGTATTTTATCGAGGAGGTCTTTACCACCCTCGATGCGCTCTACATGAAGTTTCTCGCCGAGAGGCTCTCCGCGACCTGGGAAACGCAAACACTCCAGGAGATCAAGAAATGGATCGATGAGGGCGTGCAGGAAAAAGTCGAGAGCGCTTCGGCACCATTTTAACAGCAAACGATGAACGGCATAGGAACCCATACTTTTGTAAATCTGTTCTACGAGCACTGGCTCAGCGCTTTTTTCATCCTGCTCACGCTGACGACCATCTGCATCATTTTCGCTCTGCGGTGGTACGTGCGGCGGCGTTTGCGGGCCATGCTGGAAAGCCGGTTCAGCGAGGAGCATGAACTGGATCTGCTCCCTTCGCCCGGACCGCAGGAACAGAAAGCTCTCGAGCTGATAGCCCGCTTGAGGGAAGAAGTATGGGACCTGCCCGAAAACGAGCTGCAGCTGGGACTGGAGCCTCTGAACAGGCGCGCGCTCGCTATCGTGCGCTCGATCGGAGCAATCTACTGTCCTGAATCCCAGCAGCCTGAGTATGAAGCTTCCCTCACCGATACGCTGGACCTCGTAAAGCGGGTCAGTACACGACTGAGCCGGCTTGCCTCGACGATCCCCTTCAAATACCTGGGGGACCGCAAGCTGAGCGACCTCCAGCGGTACTATCAGGTTTACCTCAAGATAAACGAAAACCCGGTCCTCAATTTCTTCAAGAGCAATCCGCACATATACAAAGCGGCCCGATTGGTGCTCAATGTGAAGAACCTCGGAAACCCTCTCTACTGGGCCGGGCGTGAACTGACAAGAGAGGGGTACTTCTTTATCCTCAGGTGGTTCTACCTGACGTTTACGAGCGAAATCGGGCGGGAGGCCATTCGGCTCTACAGCGGCAAGCGTTTCCAGCAGGAAGAAGACCGGGATGCCGTGCTCGTCTCCTACAGGCTCTTCCACACAATGCGGAAATGGAGCGGGCCCTCGCCTTCCGAATGGGCCGCGTTTGTCCGCTTCGTAGCGAATCAGCCGAACCTGGACGCCGAAGGCAAATTGCATGTCCTGGCAAGGTGTTCCGAGGACAAGCTGCCGAAGGATGTCGAAGAACAGAGAATTACGACAAAGTCCGGCATCAAATGGTACAAGGAAGGACTCAAGAAGTTGCTCGAAGCGGATTCCGGACCTCCGCCCATAAAGGTTAAGCTGATCGAAAAGGAAACGGGCGATCAGGAAGCGGCGGGCTAATAACATCTCCTGCTTACGGCGATAATCAACTAACGGCAACAGAGCGAAGGAAATCATATGAACCAGTTCCCTTCGGGAAAATTCGGAATATTCGGCCTCTGCCTTGCGGCAGTATTTCTCATGACCATTCTGGGCTGCGGTTCGCCATCGGCCGGCGAACCGGAAAATTTTCGAGGCCTGAAGTGGGGAACCGATGTCGGCACGCTTTCCGGGTACAATCAGATAGCCCAGGAAGGGCCTCTCGTCTTTTATGAAAAACATGACGATCAGTTGCAGATTGAAGACGTCAAGCTCGAACAGATCATCTACGGCTTCCACAAAGGTCGCTTCTACACCGTGATGATATACTTGCCCTCTACCGGCTTTAACCGGATAAAGGAAATAATGACCCGCCAGTACGGCCAGCCGACTCAACCCGACAACACTCCGTCCAAGCTTATTTGGGACGGCCCGAACGTGTCCGTGCTCCTTACCTCGGCAGCCGGACAGGATGCCGCCAGACTGGCCTATCTCTATAAACCGATTCAACTCGAAGTCGAGCTGAAGAAATAGCATCGAGAGAACAGAATGGTTGAGAACGGGCTCGAGTTTATCCGCGCCGAGATCGCCGGTTTCATCGAAGAGTGGAAAAAACAAAAGGGAATCGATGTCTGGCGCGATCCGCTGGTCGCGTGCGCATCCCCGCGCGATCCGCTAATGAAGGCGCTGAAGAAAGCTGTCGATCCCGCCCACGCAATGCCCCGGGACCTGCTGCCCGAAGCCGAGTCGGTAATTGTCTATTACCTGCCGTTTCGGCCCGAATACGGACGGGAGAACGACGCGGCGGGAGAGAACTGCGCCCGTAGCTGGGCGGTACTCTATTTCAAAACAAATGAACTTATCCTGGAGATAAACGCACACCTCCAGCGGGCTTTGGAGCGCTTGGGTTATAAAGCGGCGGTTACGCCGGCGACCCACAATTTCGATGAGCAAAAACTGATCAGCCTCTGGTCCCACAAACACCTCGGCTACATAGCAGGCCTCGGGACCTTCGGCCTGCATCATATCCTGATCACCCCCTCGGGTTGCTGCGGGCGGCTCGGAAGCCTGGTCACCTCGATGCCGATCGCCCCGACACCGCGCCCGAATCGCGAATTCTGCCTCGAAAAAGCCGGCCGGGAATGCCTGGCTTGTTATTCCAAATGCACCTACGGGGCGTTGACCCTTCCGGGATCTCCCTTCGACCGCCATGCCTGCTACGCCCAGTGCCTCAGAAACGATGCCCATTTCGACGATCTTCCGCTCGTGGACGTTTGCGGAAAGTGCTCCTGCGAAGTCCCCTGCAGCTATATGGCGCCGTAAAATCGCCGGCAGGAAACGAACCTCACGGATCCTCGCCACGGAGCCCCCAATCCCGTCATCCCGGCAGCGCTTTTGAGCCGGGAACCAGGGTTTTTAGGGTCTCGGATTCACAATTAATCCGCCTGGAAGCCTGGATTCCGATGTGAACTTGTCCTGATCGAAGAGAAGGGTCGGAATGACGAAGCCGGGCTCTGGAAGCCATTCGATGGTTCCCAAGGTCCGCCTTGGGAACCCCGGCCCCCGGAGCGACGAGTTGCCCGGGAACGGCCCCGTCCACCCCGCCATTTTCCGCAGATCGGCTCCTCAACCAAGCGGCAAACAAATCTAATTCACCGAAATCATATGCAATTCTGTCGGAAAGGTGAACGCTGAACGATAAGCGCGGCTTTTGCAAGAGCGAGCTGGAGCTTCCCAACGAGATTCCCAAGCAGGAGCTCATTGCCGTCCACTTTAGCAAAAAGGGATTGAAAAGCTTCGAGATGGAACGATTGGGAGATTCCCTGCCCTGAAGGGGCAAAATAGGAATAGCCCAGGGTCAGCGGAGCGCCACCCTGGGAATCGGGCAACACATCATTACCCCTTTACCCTTAAAGGGTTACATAGAAACCATCAACCCTTTAGGGTTCGGAGCCATTCTTATTTAACCCCTTCAGGGTAGACGTAGTTGGATGCTGCCGATCCTCTCCCGGGGTGGCGCTCCGCTGACCCCGGGCTGAAATTAGTTAGCGCTTTCAGCGCAATAACAACTCGACTCGCTTAAGTTGACGCCAATGAGGTCCGCCTTGGGAACCCCGCCCCGGCAGGCCGGATAGTATCCGGTACGTTCTGTTTGTGCCGGGCGGCCGAAAACAAGAAGGACCGGCACCGACTGGTGTACGTGCGCGTGAGCGCAAAAGGCAAAACAGCGAAATCTCCGGGGGATCGACAGTATACGTCCAAAATACCTGGCCTGCCGGACGGAGTCATTAAAGTAACAACATTGGGCTCCATCGTGTCCGCCGTTCATCCTCTTGGAACAAACCTTTATCAGGCCGGCCGGACGGTGGGCACCCGAAAAACCGGACCGCGCTTCGCTCCCCCACCCTCCCCACTCCCGTTCTCCTCTTAAGTGGCTCTCCATTTCAGGATCGAAGTTTCGAGCTCGTCCAAACCGCGCCGGCGCGGCGGCTACGCTGGATCCCGGCTCAAATACACTGCGGGGATGACGATGTCGGAGACTTTCCTGCCAAAAACCCATCAGGCAGCTTGTCTGCAAGCTGGGCAACAGCCCCCGGAGCCTGGAAACCAGGGCGTTTCTCAACTACTGCAACTGGTTTAAGTTATTGTTCCTCGTGGTATTCCTGCTCGGATTCGGAGCGTTTTGGCGCGGAAGGGAAAAAATGCCGGAAGAAGAAGACGCTCGCAATTATCGGCAAGAAATAGTAGGTGATCCGATAAATGAGGGTAGCCAGGAGGGAGTATTCGTAATCGAGTCCCATCAGGTAGAACGATCCCGCCATTGAACCTTCCATAAGCCCGATCGATGCGGGAGTAAGGGAAAAGAGGCTCATAAAGAGGCCTATCGAGAATCCGACCATCAGAACCTGGTTGCTCACGGGATAGTTGATTGCGATGAACGAAAACTTCAGGCACAGGAACATGAAGAGCCAGTCCAGCAGAGCGAGGGATGCGGGAAACAGCAGTATGCCGCTTCTTTTCATGATCATGTTCAGGCTGTCGTTGAAATTCTGGAAGAAGGCTTCCGCCCTTTCCTGCCCGATCCAGTGTGATTTGCCCAGCTTCCGGCATATTGCCGTAACTGTGTCGAAACCGATGCGCCAGACTCTTTTTCGGAATTTTTCATGCACTATCGTTTGAATCGTGAGCCAGGTCATTATGAAGGCTACTATGAGGATAACGATCCCGACTTCCTGGCTCCTGCCCGTCATTTCGTGCTGGCTGTAGAGATAGAAGAACCCGAGATAAATGAAGAGAACCGCGATTGTGTTCGTGAGGAAGCCGTGAATGATGGACACGGAAAGCGTGTTGCTGGGAGGGATGTCTTCCCGTGAAAGAAGGTAGACCTTGGCAGCTACTCCGCTCAATCCCGCCACCGACATCAGGTAGTTGAGGGTGGTCGAGAGGAGTGAAATTTTAAAACAGGAACCGAAGGGCAACGGCCGTCCGATTCCCTGGAGCAGCTTCTGAAGGACACCCGCTATGCAGGCGTAGCTGACGAAAGCGGCAGCAACTACCACGGCCCCCCAAAGCGGACTGATGTCGCCGAGGTGCTGCGCGAGTTTTCCCAGGTCTGCATGTTTTATCGTATAGAACAGGACGGCCAGGCCAAAGATCGCAGCAAACCAGAATCTCTTCTTTGTTGCTATCCTTACCAACCTGTCCTCCCGAAACCGAAGATCTTCCTGATTCTAAATTTAACTTGGGAGAGATATACCGAAACCGGCACAAGCGTCAAAGCAAATTAACCAAAAACGGGAATTTAATGCGGCAGGAAGACACCGAAAAGAAATGCCGAAAAGCGGGCTGGAGCCCATTTACTTAAGAATACTCTTTACCTCTCCGCCGTGCTTCCGGAAGACGTCATTGGCAAGCCGGGTAAGCTTATCTTCGACGGCAACGGGCGAAGGGAGGTCGAGAGGTGTCGGCATTTCGAGTTTTTTCAGGGGAATGGTACGGATATAGAGATTCTTGTCCAGTTCCGCCATTTCTCTCGCGGTGAAGTTCTCTCCCAGGATCTTCTTCTTCTCCAGCCCCTGCAAATCAAGGTTTCTCAGGAAATTAAGAATAGCCAGCAGGTCGAAATTTTTCCCGAAGGATTCGATATTCCTGTTTACCGCGTCGCACTCTGCGGCGACATCTTCATAGAGAGCGCGATACTCTCTCATCCGTTGATACAGACGCAGATAGGATTGGAGCACCAGCTTTCGGTATCTGCCCTGCAAGGTCAGCGCTCGAACCTGAAGATCCGGCGTTTTCCGGCCGGACCGCTCTTCCAGGCATCCCGTCCAGAAACAGCCGATACCGATACCGAGAAGCTCTCTCAGTCTGGTCTGCATCGGCGCACCGACCATGAGCAAAGCCAGCATGGACAGCCGTTCACCCGTCATTTGAGCGCGGGCACGCGTTTCCCCCGCCTGCTCCTTCAGATGCTCGATTTGAAGCTCGATCAGGCGACGCTCCAGGACGTAATTCTCGATAACCTCTTCTTTGACCTGTCGCGTCAGGCTTGTGACTAAATCATCTTCCATCAAGGGAGGTCAACCCTGCCGGCAGCACATGTCCGCGGTTTTCAATCAAGGGAGCGCAAAACCCCCACCCACCGGTGAAGGTAATGCTCCCGGGACCGGCCTGCCCGCCTCAGCGCGATTTTTTCAAAAGCAGAAAAGTATTCGGGTCAAGCAGGAACTCCGAATCGACCTGGTTGTGCTTGTCCTTTTCCTTGAGAATCTTGAGCCGCAGGCTGTCTCCTTCCGGAATGAGCATCAGTATGGAAGAAAACAGATCGTCTACTGTGCCGGCCGGATGGGGAACACCCCTTTCGTTCTCATCGGTGATATGCCTGTGCATAGTCGCGGAAAGCCAGATCGGCACCGAGTATTTCCCGGCCAGGCCGTGAATTCCTTCGAAGACCGTCCGGTCGTTGCGCTCGAAATCAAGTCCGTCAAGAATGATCAACGACGGCTGGAACCCGGCCTGCTTCTGCAGGTTTTCAATACTCGTTTCCAGCTTCTCCGGGCTGAACGTCTGGTTCAAAAAGGACATAATGAAGCGGCGCGGCTCCACCTTATGCTGCAGGTCCTGGATACTGCATCCCGGCTGCTGCGCAAAGAGGTTCCGCAGAAGTTCGTGATACCACACTTTGACCTTGTCGGGGACAATGTCCACGCACACGTGGAGTACAGGTCCGCCGCGGAGGAGGTACCCTATCGACAGTTGCGTCAGCCAGGCCGTCTTTCCGGCTCCAGCCCGGGCCATAAGAACTCCCAGTTCCCCGGGCTCGAGCCGGCTGACCGGTATTTTCTCAAAATCGAAATCTTTCAGGCAAACCGCGCTTTCGTCAACCATGAGCTTCGGTCCTCTCTTCTGGATGCTTTCGTTACCGTTATTTCCCCCACCTTCTTAGGGTAATAATACTTTACCCAAAGGAAAATATCCATTAAAAGCCCCTTGCGTTCAGAATGGGAAACCTTCCCCAGGTTGGACGGGAGGCTGGCGGTGTTCCCGGGGCTGCAACTAAAATGCACAACAGCCAGGATACTTATGGATCAGGTAAAAACCGCTCTCGCCATTCGTATTTTTGTATAAGTTCGGCAACTTATTTCTAAATCCGCCTGTTGTGCAGAATTTTTTGGCACGGAAATTATTTTCTCCGTTTTCTTCATCAATATAGCTAACTACTTGTAAGCAATGATTAAAATTTCACAGGCCCAGCTTGTTAAAAAAATCTCTTGACTTGAAACAGGAATTTCTTTAGGCTGAATGCCAACCTGTTAAGCTCATTGCAAAATTGGAGCTTTCGCCGCCTTGGCGTTTTTAGATATATGGTTACAGGTTTCACTGCTTTCGCGCTAAGAGTCGCGCAAGCGGAATGGTAGGATGGGGAGGCAGGCACCTTCATGTGAAAATCGTTACATGGTATCATGGAGGCGAGCTGCCGATTTGTGCTTTATGGCCCCAGCCCTTGCCGGAATTGCGTGCAGGCGGCCTGTCCGGCCCCGAAAATCTTGCACGTCTTGGCTGAATGTCTGTTTTAATCGTTGGTCTGGTATTATCTGCTTCTCACCCCCTCACTGCGCTGGTAAATGGAGGAAAATGTTATGCCTGAAGCCAGTCCAAAAAAGAGCGCCGACAACGGGAAGGATCCCCGTTACAAGGGCATCGATCGCGTGTTGAAAAGACAGCAGTACAAGCAAGACGCGCTGATTGAGGTCCTCACCTCGGCACAGGAAGCGTTCGGGTATTTGCCCGAAGAGGTGATGATCTACATCGCAAGGCAGCTCAAGCTGCCGTTCAGTTGGGTTTATGGAGTCGCCACTTTCTATCATTTCTTTTCCCTCAAACCGCAGGGAAAGCACAATGCCATCGTTTGTCTCGGAACGGCCTGCTATGTCGGGCGGGCAAATGAGATAGTCGATGCGATTTCGAAAGAGTACGGTCTTGAACCGGGTCAGACGACTCCCGACGGCGAGTTGACCCTGACTACGACCCGCTGCCTTGGGTGCTGCGGCCTTGCGCCTGTGGTTGTATTCGAGAACCAGGTACTTGGAAAAGAGAGTCCGGAGACCGCGGTCGAGAAGATCAAAATGGTCCTTTCCGGCGGCTCTCTTGGCACAGGCGCCACCTTAACGGGTGGAGGTGCCGAGGAGGAAACCGCGACCGCATAGACGTGGCCGGATTCGTCCAGCATCGATTCCAGGCAAAAGCGCCGTGAATTGTCCAGAACTCAAGGAGAATACAGCGTTATGAACCGACAGGAACTCTTAGAAATGGCCCAGAGTGAACTGGACCGTCAAAAGCAATTCCGCTGCCGGCTGCTCGTCTGTGCCAGTACTCCCTGTATTTCTTCCGGAGCACTAGCCGTTGAGGAGGCCCTCAAGAAGGCTGTCGAAGTGGAAGGGCTGCAGACCGAGATCGAAACGGTCGCCACCGGGTGCCTTGGCCCGTGCAGCCGCGGTCCTCTGGTTACAGTCCAGTTTGAAGGCAAGCCGGACGTCATCTATGAGGGTGTAACCCCGGACCTGGCTTCCCAGATCGTCGAAAAGCATATGAAGGGTCAACTCGTCCCGGAACTGGACAGCAAGGTCATTCCGGATGACTGGCCTTTCTTCAGGAAACAAAAGAAACTGGTTCTCGCCGAAAGCGGCACCGTGGACCCCGAAAAGCTCGAAAGCTACATCGCTCGGAGAGGCTATACCGCGCTGGGTCAGGTCCTGCGTGAGATGGCCCCCGAAGAGGTCTGCGCGTCGATGGTAAAAAGCGGTCTTCGCGGACGCGGCGGGGCGGGATTTCCGACCGGTCTCAAGTGGGACATGGTGCGCAAGGCCCCGGGTGAACGCAAGTACGTGGTCGCAAACGGCGATGAAGGCGACCCCGGAGCGTACATGGACCGTACCCTGATGGAATCCGATCCGCACCGGGTCCTCGAAGGAATGGCGATCGCGGGATTCGCGGTGGGAGCGGACCAGGGCTACATTTATGTCCGCGGCGAGTATCCTCTTGCTGCCAAGCGGCTCGAAAAAGCAATCCGCCAGGCGGAGCGCAAGGGACTTCTTGGCGCACGCATCCTGGACAGCAATTTCAATTTCCGCATAGACATCCGCATGGGCGCGGGCGCATTTGTCTGCGGCGAGGAAACGGCCCTGATGCAGTCGATCATGGGACGTCGCGGACAGCCGATTCCCCGTCCGCCATATCCCGCCAACCGCGGCCTGTGGGGCGGCCCTACCCTGATCAACAACGTGGAAACGTTTGGCAATATTACAACGATCATCAGCAAGGGCGCCGACTTTTATGCATCGCACGGCACGGAAAAGAGCAAGGGCGCGAAGATTTTCGCCCTCGCCGGCAAGGTCAATAATACCGGCCTGATCGAAGTCCCCATCGGCATCACCCTGCGCGAGATCGTCTTCGATATCGGCGGCGGAATCCCCGGCGGCCGTCCCTTCAAAGCGGCCCAGACCGGAGGCCCCTCGGGCGGATGTATCCCGGCGGAATACCTCGATACGCCAATCGACTATGAAACCCTCCAGAGACTGGGATCCATCATGGGTTCCGGCGGTCTAATCGTAATGGACGACCAGAGCTGCATGCCCGACGTAGCGAAATTCTTCATGGAATTTTGCATGGACGAGAGCTGCGGAAAGTGTGGTCCGTGCCGCGGCGGTACGGTTCAGATGCACCGTATCCTCGGCAAGATCACCAACGGAAGCGCCACCATGGACGACCTCGACAAGCTGCAGGAACTCTGCATGATGGTCAAGGAGACCAGTCTGTGCGGACTCGGCATGACTGCTCCCAACCCCATTTACAGCACGCTGCGCTACTTCAGGGATGAGTACGAAGCGCACATTAGGGACCATCACTGTCCGGCCGGCGTTTGCCAGTTTACGGAAAAGCCGCTCAAGATCGCCGTGGCCTGATGACTATCCAGCACAAATCTCCGATGGAGGTGCCATAATGTCGGTTGTCACCCTTACGATTAACGATAAACTCGTTAGCGCCCCGGCAAACGCCACGCTCCTGGACGCTATCAAAGAACAGGGGATAGACGTTCCCACCCTTTGCCATCTCAAGGGGTTGAGCGAACGCGGCGGGTGCCGCCTCTGTGTTGTCGAGGTGGAAGGCAGCCCCAAGCTGTTCGCTTCGTGCGTTACACCCGTTGCTGAAGGCATGGTGATTCGAACCCATACCGAAAAGCTCCAGAAATACAGACAACAGATGATCGAACTGCTCCTCGCCGAGCGCAACCACATCTGCGCGGTATGCGTCCAGAACGGCAACTGCGAATTGCAGACCCTGGCGGCAAAGCTCGGCGTGACCAGTGTTCGCTACGACTACCTCTGTCCGGACCTGCCGATGGATGCCAGCCACGAACGGTACGTCCTGGATCATAACCGGTGCGTTCTGTGCGGCCGCTGCAACCGCGTATGCGATGAGGTTGAAGGCGCGCACACACTGGATATGGGAGGACGGGGCATTCAATCCAGAGTGATAGCGGGGATGAATCAACCCTGGGGGACGAGCCGGAGCTGTACGAGCTGCGGCAAGTGCGTCCAGGTCTGTCCGACGGGGGCCCTGTTCAAGAAGGGTTCCAGTGCGGCGGAAATGCAGAAGCAGCACGACTTCCTGCTCTGGATCCTGGATGGTCGTGAAAAGAAGATTTGGCGATGGTCCTGATAAGAGGAGAGTCGGAGCATGGCAACATCAACTAATAGCAAAGCTCGGCTGGCCACCGTCTGGTTAGGGGGATGCGCCGGCTGTCATATGAGTCTGTTGGACCTTGATGAACGGATCGTGGATGTACTGAATCTGGTGGATCTGGTCTACAGCCCGGTTGCGGATATCAAGAAATTCCCGGAGGGAGTGGACGTCACGCTTGTGGAAGGTTCCGTCTGCAACGAGGAAAACCTCCACCTCGCCCGCGAACTCAGGGAGAAAAGCAAGCTCGTGGTTGCTTTCGGCGATTGCGCCGTAACCGGCAACGTCCCGAGCATGCGCAACCGGCTGAAACTCGAAAACATCGTATCCTCCGTTTATTCGGATCCGTTCTACAGGGAAGGCCCGGGCCCCATACCGCAACCTGAAGATGGCGAAATTCCGGTCCTTCTGCCCAAAGTGGTGCCTCTGCATCAGGTGATACCGGTCGATGTCTTCCTGCCCGGCTGCCCGCCCGATCCGGAAAGGATCTGGGCCGCAATAAACGCAATCCTTGCCGGAGGACCAATCGAACTGCCCATCCAGATGCGTACTTTCGGCTAGGTGATTCGGAATTGGGGCGGGCGACGGTCTCTTTGAAACGCCCCGGTGCGAAACCCGAGAATACGATAGAGAAGGACGAGTATGGCACAGACTATAACGATAGAACCTGTCACTCGCATTGAGGGCCACGGAAAGATAACGGTCCACCTGGACGCAAACGGTCAGGTGGCCGACGCCAAATTCCACGTGGTGGAATTCCGCGGCTTTGAAAAATTCTGTGAGGGGCGCAGCTTCCCGGAAATGCCGGGTATAACGATGCGTATCTGCGGCATTTGTCCGATCAGCCACATGCTGGCGTCGGCCAAAGCATGCGATGCTATCCTGGGTGCCAAGATTCCGCCTGCGGCAAATAAGCTGCGCCGTTTGATCAACCATGCTCAGTACACGCAGAGCCACGCACTGAGCTTCTTCCACCTGAGCGCACCCGACCTGCTGCTCGGAATGGAAAGCGATCCGGCAATTCGCAATGTGGTCGGACTGGTCCAGAAGTTCCCCGACCTGGCCGTAAAGGGAGTAAGGCTGCGTGCTTTCGGCCAGAATATCATCAGGCTGCTTGGCGCAAAGAGCGTGCATCCGCCCTGGGCAGTGCCGGGCGGCGTACGCGAAGCTCTGACGCCCGAACAGATCGACACGATCAGGAAGGGTCTGCCGGAAGCGTTCGAAACGGCCGAAGCAGCCCTTGACCTGCTCAAGGAAAACTACGACAATTTCAAGGAAGAGATCAAGACCTACGGCGATTTTCCGAGCCTGTTCATCGGCCTGGTGTCGTCCGAAGGCGGTCTCGAACACTATGACGGCGTTCTCAGGGTCATGGATGCCGACGGCAGAATCCTCGAACCCGGCCTGTCGACCGACAAATACCGTGAGATCATCGCCGAAGCGGTCGAACCGTTCAGCTACATGAAGTTCCCGTATTACAAACCGGCCGGATACGGAAACGGCGCAGGCCTTTACCGCGTCGGCCCCCTTGCCCGGGTCAACATCTGCGACTTTGCGGGCACGCCCCGAGCAGACAGGGAACTGAGACAGTTCAGAAGACTCGGACACGGCAAGCCGGTTCTCGGCAGCTTCCATACCCATTACGCCCGACTGATCGAACTCCTCTTCTCGCTGGAGAAGATCGAGGAGCTGATCGAAGATCCCCAGCTTTTCGATCCGCACATCCGGTCGATCGCCGGCGCAAACGAACCGATGGGTGTCGGCATCATGGAAGCGCCGCGCGGGACCCTCATCCACGAGTATCACGTGGATGACAACGGCATTATGCAGAAAGCCAACCTGATCGTGGCAACCGGAAACAACAACCAGGCGATCAACAAGACGGTTGCTCAGATCGCTTCGGCGTGGATGTCCGGAAGACCTCAGATCACGGAAGGCCTTATGAACCGTGTCGAGCACGGTGTGCGGATCTACGATCCCTGCCTGAGCTGTGCGACGCACGAAGTAGGCAAAATGCCTCTCCATATCCAGCTCTTCGATCACAATGGAGAACTGGTCGACGAAAAAATCAGGGATTAGCCGAGAGGCTGCCCGTTACAGATTGCAGCCGGACAATCCGGTCCTTCCAACGGAGGAGACCGGATGGTCCCGGTGAACATCTCCTTCTTTTTCGGGAGACGAGATACCAGGGTATAATGATCCTAATTCTTGCATACGGAAACAGCCTGCGTCGTGACGACGGCGCAGGCTTTCTTTTGGCCGATCTCCTGGAGACGCTTCTTTCGGAAGATGGAATCCAGACCAGACGGATCGATTCGCACCAGCTCGCGCCGGAACTCGCACTCGATATAGCCGAACCGGGCGTCTCCGCCGTTCTTTTCATCGACACCCGCTCGGTTGCGGACCCATCCGACGACCTCCGGCTGCATGTTGCGAAAACGGCTCCCGCCGAAATGGCCTCACCGAGTGTAGGTCACAACTTCGACGCGTCAGTCCTCCTGGCTTACACGAAATTCCTCTTCAAAAAAGAACCCCCCGCCTGGCTGATAACGGTGCCGGGGAAAGACTTCGAACACGGTGAAGGATTCAGTGAGACGGTGCGGCAGGCCGTCGAAAATGCAGGGGCCGAGCTTGCGCCTTTGATAAAGGAATTGGCCGCACTGCCGCAGACCTGATCCTCCGAGAATCAACAGGTTTCCATCGCCTTTTCTGCAAATGTATCCGACTTCACATCCCCGTCATCCACAGTGCTGTTGAGCCGGGATCCATTGTAGCCGCCTCATCCCGGACGCACTATGAACGAGGAATGGAACTTCCGTTATGTTGAGGCACGGTTTCTCGACCGTGCCGGCCCGAGAGGGCGGCACAGGCTGAAAGAAATTGTCGGCTGAGCGCCCGGCGCATTGCACTGCTTTCAGCTGGATCACCTTCCTGAATATCTGAAAGGAATACCCAATTTGCGCATCCTGCTTCGGAGGGTGTTCGGATTCAATCCCAACAGTTGAGCCGCCCCTCCGGGACCGCTTATTTTGCCGTTTGCAATCTGAAGCGCCCGGCGAATATGCTGCGAAACGGCTTCCTCAAAAATCAGTGTGTTGCGGCTGTCGTCGAATTCCATTCCTGCCGGTTCAGGCTTTCCCTGGTCCTCGAAATGTTCGAATCTCAGCAGACCAACCTCCCCCTTGCCCCTCCTGTGGATGAGTTCCCGCTCGATCAGGTTCTCAAGTTCTCGTATGTTCCCCGGCCAATGATACGCCTTCAGCCGCTCGACCTCCTCCGCGGTTACGGAAGGGAGAGGGTAAATTTTGAGGTCTCTGGATTTGGTTTCGATAAAATGGTGAACCAGCGCGGGAATGTCCTCTTTGCGGTGCCTCAATGGGGGTATCCTGATCGGGAAGACATTGAGTCGAAACCACAGGTCCTCCCGGAAAGCACCCGATCGGACCATCTCTTCCATGTTTCTATGCGTAGCCGCAATGATCCGGACATCGACAGGGATGGTCTTCACCCCGCCAACGCGTTCGATTTCCTTGTGCTGAAGCACCCGGAGAAGCCTTACCTGCGCAGGATGAGGCAATTCGCCGATTTCATCGAGAAATATGCTCCCTCCGTCGGCACGCTCGAAACGCCCCCTCTTTTGTGTAATCGCCCCAGTAAACGCACCCCGTTCGTGCCCGAAGAGTTCGCTGTCCAGAAGATTGTCTGCGATCGCGCCGCAGTTGACCTTTATAAGCGGACCGCCTCTCCTGGACGAAGTGTAATGGATCGCATTGGCCACGACCTCCTTGCCCACTCCCGTCTCTCCCAAAAGCACCACCGGACTGTTCAAAGGCCCCACCTGCCGCACCATTTCCATAGTCGCTTTCAGCCCATACTCTGCCCCGATGATTTCACTGACGGAAAAGTGTTGAAGTTCCCGGCTGAGTTCGCGGTTCTCGGCGTCAACCATTTCCTTTAGCCTTACGACTTCCCCGTAGCGCAGCGCGTTGGACATAGCGATCGAGAAGGGTTCTCTCAAAAGTGAAACAAGGCGTAAATCGTTTTTTGTGAACCTCTTTTTACCTTCAGCCATCAGTGCAAACGTCCCCAGGCGCATGCCCTCGATCGTGAGATTCATGACGAGCGAGGAGTGACCCGAGATATCCATGTATGGACGCAAAATCTTCGCCACTGAATAATGTTCCCCGGGTTCGATAATACGGATATCTCGCAACGCCTCGTCCGACTCGATCTCCTGTCTGGCCTCCCGGGACATCTGAATGGGCGGAAGAGGTTTCTTGATCCCGTCACGGTCGACCAATGCAAGACCCCGGACAACTCCGTCCGACGGTTCGTAGAGGGACAGAGATCCAAGGGAAGCGGGCACGAACATAGTGATGTATTGCAGGCAGTTGAATAAAGCTTTCTCGATATCCAGGCTGCTGCAGATGCGCAAGGTTGCCTGCCGGAAGAACTCGTTTTCATCAATATGCATACCTGAATTCCCCCCACACGGATCACGAAATAGAACGATCAAACGATATGTAACGAATATTTACGATATACAACGGGCAAAGTCAAAGATGATCTACTAAGTACTTGAGAATCCAGCACAAACAAGTTGGCATAAGATTAGCTGTATCTCCAAATTCGAGGTCGCACACATCCGGCTCGATCCGGGGCGGCTCCCCCGCCGCCTGCCCCTTAAATCCCTCTCAAAGCGAAAGAGTCGGAACTGCGGCCTCTTAAATCAGAAATCCTTCCGATCCGATCCAGTTGGAACGGAAGACGAAGACAGGAATAGCCGTATGAATTGGCTCGAGATGATAAGCATTCGCACTGCGGGTCCTGCCGAAGCTGCGAAAGTTCTGGAATTCTGCAGGGAATGCTGCCGGTCCGCAGCCGGTGCACTGCCGGGGATCGTCGTCTATCGCAGTGTTCGCTATGAAACCGATGTTACCATCCACCTTCAGTGGAATGCCGATCCCGGACAGAGGAGCAGATTCGGCTTTGAGCTTGAGTCTGCCCTGAGTGGTTTCGGTCTGATCAACCATACGTACTGGATCGAAGACGAGCGCTCGAAAGCGGCTCCGGGTAAAACTGTCTCAAACGCGACCGGATAATTCCCCCGGGATTCCCTGTCAGCCGGAAAAGGTGCCGGTAATGCATCGGACGGATAAGACAAACGACATGAACTGGCTCGAGATAATCAGCGTGAAGGCTGCCGGATCCATAGAGAGAACCAGGGTTATCGAGATCTGCAGCAAGATCCGAATCCCCCGCATGAACGGAAAATCGGCAAGGATGCTTGTCTACGGCAACAGCATAAACAATGAACTGACCATCCACATATACTGGAGTTCCCCATCCGCGCCGGAAGGCAAAAGTCCGCTTGGACGGGCAATGAGCCGTACAATAAGCGACCTGGGCCTGGTAAGCCATACGGTGTGGGTGGAATGCGCATAAACGGCATCGAGTGGGACAGTTGATAATCGCCCCGGACCGACAAGTTTCGGACGCGTTTCGCGGACTGTTCCTGAATACCTCCAGCCCCGACATCTCTGCAGTAAGATCGTGTAGGGTGGGCACAAAGCTTCACCGTGCCCACCACCCGGCCATAACGATGAAGGCTTGGTCCAAGGATACGGGCGGTGGGCAGGATAATGCCTCTGCCCACCCTACGAGCCTCGCTCGCTTACTCTTATGGAATTTCATATAGAAATAGAAACTCCGTTTAACCGGGGTGGATGATCTGATATCTCATTTTGGTTGCAGCATACAGAGTCGTGAAGGGTGGGGGAGCGAAGCGCGGTCCCTCTTTTGGGGGTGCCCACCGCCCAGGCATCCCGACGAGACTTGATCCGTGGGGACGGACGGTGGGCACGATGGTGCTGTGCCCACCCTACGCCGCTCGCCGTTCCATTTTTCCGAAGTCTCCCAAGAGCAAAGCCGCCACGCCACCGGCGGGGTTTGAACGAGAATGAAAACTTCGACCCCGTTGAGTTGAGCTCGGTTTCCCCTGAGTTGAGGCACGGTTTCCCGACCGTGCCGGCCCGGCAGCCGAAAAACGGCCAAGTCGGGAAACCGCCCCATAACCGGATTTGAAAGGGAAACTTTACCTTTGCGATTTTTCTTGAACTTGAGTGACGTAGTATTATAAAAAGTGACGCCATATTCAGTTTCTACAAACTCCATTCAGCAAATAAGAGTGAGACCATGACGAATGAAAAACTCCCGAGACGCGAACGGGACAAGCTGCGGCAGCGCCGAGAGATACTGGCGGCTGCCCTCGACCTTTTCTCGGAGAAGGGATTTCATAACGTATGTATTCATGAAATCGCGGAGAAGGCCGAGTTCGCAATCGGCACACTCTACAAGTTCTTTCAGAACAAGGAGGACCTCTACAAGGCGCTCGTTCTGGAAGAATGCGAGAAGTACCACGACACGATAGTGCGGATTCTCGATGCACCGGGGGACGAGATCGACAAACTCCGCAACTACGTCCGGGTAAAAGGGGAGCTGTTCTGCAGCAACCTGCCCTTCGTGCGGCTTTACGTTACCGAAAGCAGAGGCGTCAGCTTCTCTATCAAGGCGACGGGGATCTACGAAGAGGTGCGAAAGAGTTACTACGATTTCCTGGAAAAGCTGGTCTCCGTCATTGACAGCGGCATCAGAAACAAGCGTTTTCGGCAGATCGCCGATCCTCGGAATCTGGCGTTCGCACTGGACAGCGTTGTGAATACATTTCTTTTGCTCTGGCTCGAATCGCCCGAGCGCCATCCTTACCCGGAAAACCCGGAGGCCATTCTCAACATCTTCTTCAAGGGAATGGTCGAGGTCTGATCGGGATTCGGAGTATTTGCGTACTGAGAGCTAAAATCGAAATTTTGCGAGGTTTACATGCAGTTCAACAACAGGTTCCATACAATCAGACGCACAATGGTTTTGGCGGCCCTGTGGGGCCTTTTGCTCCTGGGGGGATGCGACAGCGGACACACGCAACAGACCGCACAGGCTCCCATCCCGGAAGTGGGTGTAGTGACACTGGCCGCTCAACCGGTCGAGTTGAGCACGGAACTGCCGGGCCGCACCGCGCCCTACCTGGTTTCGGAAATCAGGCCCCAGGTAAACGGCATTATTCAGAAGCGCCTTTTCCAGGAGGGATCCGACGTCAAGGCCGGCCAACTCCTGTACCAGATAGATCCGGCGCCTTTCCAGGTGGCATATGATTCCGCGAAGGCATCGCTTGGGAAGGCCCAGGCCAACCTGCCCGCCATCAAGTCGAGGTCCGAGCGTTACAAGGAACTTCTCGTAGATAAAGCAGTCAGCAAGCAGGACTACGACGATGCGGCAGCTGCAGTCGGACAGGCCCAGGCCGAGATCGAATACTGGAAAACGGCCGTTGAGGCAGCCCGCATCAATTTGGGCTACACCCGCGTCACAGCGCCCATCGCGGGACGCATCGGCAGATCGACCGTGACGGACGGCGCCCTGGTGACCGCATATCAGCCGCTGATGCTTGCAACCATTCACCAGCTCGACCCCATTTATGTCGATGTAACCCAATCTTCCGCCGAACTGCTGCGCCTGAAACGCAACATGGACTCCGGCAAGCTCACCGCCAACAAAATAGGCGAGAAGAAAGTTCGGATACTTCTGGAAGACGGAACGCCGTATCCGATCGAAGGCACCCTTCAGTTCCGCGATGTCAGCGTAGACCAGGCGACCGGATCTTTCACTCTGCGCATCGTGGTCCCGAATCCCCGTCACCTCCTCCTCCCGGGTATGTTCGTCAGGGCAGCCGTGCAGGAGGGAATCTCCGAGCAGGCAATCCTGGTTCCTCAGCAGGGAGTGAGCCGGACCGCTAAAGGCGAGCCGATCGTCCTGACCGTCGATGAATCCGGCAAGGTCCAGCAGAAAATACTGACCCTCGATCGAGCCATAGGAGACCAGTGGCTCGTCACATCCGGAGTGTCGGCCGGGGACAGGGTGATTGTCGAGGGCATGCTGAAGGTCCGTGCCGGCGCGACGGTCAATCCCGTGGCCTATAACGGTCCGAAAGCAGGCTCGGATACAGTGAAACCCAGCCCGGCTGGTGAAAAGAAATAACGGAGGACCGCGATGCTGTCGAATTTTTTCCTGGACCGCCCGGTCTTTGCCTGGGTTATAGCCATCATCATGATGCTTGCCGGCGGATTGGCAATTTTCAACCTGCCCATCGCCCAGTATCCACCCATAGCCCCACCTTCCATTGCAATTGACGCGTATTATCCCGGCGCCTCAGCCGAAACCGTGGAAAACAGCGTCGTCCAGATCATCGAGCAGAAGATGACCGGGTTCGACAAGCTGCTCTATATGTCGGCAACGAGTGACGCGTCCGGCAGCGGCAGAATAGAACTCACCTTTGCCCCGGGGACCGATCCGGACCTCGCCTGGGCGCAGGTGCAAAATAAACTGCAGCTGGCCATGGCAAGCCTGCCCGACGTGGTTCAGAACCAGGGTGTCAAAGTCAGCAAGTCGACCAGAAACTGGCTCATAATCGTCGGGCTCACCTCGGAAGACGGCAGCATGGCCGACTATGACCTCTCGGACTATGCGCAGACAAGTCTGCAGGAGGTGTTGGCGCGGGTTCCCGGCGTAGGGGAAGTCGAGACGTTCAGTTCGCAGTATGCCATGAGGATATGGCTCAATCCGGACAAGCTGACCAATTACCGCATGACGGTGGACGACATAATCAAGGGGCTCAGGGCCTACAACGTCGAAGTCTCGGCGGGTCAGTTCGGCGGGGCCCCGGCAGTGGACGGTCAGCGCATGAACGCATCGATCATTGTCCA
The DNA here is from genome assembly GCA_023416335.1 of Pseudomonadota bacterium. The sequence continues at coordinate 14,193 of JAEZHY010000233.1, read as the reverse complement.
GAATTTGCTCAGAACGCCGGAGCAGTTCGCGGCAATTCCGCTGCGAAATAACCCTGACGGCTCCGTCGTGCGCGTGCGCGATGTGGGATGGACGGAGTTGGGCACCGAGAGGTACGGGACTCTGCAGCTTTTCAACGGCAAACCTTCAAGCGGTTTGGCAATCCGCCAGGCGCCGGACGCCAATGCCTTGAAAACAGCCGAGGGGATCAAGGCAAAGCTCAAGGAACTCTCCAGATATTTTCCACCGGGCATGAAAGTTACGTTTCCCATGGACACCACGCTTTTCGTCAGGGTCGCAATAGACGAAGTCGTAAAAACCCTGTTCGAGGCAATTCTGCTGGTCTTCCTGGTTATGTATCTTTTCATGGGAAACATGCGGGCCACGCTGATACCCACCCTGGCGGTGCCGGTAGTTGTCCTCGGAACCTTCGCCGCCCTGGGCATGTTCGGATTTTCCATCAACATGCTCACCATGTTCGCTATGGTTCTTGCAATCGGCCTCCTGGTGGACGACGCCATTGTCGTGGTTGAAAACGTCGAACGCGTCATGGCCGAGGAGGGATTACCGCCCAAAGAAGCCACGCGCAAGTCGATGAAAGAAATAACCAGCGCCCTGATCGGAATCGGGCTTGTCCTTGCAGCCGTTTTCGGTCCGATGGCGTTCTTCACCGGGTCCACGGGCGTCATCTACCGCCAGTTCTCAATAACTCTTATCTCGGCAATGCTTCTCTCGGTGGTGGTAGCCCTCGTGCTCACGCCGGTCCTGTGCGCATCGCTCCTCAAACAGCATGAAAAGGGGCATGAACCCTCTGAAACCGCCTTTTTTATCTTCCGGCCTTTCTTCCGGTGGTTCGACCGCTCTTTCCGCAAAGCCAGGAGAGGCTATCAGGGAATGGTCGCCCACATTATCAGGGCGAAGCTGCCATACCTCCTGATTTACATTCTGCTGGTTGCGGGTTTGGGGTACCTTTTCCAAAAAATGCCCACTTCGTACCTCCCCAATGAGGACCAGGGCAACATGTACATCCAGGCAACGCTCCCGGCCGGATCCACCCTTGAGCAGACAGAGCAGGTGATGACCGAAGTCCGGAACTATTTCCTCGATGAGGAAAAAGACACGGTGGACAACATCTTCACTCTGACGGGCAGGGGCTTTTCCGGGACAGGGCAGAATGTCGGCCTGGGGTTCGTCAATCTCAGGGACTGGGACCTGCGCAAGGATAAAAAACAGAAGGTGTCCGAACTGGTGACACGCGCATCGAGGAGGTTTTCGACGATTCGCAACGCACAGGTTCTTGCATTTGCACCTCCGGCAGTCCGCGAACTCGGGCAGGCAAACGGCTTTGACTTCCAGTTGCAGGACAGGGCCGGGCTGGGTCATGAGGCTCTTATGGCGGGCCGCAACCAGTTGCTCGGCATGGCTTCCAAAGATCCGCGGCTGATTCGGGTCCGCCCGAACGGCCTGGAAGACGTTGCCCAGTACAGAGTCGACGTGGATTGGGAAAAGGCCGGCACCCTGGGAGTCCCCATTGACTCCGTCCACAATACCATCTCGGCCGCCTTCGGCGGGGCTTATGTGAATAACTTCCTCCAGGGGGGACGTGTAAAAAGGGTTTACGTCCAGTCCGACGCCCCCTACCGCATGCTCCCTAAGGACCTGGAAAGGCTCTACGTCAAAAACGGTGTTGGAACAATGACTCCGTTTTCCTCCTTCGCCACCGGCCACTGGTTTTTCGGATCGCCACGGCTGGAGCGTTTCAACAGCTTCCCGGCATTGAACATCTGGGGTGAAGCTCCTCAGGGGAGGAGTTCCGGGGAGGCGATGCAGGCAATGGAAGATATCGCCTCGAAGCTGCCCCAGGGCATCGGTTTTGACTGGACGGGACTTTCCTACCAGGAGCGAATGGCTAAGTCGCAGGCCGGGCTTCTCTACGTGTTCTCCGTTATAGTCATCTTTCTCTGCCTGGCGGCTCTCTATGAGAGCTGGACCGTCCCCATCTCCGTCATGCTGACTCTGCCGCTGGGGCTCATTGGCGGAGTGATTGCGTCGTCCATTCGCCAACTTCCAAACGACGTTTACTTCCAGATCGGGCTCCTCACCGTCGCTGGCTTGACGACCAAGAACGCCATTTTGATCGTTCAGTTTGCGATGGCCAAAGTGCAGGAAGGTGTGCCCCTGATAGAGGCTACACTGGAGGGGGCAAAACTCAGGGTTCGCCCGATAGTAATGACCTCGATGGCCTTCGGTTTCGGCGTCCTCCCCCTTGCTATGGCAAACGGCGCCGGCGCCGGCGCGCAGATCGCCATCGGTACCGGCGTTCTGGGCGGAATGATTGCCGCCACATTTCTGGCGACCCCCTTTATTCCACTGTTCTATGTCGCGGTGGTTCAATTGTTCGGTAAGAAAGAAGGCGCCCGTGCGGGGACACCCCCTTCGTCCGAGAGCCTTCCGGAGGGGAATTGATATGACGAGGAAGACGGTTTCAATCCTGGCGGCTGCAGCCTTTCTTCTCACCGGCTGCAGCACCATGATTCCCAAATATTCACGCCCTGAGGCACCGGTCCCGGCCGAATGGCCGAACGGTCCGGCTTACCGTGAGGCCCCTCAGGAGGCCCCCGCAGCTTCTGCCCTGAAATGGCGGGAATTCTTCACCGACGAGCGCCTCCGGGGGGTTATCGATACGGCCCTGAAAAACAACCGAGACCTTCGGGTGGCGGCATTGAACGTGGAGAGGGCCCGCGCGATGTACAGGATCCAGCGCGCCGATCTTTTCCCGACGGCCGATGCTGCCGCGAGCGGCTTCACCCAACGCCAGCCGGCCGATGTTTCCGGGGCGGGGCATAAAGTGATTTCGGAATCTTACACGGCAAGCCTGGGAATCGCCTCCTGGGAAATAGACTTTTTTGGGCGAATCCGAAGCCTTACCCAGAGCGCGCTGGAGCAGTATTTCGCCACGGAGCATGCTCGGCGGAGCGCACAGATCCTGCTCATATCCGAAGTTGCGAGTGCATACCTGACCCTGGTGGCCGATCGAGAGAATCTCAGGCTCTCCCAATCCACCCTCGAAGCGCAGCAGGCTTCCTACAACCTGATCAAGCGGCGGTTCGAAGTCGGACTCGCGCCCGAACTGGACCTCCGCCAGGTACAGACGCGAGTTGAATCCTCGCGGGTGGACGTCGCTAAGTTCACCCAACTGGTCGCCCAGGATGAGAACGCCCTGAACCTGCTCGTCGGTTCTCCTGTCGCGGGAAAAATACCGGAGTCGCTGGACGTTGTCAGGCAGATGCCGGACGTCTCGCCCGGGCTCTCGTCGGAGGTGCTCCTGAGCAGGCCCGACATCCTCCAGGCCGAGAGCACTCTCAAGGCCGCAAACGCAAATATCGGAGCGGCACGGGCAGCCCTCTTTCCACGCATCTCGATCACCTCGGCTATCGGGACCTCCAGTGCCGATCTGGCCGGACTCTTCCAGCCCGGATCCCTTGCCTGGAATTACGCCCCGCAGCTCGTGATGCCGATCTTCGATACACGCCTCTGGTCGGCCGTGACGGTAACGAAAGTGGACAGGGAGGTCGCAGTCGCCCAATATGAGCGGGCAATCCAGGGTGCATTCCGGGAAGTGGCCGATGCGCTTGCCCAGAGAGGAACTCTCGGGGACCAGATAGCGGCGCAGGAGTCCCTCGTAGATGCCTCTGTGCAAGCATACAGGCTGTCGAATGCGCGCTACGAGAAAGGGACCGACATTTACCTGAACGTGCTCGACGCCCAGCGTTCGATGTACGCAGCCCAGCAAGGGTTAATTTCAATACGGCTGGCAAAGCTCTCGAACCAGGTGCGGCTCTATTCCGTCCTGGGCGGGGGCGGTGATTCGACAGGCCGGCAGGATTCATAAAGGTTTATATGTGCCCACCATCCGGCCTTCGGGGACGGATGGTGGGCAACGCTTCGCTTTTGCCCACCCTACACGATGCCGCCACTTAAGCCGACGTAGGGTGGCCAGGGCATCATCCTGCCCATCGCCCGGCCCACATTGTGGGTGGGAAAGCCCCCTCCCCCGCTGGTTCCCAAGGCCCGCCTCATATGCGTCAACTTAAGCCCAACCGCTGGTTCCCAGGCTCCTGCTCATTGCCGTCAACTTAGAGTACGGCGACGGCTTCATGCGCTGAAAGCGCAAAAACAACTCGGCTCGCTTGAGTTGACGCCAATGAGCTCCTGCTTGGGAACCCCATCCCGGCAGGCCGAGGTTGCAGCACCTGCTTTGCCGATATCCCCCTCCGTCACAACTCTCTTGAAGACAAAGTGAACGGCCCTCGAGAACAAAACGGCACGGTCGGGAAACCGTGCCGAAACTATACCAAGGAATTGTGCACGCAATCTGTCGTCGAACTCACGTCCCTATATGAAATTATGCTCCAGTTTCATGATGTCCCTGTAGGGAATAACTCCAAGGATGTGTTCTCCTTCATCGGTTACCGGAAGGGCCCGGAAGTTATAGCGTGAAAATGTCTCGACCGCGTCCTGGAGGGAAGCATCGGGATGGAGGCTTATGACCTCCGTTATCATTATTTCGCTCAACGTCTCTTCCAGCCGGGCCTGAAGGAGTTCCTGGATATCGACAACACCGAGCAGCTTGTCGTTTCCGTTTACGATATAGATGTAGGTGTCCACGTCCTTGTCGTATGAGCTGTGGCGATAGCGCCTGATCGCATCGGTAACCGTCAGGTTTTCCGGAAATTTCAGAAAGCGCGAGGTCGCAAGGTTCAGGATGGTATCGTAGTGTTTGCTCAGAAGCTGCTCTATCTTCCGGGTCTTTTCGCTGTCCATGAGCTTAAGGATCTCGTCCGCGTCGCTGCTCGGGAGGATGGCAAGAACATCCGCACCCTGCGCCGGCGTCATCTCATTGATCAACTCGGCCACGCGGCTTCTTTCCAGGGATGAAATAAGGGTTCTCTGGACCCTCGGCTCGATTTCCTCGAGGGTATCGGAGGCCTGCTCCGTGTCCAGTTCTTTGAAAAGAGCGAGCCGCTGGCTATCTTCCATTTCTTCGAGCATATCCGCCAGGTCCACCGGGTGAATTTCGGGTAGTTTCTCTTTCAGTACATTCAGTTTGACGTTCCCCTTGAAGCTGCTGATGTCTTTCGGCAGGGGAGCGACATAAGACCAGGAAAGGGTCTCTTTTTTGAATATCTCCGCAAGACTGTAAACCATCCTGGCGAGCCACCTGAAACCGATCCGCCTCAGCAGGCCATATTTGCTGAAGTCCACATCGGTTACGAAAAGCTTCTTATTGATAAGCACGAGCTTCACGTCATAGACGACGTCGATTTCATTGTCGTCCATGTCGATGACCTTCTTGTCGAGAATATGGTCGCGCAGGAGAACCTGCGATTCCGCCGGTTCCTGTTCGTATTGCTCGATCGATTCGATATCGACCTCAATCAGGCTGGAACTCACCGTTTTGACCCGGGCCCACGGGATCATGAGGGACTTGTGCCCGAAGGACCTCGAAACGATGAAATGAGACACCTCCGGCAACTTCTCATTTTCAACGATGACGATGTCCTGGAGTTTCCCGATCTTTTTGCCGTTCCACAGGACCTTCCTCTTGATCAGGTCGCTGATGAACAGCTCGGCTTCGAAGTTGGCATTTCTTAAATCAGTCATCGTCTCACTCCTTACAGAAGAGTGATGAATTTATAAATAAGCAGACAAACCAGAAATATCAAATATATCCTCAGGAGCAGCAAAGATATGGAGACACCCCTGGACATCTCAACGTTGCGAGTGGAATACTTCCTGTTTATCTCGCGAATCTTCTCAATATTGGTAAGAAAGAGTCTCCTGATCATGGTACATCTCTCTTTTATTTGAATAGATTTGGGAAAAGCGTGCTGACGGCATACAACGTTGAAAGTATTACGATCCCGATCACTATTGTTATGCAAACAATATTTTGAGTAAGTGTATTCGTGTACTCCGCCATGGTCTTCTTGTTGTTAAGCAGCAGAATCAGGAACACCAAAGCTGCCGGGAGTAACGTCACCGCAATAACCTGGACAAAAAGGGTTATCAACACCAGTGGGGCATTCGGAATGAGGACCACAAGCCCGGCACTGATCAAAGTCACAAAATAGTTCCCGTAAAACCAGGGGGCTTCACGGATTTTGTAGTTGAGCGAATGCGCCCAGCCGAAAACCTCGCCGAAAGCCCATGAACTCGCTAGTGAGATGCAGATGGCGCCGAGCAGGCCGGCATCGAAAAGGCCTATGGCCATGAACGTGCCGACGTACCTGTTTATACCCATCAGGATCTGCGATGCCTGGGCCGCACTTTCTATCTCCGTCCCGTAAAGCACGGTTCCTGTTACTATGATGATGAACACCGCGACGACGACCGTCAGGGCCGATCCCAGGAGCGTGTCAAACCTGCCCCAGGGAATGTCTTTTTCCTTCATTCCTTTATCGACAACGGCACTTTGCTGGAAGAAGAGCATCCAGGGAGCGATCGTGGTTCCGATATTGGCCATCAGGTAGAAAAAGAGATCATTGTTGAATCCCCCTGCAAAATTGGGCACCAGGCCTCTACGCAGAACTTCAGACGGAGAAGGATTTACCATGAATGCTGCTGGTATGTAGATCAGGTTTACCGCGCAAAACAGTAGCGAGATCTTTTCCCAGGTCCAGTAACGTCCGTGAATGACCATGGTGCACATAAGTGCGCACACCGTGAAGACAGTTACGTACGGCGGGATTCCAAAAATATCCAGCGCGGACGACATTCCGATGAATTCGGTTACCAGGGTCAGCCAGTTCACGACCATGAGATCCAGCAGAGAGAACCAGCCCCAGAAAGACCCAAATCCCATGAAAATCGCTTCTGCATGGCCCCGTTTGGTAACTGCACCGAGGCGCACCGTCATTTCCTGAATATAGTAGGCCACGGGAACCAGAATCAGCAGGAACCATATGAGGCTATAGCCATATTTTGCGCCGGTCGCCGCGTAGGTGGTGATTCCCCCCGCATCGTTATCCGCGACCATGACCACAATCCCAGGTCCGGAGATGATGAAGAAGAGCTTTATCGCTTTCCAGATCCTGCGATATTCGTAATAGAGCTTGGAGAATTTCATCCGGGATTCCTCTTCCTAAGCCAAGACGGTCTTCTGCCGCTGTGACACCCTGGCCGGGACGAACTCCGGCGCAAGTCTCATCAAGAGGTTTACGGAAAGGTTGCGGGGCAGGTATTTTTTATGAGATTCGCCTGCTTCGCTGCCGTCTTCACTCACTAAATTCCAGCGGGAAAGAGCAACAAAGCAGTATGGGAAGAAGCTTTGGTGGGCTAATCCGCTGGTTCTTGATCAGTCAGACACGGACAACTGTGACTGTCCAATTGGCAAAAGCCTCCGTATAAAGGTCCATAAAAAAACCCCCGGGAAACCCGGGGGCGAGTAGCGTCAAAATCCCGAATTTCCCCACTCGTTGATTTTCAGCAGTGCACAACGTAGGTCCCTTCAGGACCAGCTGCTTCGGGTAAAGCCTTATGCCGACAGTACCTAGTCTACCCATTGGCGTCTCTCGACATTTCTGGGCAGCAGCTTGTGTTTGTGCAAACGCCTCATACTAACGAGGAATTATGTGCGGCTTATTCGCACAGGTTCAAGAGCTTGTCAATGATTTTGTTGGTCCGACTTTTTCCGAACCGTTATCTTTCCGGCAGGCAGGGATTCCGCCTGACGAGACATCGACCTCGCCTCCCGGATTTGACATTCAGCTTCGTTTCGCTCCTCGAAAACTAAATGCGCGATCACAGTACCGATTTGCCATATAATCCCCAAAGATAATCCCTGAATCCCGATTTGTGAACCCGACAGCTTTGCAACAAATTTCGGGTCTCAGGAACCGCTTCGCAAGATTCGATGCCTGCTCGCATCCTGCAAAGCGAGTCATCGGCCTAAGACGACCGTGCCGAAAAAATTCCCTTTCGCTCACTTTCATCTCAAATCTATGCTATTTTAGCATTGAATGTTTCTCCATCATTGCTTTCGAGCAATTCCGCGGAAGGGAATTGAATTTCCGTCTAGAGGCAAAATGAGACAAGCTGTTATCCTTTGTGCAAAGCGAGAGAACGGGTCCCAAATCAAGCCTGAACCGGGAAAGCACGGTCCTCTCGAGTCTCGCTTTGATATTGAGTTTACCGCCGCTTTGGCGCAAAGAGAAAAACAGATCCAACAGAACTATCGCCCCATCATCGGGATACATAAATGGTTTGCGAGGCGTCCCGGGACAGTATTCCGAAATCTCCTTTTGGCCGAATTCAATGGTGAGAATTCACTCCAGCAAGACTACTGGAGAGCCCACCAGTTTGCCGGAGTAATAGCAGACCCCTTCATGGGCGGAGGGACTCCGGTAATTGAAGCAAACCGTCTGGGATTCAGTATAGTTGGCGCAGACATCAACCCTATGTCGTTTTGGATAGTCCGCCAGTCGTTGGCACCTCTCGACCTGACCGCCTTTGAAGAGCATGCCGAAGAGATTATACGCGCGACGGAGTTGGATATTGGTGCTTTTTACTCCACCTCGTGCAAGATCTGCGGTAGACCAGCGGATGTTAAGTATTTCATTTGGGTAAAAACGCAAAAGTGTCCGGAGTGTGGAACGGAGAATGACCTTTTTCCGGGTTACTTGCTTGCTGAAGCAGAACGGCATCCGAGACATGTGGTGGCCTGTCGTAAATGCGGAGAACTAAACGAATACGAAAAATTGCCGACGAGAAACAGTCCTGAATCGTGCAGCGCCTGTGGCGATACCGTCTTCGTCGAAGGTCCCGCCAAGAGGAACAGAATGACATGCTCGGCTTGCTCGGCAGTTTTTTCCTATCCGGAGAAGAACCCTTCCGCACCTCCCAGGCACCGCATTTGGGCCATTGAATACTACTGCTCAGACTGCAAGGCTGACCATGAGGGGCGCTTCTTCAAAACTCCGGATGCAGACGATCTTGCCAGATATCTTAAAGCGAAACATGCCCTTGAAGAAAGGCAATCCGGATTTCTGATCCCATCAACTCCTATTCCACCGGGAGATGAAACTAAACGCCTTCACCGCTGGGGATATAAGCTTTTTCGGGAAATGTTCAACGATCGTCAACTTCTCGGACTTGGCTCACTACTGAAACGAATCTCCGCAGTTGAGCATCCCCAATCTCGGCACGCACTACTTACAGTCTTCTCCGATTTCCTTAGATATCAAAACATGCTCGCGCGTTATGACACTTACGCCCTGAAATGTCAGGATATCTTCAGCGTTCATGGTTTTCCGGTTGGACTGGTCCAATGTGAAAATAGTCTGCTGGGAATTCCCAAGGTGGGAGCAGGAGCTTTCCGTCACTTTGTCCAGAAATATCGCAAAGCGAAGGAATACTGTAGACAACCATTCGAAACACGGCTGAGAGGGCATCGGAAAGAATTTATCCCTATCATGGGAGAGAGTATCAAGGCGGAGCAGGTGAACCGATTTCCACACGCCGATTCCCGTGAGGCATGGATCAACTCCCGATCTGCCGAAAGCGTACCTCTCGAGCCAGACTCACTCGACGGGGTGTTTACCGATCCGCCTTACTTTGACAATGTCCAGTATGCTGAATTAATGGATTTTTGTTACGTTTGGCTTCGATTGGCGCTCGGGGGTGAGTTCGACAGTTTTGAGGCCACATCCACCAAGACCCCTCACGAATTAACTGGGAATGCTGTGATGGGGCGCGGTTTGGAGCATTTCACGGCAGGTCTGTCGAGAATCTTCCGTCATTACGCTGCGGCGTTGAAGCAGCATGCACCTTTTGTCTTCACTTTCCATCATAACGACCCTAACGCCTATATTCCAATCATCGTGGCAATTCTGGATTCAGGGCTCGATTGCACGGCAACTCTGCCTGCGCCGGCTGAGATGGGTGCTTCGCTTCATATAGCTCGAACCAAGTCGTCCGTCCTGGATTCCATTTTCGTATGTCGGAAAGAAGGAGCCTGCGGCAAATCGGATTCAATTCCAGATGTGTTGAAGAGTGATCTTTCCGCTCTTCGAAAAGCCGGTCTTCGGATTACCGAAGGAGACGTTCGATGCCTGCTCGCCGGGCACATAGCCAGAAGAACCGTGAACCGTTTGAAAGATAAATGGCAATCAGGGGCTACAATCAGGGAACGCATGATGCTGGCCGGAACCTTCATCGCGACCTTGAGGGATGAGATTGATGCTGAGAGACTTGTCCGGACATTGGTAGATGTGTCGGGGAGAAGAGCAGTTGACGACGAAAAAGCCTTTTGAGCTTTCTCCACAAAAACTTCATGAACACCTGGAAGATATGGTGGATGCCATATTTTCCGATCTGGTATCCGAATTTCTACTCATGCCCAAGGGAAAAGCTTTTCCCAACTACTCGGACTTCCGGAATGCATACGAGATTCTAAAACGTGCGAGCAAAGGATTTGAGGATTTCTCGGAAATAACCGTCAACAAGGCACTGGAAGAGAACAGTCGCGTTTTCGGTGTAATCAGATCAATCCTTGGAATGACGGCACCAGAATGGGCGGAACTTGCGCGATCCGAGTTGAATAGCGACATAACCCAGGGAGCGGCCAGGACTATCGACAGGCATTGCCGTGAAAATCCCGAGTACATTAAGATGGCCCTGCTCCGCTATCAGAATCGAATTCGGAACGCCCGCATGTCAGAAGGTGCAATTTCGATAAAACCCAAGACTCTTGAAAGAATCGATCATCTGACCAGTGTGGCTGTCAATTACATCGCTAGAGGAGCACCGGAACATCAGGAAGGTTTTGTCCACCGCCTTGCAAAGTTTGATACTCAGAATGGAATGGAATCCCTGAAATACGCGGCCGGAGAAAGCGTTCCTTACGCCGTTTTGCTTTATGAACGATACTTGGGACGTCCATTTGCAGGCCACCGGGATGCCGTTTCCGAATTGGTGGGGGAAGTAATGGAAAACGCGGTTGAAGAGCGTTTGCGAAAAGCAGGAGTTTCTTACCGAAAAACCGGAAGAGCGGAAAGAATTCCTGGCTTTGGTCAGGCACCTGACTTCTGCATTCCTGATGAAATAAGCCCCATTGGCGTAATTGAGGCCAAGATCACCAGCGACGACGGTACGGCCAGAGACAAGATCGCCCGCATCAAGGAATTGGAAACTCAGCGCAACGATCATATTGCTGCCGGTCGGCCGTATTATGAAGTTATAGCTTGCATTGACGGCCGAGGTTTTCGCCAACGGCGCGAGGATATGCGGCAACTGTTGCTCCGACTGAACGGGAAGGTATTCACAACAGCCACATTGGACGGCTTGATTCGACACACCACAATACGGAAATTGGTTTCAAGAAAAGACGGTCGGTAATGCGCTGGGTTTGGACAGCCAGACCGCCTCTTGGCGAACCGGATCAGCTTCTTGTCAGCCTCTCGATCAAGTCCCGGTGTTCGGGATAAGCTTCCGTCAGGTCTTTCCTGCAGGCAAATTCCAGGTCTGAATATTCGAAGCCGGGGGCTACCGTGCAGCCGGCCAGAGTGAATTCGCCCTCCCCCATGGGAGCCGCCCCGAACCAGAGTCCCGGTTCGATAGTGGCTTGAAAAACCTCGCCTTTTTCGACATCCCGTCCCAGCCTCCGTTCGCTCAGCCTGCCGTCGGGCCCGAAAACGTACAGGGAAAGCGGAGCCCCCGCATAAAAACTCCAGATCTCGAAATTTTTCAGTCTGTGGATTGCGGAGAACTGCCCTCTTTTGAGCAGGTAATAGATCGAGGAAACAACGGCACGGTCGCCCTCGAACCTGCACGGGAGCATCTCAGCCCGCAGTCGCTCATACGAACGGTAAGCCGGCGCGAAATAGCCGCCTTCGGGGTGGTCGGCAAGTCCCAGCTTCTCTATCCAATATTCTGCGCTGTCTTGCATCTTTGATTCCCTTCGGTCCTAAAAGAGAAAAGCCGCATTCTGCATTCTAGCAAAACGCGGCTTTTTCACCAGTAGGCAATACGGCGAAACAACTCCCTCGCCCTTCTTTTATATGTTAAGCGGACATCCCCGCACTGTTTTCACAACCGCCTCAGTCTTCTTTCATCTGATGAGCCTTCGTGGTCGCAAGGGAGTGGAATTCAGTCTCGCTGATCCTTCCGTCCACATACTCGCTCCAGTCCCCGAAGTTGCTGAAAAAGCACGCTTTGAGACCGACGTCGTCACAAATCTGCTTATAGATCCTGTTTGCTTTCTTGGCGCGATCTCTTTTCAGTTTTTCTTCTTCTGAAAATTTCTTATGTTCATCCTTGTCGGAGAGGTATTTGCTAAAAGTCTGGGAGTATTGCTCAAAACCTCTCATAGATTGTTCATCAAGAGGACCCTGGCCCGTTCCACCTCCACCGAACGGCGAACCGCTCATTCCATATTGGTTGTCTTCAGATCTCGTCACCATATCCATCTCCCCGGAATCTGAATTGAAAACTTCCGGATCACCGGATCAGACATTCTGAAAGGGTCAATCCGAGCTTTCTTGTTGGAAGATAACCATTAGCAAATTCATATAAAGGTGGGGCTCCGAAAAAACGCCTGTCCGCAAGTTCTTATAGGGTGTGGATTTGGAGATGGTGCGATTTCAAATAGCCTGGTTGGACATAGGTTGGGTATTAGCCGGCAGGGTCGTCCCGGATTTCCATCCCGGCACGAAACGCAAGAGGCAAACGCAGGAGAAGCACAGGCGGGAAATGGAGTGCATTGCCTCAAATCCCCGGCATGTCGGGACAGGTTCTCAAGCCGGGGGGCATGGCCGTCAACTTAAGAGTGGGATGTTTCGATATGTTGACGTTCCCCCCCTCCGCTGGTTCCCAAGGTTCTGGGACTGTTGTCCAAATGGAGATGAAACTTCTTTAGCGGGCATTTTGCGACCAAGTCCCCCAACCCGTCATCCCGGCAGTGCTTTTAAGCCGGGATCCAGAGTTTTTAAGAGCTTGAATTGACTATTAATCCTCTCCAAGGGCCTGGATTCCGGTTTCCACCGGAATGACGAAATCGTATCCGGTACGCAATCTAAGCTACCGCGGGGATTTGGGCGACAGCCCCTTCTCCTTGGGAACCCCGGCCCCGGGAGCGATGAATTGCCCGGAACGGCCCCGTCCACCCCGTCATTTTCCCGCAGATCGACTCCTCAACCAAGTGCCAAACAAATCCAGGCCACCGAAATCATTTCGCAATTCTGTCGGAAGAGTGAAGGCTGAATGATAGGTGCGGCTTTCGTGAGAGGAAGCCGGAGCTTCCCAAACGGGGGGTTCTCAAGCAGGGAGCTTGGGAACCAGCGGTTGGCTTAATTAAGTTGACGCATATGAGCCGGGGGCTGTTGCCCAAGTCATCGCGGGCAGCCTCGAATGACTCGTAGAGCCCGGTATCGTCATTCCGACCCTTCTCTTCGATCAGGACAAGTTCACACCGGAAACCAGGCTTTCAGGGCGGATTAATCGCGAATTCAAGACCTCAAACCCTGGATCCCGGCTCAAGAACCCCGGGATGACGGGATTGGGGGCTCCGGTGCAAAATGCCGGGGAACGAGGCTCATCTCTATTTGGACAACAGCCCCCTCCGCCTTGGGAACCGCATCCCGAGAGGCCGAATAGTATTAGAAACGTACCGTCTCGCTCTTGTTTTTGGGCAAGGCGGGAGATTTGTCCATGGCGTATTCCATGGCTAGTGATCACGTGGAAAGCTTTAGGAGGGGCTGATCCGGCAGCCACATCAGGCAAACAAAAATAGGACCCAAATGGGGGCATTGAGTTCATGATTCCGGACACTTATCGCTACCGGCATCCGACTTTCATTTATAACATCGAAAACTTGGCTTGGTCAGACCCTGTTCATTCAACCTGTACCGAGTTGTGAAACGGGCTTTTGCAGACTGGCCCACATTCCTGTGCAGCTTTGAGAGAAAATCTTCCTGGACACAGAAATCTTTTCAGGGGGCGCGTTCGCGAAACACCGTGTCCAGAATCAGGCGCGTCTGCGCCTTGGATCTGCCTGTTCAGCTGTTTAGGTGTAACTGATCACAGGGTCTCAGTTTTAAGCCTGATAAATCCAAGAGAGGTCAGGCCTCTGTTCTTTGAAAAAAGATTGCATTGCATCTACGAGCACATCGAAAGTTGACTTTCCGTGAAGGCGGCAG
>JAEZHY010000160.1 GCA_023416335.1 Pseudomonadota bacterium | reverse complement strand
CTTACACGGATCACGCTCGTCACGACCGGCGACGAACGCGTCCTGTCGCAGATAATCAAACAGTTGAATAAACTTGTGAATATTATTAAAGTCTACGACTTTGCGGAAACGGAATTCGTGGACCGCGAAATGGCGTTGATCAAGGTCCGGGCGGAACAGGCCACCCGGGCGGAAGTGCTCCGTATTGTCGATATCTTTCGGGCGAAGGTTGTGGACGTGAGTCCGCATTTCTACACTCTTGAAGTCACGGGAAACGAGAGTAAGATCAGTGCCATAATGGAGCTCCTGGGCCAGATCGGCATAGTCGAAGTGGCCCGGACAGGAAAAGCGGCTCTGGCGCGCAGCAAGAAGCATTGAGCCGATAAACGAGTGGAGGGAATACCTAATGCGAATTTTTTATGATGCGGATGCGGATCTTGGTGTTTTGCGCGGCAAGAAGATTGCCATTATCGGATACGGAAGCCAGGGACACGCACAGGCCCAGAACCTGCGCGATTCGGGACTTCAGGTCGTAGTGGGCCAGCGGCCCGGTTCGGCCAACTATGAAAAGGCCGTTGAAGACGGATTCAAGCCCGTTTCGGCCCGTGAAGCCGCCGAAGCCGCCGACGTCGTTCAAATTCTGACGCCCGACCATGTGCAGGCGACGATATACAAAAACGATATCGCCCCGTCGATGAAGGCCGGCAAGACACTTCTTTTCTCCCACGGCTTCAACATCCATTACGGCCAGATCGTTCCGCCGAAGGGCGTCGATGTCGTCATGATCGCTCCCAAGGGACCGGGCCATCTCGTCAGAAGCGAATACGTACGGGGAGCCGGTGTTCCCGCTCTTTGCGCGATCCATCAGGATGCGTCCGGCCAGGCCCTCCAGACGGCCCTGGCCTACGGTTCCGGAATAGGCGCAACACGCGCCGGCGTCATGGAAACGACTTTCCAGGAAGAGACCGAAACGGACCTCTTCGGCGAACAGAGCGTTCTTTGCGGCGGCGTATCGGAACTCATCAAGGCCGGATTCGACACCCTGGTAGAAGCTGGTTACCAGCCCGAGATCGCCTTCTTCGAGTGCATGCACGAGCTGAAGCTGATCGTTGACCTGATTTACCGCGGCGGTCTCGCGTACATGAGGTACTCCATCAGCGATACGGCCGAATACGGTGACCTCACCCGTGGCAAACGCATCGTTACCGAGGAAACCCGGGCTGAAATGAAGAAGATTCTGTCCGAAATTCAATCCGGCCAGTTTGCACGCGACTGGATCCTGGAAAATCAGGCGGGCCAGCCCATGTTCAAGGCTATGAGGGCTCGCGAGAAGAAGCTCCTGCTTGAAGAAATCGGCGCAAAGCTTCGCTCCATGATGCCTTTCCTGGATGCGGTTAAAATGATCTAATTCAACGGGAAGTCCCTGGACTTCCCTGAGGTTGCTGCAAGAACAGAATAATCGGGGGCGGGGACGTTCTTCCTCGCCCTTCTTTGCTGCAGCCCCGAAATCACAAGTACATCCGGAGCATTTCCTTTGTCCTCCAAAGATTTCCGAAAAAAATTCTCACATATTCCAGTTGCCCGGGAGGGTATCCCCTACATCCTGGCCGCGATGTTCACCACATTCATTACGGCCGTTCTCGGCTGGGGAGTGATAACCGTCCCGCTGCTGCTCGTGACCCTGCTTGTCGGCCATTTTTTCCGCGATCCGGAGCGGATGTCGGTTGCAGGAGAAAATGAGATCGTTTCTCCTGCCGACGGCAACGTGATCTCCGTCAGGCAGGTGAAAACGGTGCTCTTTACAGGGCAGCCGGCTTTAAAAATCAGCATCTTCATGTCAATATTCGACGTCCACGTCAACCGGATACCGGTATCGGGAACGGTCCAGGGGATACACTACAAGAAAGGCAAATTTCTTGCGGCCAATCTTGACCAGGCAAGCGAGCAGAACGAACAGAACTGGCTCTGGATCAAGGCCGATTCGGGGGCGGACATCGTGTTCACCCAAGTGGCCGGTCTCATTGCGCGCCGGATCGTATGCTGGCCCGGAATCGGGGACCGGGTGCTCCAGGCCGAGCGGTTCGGAATGATCCGCTTCGGTTCCAGAATGGACGTCTATGTGCCTGAAGGCAGTGAGGTCCTTGTATCGCAGGGACAGCATGTCTACGCGGGGGAAACCGTTATATGCCGACTGAAATAAAGAAAAGGCGTTCGCGCAGGAAAAGATGGCGCAAGGAAGGCGAAGTTCATCGCGGAACCTACATCTTCCCAAACCTCTTCACTACCGGCAACCTGTTCAGCGGCTTCTTCGGGATCGTGAGTTCCATCAACGGCGATTTCGAAATAGCCGCGCTCGCGATTCTCATTTCCTGTGTCTTCGATATCCTTGACGGCAAGATAGCCCGGCTGACCAGGGCTACGAGCCGCTTTGGCGTGGAATACGACTCGCTCGCCGATCTCGTGGCCTTCGGTGTGGCACCGGGTCTTCTGATTTACCTGATGGCCCTCAGACCTTACGGCCGGATCGGCTGGCTCGCCGCATTCGTGTTTATGGCCTGCGGGGCCCTGCGCCTGGCACGGTTCAACGTTCAGGTCGAAACCACCAGCAAGAAGTATTTTGTCGGCCTGCCGATCCCCGGCGGCGCCAGCATGATCGCAACGACCGTGCTTTTCCTTAGCCACTGGAACATCATCTTCACGACCCAGTCGCTCATCGGCACCATTCTGCTCGTCCTGACCTACCTGCTCGGTTCGTTTATGATCAGCACCATGCCTTTCAACAGTTTCAAGGACGTCGAACACATCAAGGCAAAGCCCTCGTTCGTCGTCTTTGGAGTCATTCTAGTGCTTTGCATAATCGCGCTGAGCCCGTCTTATATTCTCTTCTTCCTCGCGGCTTTTTACACAATTTCCGGTCCCGTGAGATGGGTTGTATGGAAAGCTACCGGCAAGAAAGGGTTCCAGGAAAGCGTGCCCGCAGCACAGCCCCCGGCGGCATCGGGCGATACAGCTCCGGCCGAAGAGATACCCGTGCCCGAACCCGATCAACAGGGTCTTCAGAACAAGCAGTAAAGGTGAATTCGAAATGCCCAAAACAATCAGCGAGAAAATTTTGGCCGATCACGCCGGGAAGTCGGAAGTTTCCCCGGATGAACTCATCGAGGTAAAGGTCGATTTCGCTTTTGGAAACGACATTACGGCCCCGCTTGCCATTGCCGCTTTTCGCCGCGCCGGGGCAAAAAAGGTTTTCGACCCCGAGAGAATAGGACTCATTCCCGACCACTTCGTCCCTAACAAGGACATCGCATCCGCTATTCAGGCAAAGATGCTGCGCGATTTTGCCCAGGAATTCAAACTGCCCTACTATTTCGAGGTCGGACGGATGGGCGTCGAGCACGCACTCCTGCCGGAGCAGGGACTGGTTCTGCCCGGCGAGGTGGTGATCGGCGCGGATAGCCATTCGTGCACCTACGGCGCTCTGGGCGCATTCGCGACCGGAGTCGGCAGCACGGACCTGGCCGCGGCCATGATGACCGGGAAGGTCTGGTTCAAGGTCCCGCATTCCATGAAATTCATTTTCAAAGGCAAGCTGCGACCCTGGGTGGGCGGCAAGGACCTCATTCTCCATACGATCGGGAAAATCGGCGTTGACGGGGCACGCTACCGGGCGATGGAATTCGGCGGTGAAATAATCGACTCGCTGCCCATAGCCGATCGGCTCTCAATGAGCAACATGGCGATCGAAGCCGGTGCAAAGGTCGGGATCATTCCTCCGGACGAAATCACCCGGCAGTATGTCGAGCCGCGCGCAAAGCGGTCTTACAAGTTCTATAGCAGCGATCCCGGAGCGCATTACGAGGCGGTCTACGGATGGGACCTCTCCGACCTGGAGCCAGTTGTGGCATGCCCGCACTCTCCCGAGAACGTGAAGCAGGTTACCGAACTGCCCAAAACCCCGATCGACCAGGTCGTAATCGGGTCCTGCACCAACGGCCGCCTGGAAGACCTCAGGCTCGCAGCACAGGTCATGAGGGGACGGAAAGTCGCCTCCGGCATCCGGTGCGTCGTTATTCCCGCCACCCAGAAGATCTACATGGAAGCAATGGAAGAGGGATTGATCGAGACCTTCATCGAAGCGGAAGCCGCCGTCAGCACGCCGACCTGCGGTCCCTGCCTCGGCGGGCACATGGGAATCCTGGCTCCCGGTGAAACCGCGGTCGCAACCACCAACCGCAACTTCGTCGGACGCATGGGACATGTCGAAAGCAAGGTCTATCTGAGCAACCCCGCCGTCGCCGCGGCTTCGGCCATTCTCGGACGCATCGCGCATCCTGAGGAGGTATTGAGCTGATGAAACTCCAGGGAAAAACATGGAAATTCGGAAATGACGTCGATACCGACGCGATAATACCGGCACGCTACCTGAACACGATCGACCCCAAAGAACTCGCTTCCCATTGCATGGAAGATGCGGACCCCGATTTTGCCTCAACGGTTAAGCCCGGCGACATCATCGCTGCAGGCAAAAATTTCGGCTGCGGGTCTTCGCGCGAACATGCTCCCCTTGCAATCAAGGCTGCCGGCGTGAGCTGCGTCATAGCACACAGTTTTGCCCGGATATTCTACCGGAATTCCTTCAACATGGGCCTTCCCATCCTGGAATGCCCGGAAGCCGCAGCATCCGTCGAAACCGGCGATGAACTGGAACTCGACCTGGACTCCGGGACCATTTTCAACCGCACGAAAAACGAAACTTACCATGCCCAGCCCATACCTTCTTTCATGCAGAAGCTCATTGCGGCCGGAGGGCTCATGGAATACGTCCGGGGACAGATGGCCTGATAGTCGGAGCGGAAGTCGGAAATCCCCTCCGTGCAAGCCGTAGGATGGGTGGAGCGGAGCGTAACCCATCGTTTTAGAGGTATCCGATACGGATACGAAATTTACGAAAACAACTCGGCGCAACCGCGCTTCTTCATTCTTAGGGGTGGTCAATGACAAAGGGAAAGAACTACCGTATTGCCGTAATCGCAGGGGATGGCACAGGGCCTGAAGTCATCCGGGAGGCCATAAAGGCGCTCGATGCCGCATCGTCAAAGGTGGGATTCTCGACGGAGAAGGTCCACTACGATCTGGGCGGAGAGAGGTATCTTCGGACCGGGGAAATTCTCCCCGACGGAACGCTGGATGAACTGAGGAAGTTCGATGCCATTCTGCTGGGGGCGATAGGGCATCCGGACGTCAAACCCGGTATCCTGGAAAAAGGACTGCTGCTCGAACTGCGGTTCAACCTGGATCAGTACATCAACCTGCGCCCCGTTATCCTCTACCCCGGAGTGGATACGCCGCTCAAAGACAAGGGGCCTGAAGACATCAATTTTGTGGTCGTCCGCGAAAATACCGAAGGGCTTTACGCCGGGACGGGCGGCTTTTTGCGCAAAGGAACGCCCCGGGAAGTCGCGGTTCAGGAATCGGTCAATACCCGCTTCGGAGTGGAACGCTGCGTTCGGTTCGCTTTCGAATACTGCCGGAAGCGCAACCAGCGCAAGAAACTGACCCTGTGCGGCAAGACGAACGTTCTGACCTACGCCTTCGACCTTTGGACCCGCGCCTTTAACGAAGTGGCAAAAGAATATCCCGATATTCAGACCGACTATGCGCATGTGGATGCAATCTGCATGTGGATGGTCAAGAACCCTGAGTGGTTCGACGTGATCGTTACCGACAACATGTTCGGCGACATCATCACGGACCTCGGCGCCATGATCCAGGGCGGAATGGGCATAGCCGCGGGCGGCAACATCAACCCCGGCGGGGTTTCGATGTTCGAGCCGATAGGCGGATCCGCCCCCAAATACACCGGACAAAACATCATCAATCCGATTGCCGCAATCGCGGCCGCCCAGATGATGCTCGAACACCTCGGCGAAACCGAAGCCGCGGGGCTCATAGAAAATGCCATAAAGAAAGTTGTCTCCCGGGACGTGCGGAACCTTTCCGCCGGTCACATGGGGCACTCCACAACGGAGGTGGGAGATCTCGTCGTAAAGTACATACAGCAGGGATAACGGGGGCCAGGGCAGGATATCCCGTTTTTTGCGTTCCGGCTGACCACGCAGATATGGCCGATTGATGACGGATTCGGTTACAATCCATTTCCTTTTGGGAAACGATCGTACTTCCGGATTTGGAGCAATCGGCCATGAATTCCTTTCGCATTCCTACTCTTTTTCCCGCTCTTGCGATTTTTCTTTCCACCCTGTTCTTCCTTGCCGTTCCGAACTGGAAAAGGAGAACGGCGTGCGGCAGGGTGGGCATCCCGTTTTTTGGGGGTGCCCACCGCCCGGCCATCCCGATGAGGCCTGATCCGTAGGGATGAACGGTGGGCACGATAAAGCTTTGTGCCCACCCTACGGCGCTCACGGTTACTTCCATTAAGGTTTCATAAGAGCCGAACGCGAAAGCGGCAATTTTGAGCGGAACGCGCTTTACATCAGCTGAAAATCGTGAGATACCGCTGTTTTATCGGAATGCACAATCTGAATTGTTAACTGGGTAACGAAAGAGGTAATCAGGAGCAATGGGACAAAAAGAATTCAAAGTTGCGGTCGTTGGGGCAACCGGTGCTGTAGGCAACCTTATGGTACAGGTACTGGAAGAAAAATCCTTTCCCGTCGGTGAACTGACATTGCTGGCTTCGTCGCGTTCGGTCGGGAAAACTCTCTCTTTTCGCGGCAAGCAAGTGCCTGTGCAGGAACTCACGGAAGAATCCTTCAAGGGCATCCAGGTTGCGCTCTTCTCGGCAGGGGCAAGCGTCAGCCGCAAGTTTGCACCTTTGGCGGCCCAGGCCGGGGCGGTCGCAATCGACAATTCCAGCGCATGGCGCATGGACCCGAAGGTCCCGCTGGTCGTTCCCGAAGTCAATCCCCATGCGGCCCTGGCCCATAACGGGATCATTGCGAATCCCAACTGCTCGACCATCCAGATGGTCGTGGCGCTCAAGCCCATATACGATGCGGTTGGAATCCGCAGAATCATCGTTACGACCTTCCAGGCTGTTTCCGGAACGGGGAAGAGGGCAATCGAGGAACTCCGGCGCCAGGTGGCGGATATAGTAAACGGCCGCGCGACGACCAAAGAGATTTATCCGCACCAGATCGCCTTCAACTGTTTTCCGCATATAGGAGCTTTTCTCGACAACGGTTTCAGCGAAGAAGAAATGAAGATGGTGAACGAGACCCGGAAGATCTTCGAAGATCCTTCGATCGGCGTATGCGCCACGACCGTTCGGATCCCGGTGGTCTACGGACACTCGGAATCGGTGAATATCGAAACGGGCAAGCCTATTTCCGTCGACGAAGTAAGGACCCTGCTCGAAAAAGCACCGGGGGTAAAGGTGATCGATACTCCGTCCGTAGGCGGCTATCCCGTTCCGCTCGATGCGGCAGGGACCGACGACACCTACGTGGGCAGGATCAGGAAAGATCCCTCGACTGAAAACGGTATGGCGATGTGGGTTGTCGCGGACAATATTCGCAAGGGCGCCGCAACCAACGCCGTTCAGATTGCCGAGGTACTTCTGAACCGAGGGCGGCTCTAGTCCGAAGATGCGCATCATAGCGGGGGATTTCCGGGGACGGCGGCTGCATTCGCCCAAGAGCGACAGGATTCGTCCGACAATCGACAGGGTGAGAGAAGCCATCTTCAACATCATCGCCGCCGAAATACCGGGAGCCAGAGTACTGGACCTTTTTGCCGGAACCGGAGCAATGGGCCTTGAGGCCCTCAGCCGCGGCGCGGCCCTGTCCGTCTTTGTGGACCAGGGAGCCGAAGCCGTGCGTCTGATCCGTGAAAATATAAAGCTGTGCGGGGCCGAGGACCGGTCGCAGATAATGCACGAACCGGTCCTTTCGGCCGTCCGGCACCTCGCGGGCCGGGGCGAGCGGTTCGACCTCATATTCATGGACCCCCCATATGGAAAGGGCCTCATCGAAAAGGCCCTCGAAATTGTGGACACCGTGGCACATACGGATACCCTGATCGTTGCCGAACATTATGTGAAAGACGAGTCGCCGGCAGATCTGGGAATCTGGACGAAGCAGCGCGAACGGAGGTACGGAGACACGCTGATCGCCGTATACGTCAGCCACGAGTCCATTCAGCAAAGATAGAGGAGAGATGATGTACAATATCGCCGTCTATCCGGGTTCGTTCGATCCGATCACCTACGGCCATATCGATCTGCTCGAGCGCGGATTGAAGATCTTCGACAAGATCATCATCGCAATCGCTGCAAATCCCGGGAAAAACCCGCTCTTCACGATCGAGGAACGCTGCGACATGATCAAGAAAACCCTCGCGGATCATCCGCTGGGCGACCGCGTAACCGTAGATCTTTTCCACGGCCTGCTGGTCGACTATGTCCACTCCGTTCCCGCGCGCGCCATCCTCAGGGGACTCCGCGCCATCAGCGACTTCGAATACGAGTTTCAGATGGCCCTCATGAACCGGAAA
Source organism: Pseudomonadota bacterium (assembly GCA_023416335.1). The sequence goes on along the minus strand of JAEZHY010000160.1, from coordinate 4,667 downwards.
CTCAACGCGGACGTTGAAACGCTATTCATCATGACAGGAATGCGCTGGATATACATCAGCTCGCGAATAATAAAGGAAGTGGTCATGTCCGGCGGGAATGTGGCGGGCCTGGTTCCCCCGATCGTGGAAGAGAAGCTGGCCCAGAAGCTGAGCGGGCGCAGCAATTCACTCTATTGATATACCTGTGTTTTCTTTCGTTTGACATCGAATCGCGCTTCGACCTTCACCGGGTGACGCAATGGTTTCGGCAGCTTCTTCAACCGAGTTTCACAACGTGTCCGCGCCCGCCGGGAACCGGAAGCGTCACTGGACAATTTTCAGCAATCTCCTTACTTTGTAACTACTGCAATTAGTCAGCAATCATTGTTTATTTCCAGTGGCTATGAGGTGAAAAAGAGGTAAGTGAGATGCCCGAAGGTACCGCGGCCAAGGTGGTCATTCTCATGGCTGACGACGACATGGACGATGTCATGCTGGTAAAGGCTGCTCTGCGAGACAGTAAATGCGACGTTGATTTTCGTTATGTCGAAGACGGAGAAGAAGCGATCGACTACCTCACACGGCACGGCCGTTACCGGGACTGCGAACTCTCACCCCGCCCCAGCCTCATCCTGCTCGACCTCAACATGCCCAAGAAAGACGGGATCCAGACGCTCCAGGAAATTCGAAGCAACCCCGATATCCGCACCATTCCGGTCGTGGTCCTCACAACATCCAGGGACAGGGACCTCATGTTCCGCATATACAGACTCGGGGGCAGTTCCTTCATCTCGAAACCTTCCGTCTATAAAGACATGATCAAGGCCATGGACCGCCTCTGCGCCTACTGGTTCGGAACCGTTTCGCTCCCGGATCAAGTCCAATGAACCCTCCCAATACCGATCACATCGTGGTGGCCGCGGACAGCCTCGACCAGGGGTGCGAGTACGTCCGGGAAACGCTCGGCGTTGCACCTTTCGGGGGAGGCGAGCACACCGCCATGGGGACGCACAACAGGGTACTGAAATTGGGCGACAAGTGCTATCTGGAGGTAATCGCGATAAATCCCCGGGCTCCCAAGCCCATGCGCCCGCGCTGGTTTGAATTCGACACCGAAGAAATGCGGCGGAGCCTGCGCGAGAAACCCCGGCTTGTCACCTGGGCAATCAGGACCGACAATATCGAGGAAGCGGCCGCCAACGCATCGGCGCCGCTTGGGAAAATCACCGCCATGACACGCGGCGACCTCCGCTGGCGTCTAACTTTGACTGAAGACGGCCGCCTCCCGGAAGCGGGAATTATTCCATTCCTGATCCAGTGGGAAGGCAACGCCCACCCGGCATTCAAAATGCCGGAATCGGGCTGCACCCTGGCCGGACTGTACGGTCGGCACCCGCAGCCGGAAACAGTCAAACAGACCCTTCAATCCCTGGGCGCCGAACGGTTGTTGAAAGTGGAAGCATTGGGAAGCGCCCCCGCCCCTTTTCTCACCGCGATGATCAATACCCCGAACGGGGTGAAAGAGCTGTTCTGATGAGTCATGTAGGGTGGGCACAAAGTTTCACCGTGCGCACCGTCCGGCCAATCCGACTGAAATGGACGCAACTTCTGTGGTCGTCCAGATTCCTGAATCCGGGGGCGAAGCGCAAGAGGCCGAACAAAATGTTCGGACAGCAACAAAGCCTCTGAACTGGATTGGAGCTTACGAGTTCCCTTGATAACAGATCCCGAACCACGATCAAAAACCGGTGGGCACGATAAAACCTGTGCCTGCCCTTCGGTCTCCCTTGAACAAACCTCATAGGTATGGCTGGACGGTGGGCACCCGGAAAGCCCGGTGCCCACCCCTACCCGGCTGCCGCTCTCCTTTTAAGTCGCTTTCACGCTCAAACTGCGCCTAAACAGGCGGCGCGACCTCCGTTGGATCCCGGCTCAAATTAACGGCCGGGATGACGATCCTCCACCTTTCATTGCTACCTTCAAATTAAAATGGGCACGGCCAAAACCGTGCCCACCTTTATATTTACTGGATACTCTATTTCTTTGATCGTTCAGGCCCCATAATCCGAATTCACGGCCTTTTCGATCACCATTTGCAGCTCGGCAAGAACGCTCCCCTTGATCACCAGGGCATGAACTTCCGGGAGTGCCGCGAGATCGACCTGTCCGGCCGGGCTGGTGCTGATTCCTGCTTTCCGGCAGACTTTGTTGACAACCCGCACCGACAGCAGCAGCGTATCGCCCGGCTCGAAATCTTCGTTATGGTGATTCTTGGCGACGTTGCAGTAAACGGACGGGATACTCCATTCGTTCATCAGTTTATAGCCCTGGTCGGCATGCATGGCGTCAAGGGCTTCCAGGATAAACGAATCGGTCAAAGGCGCCATCTTTTCTTTCAGGCTGACCTTTTCTATCGCCTTGAGCAGGAGCAGCTTTCCAATATCGTGGAGCAGACCGGCCAGGAACGCTTCGTCGCTGAGTTTTCGGTATCCGATTTTCTGTACGAGCCACTTCGATCCTATCGCGGTACAAAGGGCGTGTTTCCAGGATGCCTGCAGATACTTGTCCAGGATGCTGTTCGAAGACTTGTAGTAGTTCTGTTGGCTCGTGCATATGACGAGATTGAAGACGTGATTCAGGCCGAGACGCATTATCGCTTCCCGAATGGTACGCACCGTATTCATTCCCGAGAAGAAGGACGAGTTAGCAAGCTTCAATACTTGAGTCGCCAGGGTTTGGTCCTTGCCGATTACTTTTGCGACCTGGTCCATCGAGGTATTATCGTCTGCCAGCAGTTGCTGGAGTTCAAATGCAGCCCCGGGGAATACCGGCAGGTTCATCTTCTCCGAGGCCGCCTGTTTTTTGATCACGTCCAATACTGATTGGGTATTCTGCACGGCATTCATCCTTCTGCTCCTGATCTTTTCTGCAAATTTTCGAACTATTCCGGGCTTATAGACGGTCCGGGGACCCGTGTTTTTCCGTATCGAGAAAATCCTGAGAGTTGGGCAAGCCTGCTCCAAAACAGGCAGGCGCAGAGGAGATGATGTGCGCGTCTCCCCCGCACCGGCCTTCCGGCCGGCAGCCACACCTCCTCATCAGAACATTCGGAAAAAAAGAGCAGGAGGGTTAGAGAAAAATTTGTTTCAGAAAGTAAACAGGTGATGAGAATCGTTGTCTTCAGGAGATAATAATGAGGCGTAGACGCGAGCTACTGCTCGGCCATGGTTCTTCCATCAACGGGCAATAGCCGGTGAATTGAAATCATGGATTCGTATGGTTACCCAACCGCCCGCGCCGATTGACAAGATTCCCCTATAGAGCGGGGTGGCGGGCAAGTATTTCTCCGTGCTTGCTCTTCAGGCATTCCGGACAGATGCCGTGGCTGAACATAACTTCGATATGCTCGTGGAAATAGGACTCCACCTGCTGCCAGTAGTTCTCGTCGGTGCGGACCTTCTTGCAGTACATGCAGATTGGAAGGATGATCTTCTTGAGCTGATTCAGCTGTTCGAGTGCCGTGTTCAGCTGATGCGAAGTCTCCACTACCTGAATCTGGTACTTATCGCTGATTGCGATAATCTTGTTCAACCTGTGGAGGAGCTTCTCGTACTCGGACAACAGGACCTTGAACTCTTCATACAGAGGAGATTGTGAATCGGCGTGCCGGGACAGACACTCTTCGGCTCTGTCTACGACCGCGTCTCTGTCCGCCGGTTTAGCAGGCTGCTGCATTAGTTTCCCTCTACAGGAATGATATTGAACTCCAGTTCGACCTCTTCCCGAAACTCTTCGGCAAGCTCAAGCGCACGGGGATTTTCCTTATCGTAAAACCAGTTGATGGACATCCTTTTGCCTTCGGCAGCACCGCCGTTCATAATATCGATAATGTCCAGCATGCATTTGACACTGCTGCTGTTCATATAGATCATTTTGATATCGGCCTGGAAAGGATCCATCTTGACCATATTTTCTTTCAAAGAAGCCAGTAAAGGCCCATAGAACTCAAACGAGTTCTCGGGATAGGACTCACCGGATATTTCCAGTTTTCCGGCATATGCATCGAACCGGATTTTCGGTGTCGATATCGTTGCCTCTATATCCAACATCTCCATTCCGCCCACTCCTATATCTCCACTGAAAGAATAAAGAAATCACAGGTTTCGTCGATTCCGTCTACCACATATGAAAGTTTGTTGGAAGCCCTTCGTGCAATTTCGATCAAACCGACTCCTGCTCCCTTGCCGCCCGGAGAAACCTCACGACGCATCTGTTCCCTGTAGAGGCGTTTGAGGCCGCTCTTATCGAGACGGTTTATCTGTTCGATTCTCTCCACCAGCGGGGCCGTATCGCTCTTTCTGATCATATTGCCGGAAGAGAGCAGGTATTTGCCCTCTTTTCTCGCAATCGTCATGATGGCAGCGCCTTGGTCCGCAGCGGAGAATCCCGTCGCTGCCAGGTAGTTCTTGACGTTTTGCGTCTGCTCTATGTAAACCGCAAATACGTCGAGTACGGCATCTTTCCTGGCTTCCTCGGTTTCGAGGTATTTCCTCACCGCGTTGCCGATCTCTTCGATAATGCTTTGAGAAAAAGGTCCGTTAAAACAGATCAGAATTCCCTTCTCACTGAACTGCTCTTTCAATTTCGTAAGCTCATGCATCGGGCTTCCCTCCTGACAAGGCAAAACC
>JAEZHY010000130.1 GCA_023416335.1 Pseudomonadota bacterium | reverse complement strand
CTCTTCGTCCGAGCCGAAAAAGGAGCTTGTCTTCCGGTGAAAGTGCCAGGTACCGGTCGATAACGGCCAGCATGGCATCCTTATCCTCCGGCAGCTTTCCCGTGACCCCCTCCAGCAGGTTCATTATGCATGCGATTTATAGGAATCGCTGCCCTAAAAGATGGCGATATCAAGCATGAACAAACGGTTTCCGAACTCACCCATTAGCCTTTGATGAGGCAATATGTGATCGCACTTGATGAAAAGCCAATGGAGATGCAGACCTCATTCCAGGCTAAACATGCCCCCGCGCATTCAGCCCTTAATCAGGTCCACTTAATGCCTGAGAATTCAGAAACGGCAGCAGGGCATGGCGTAATTCGAGTGGCATAGAAGTTATCCGACTATGAGTGGTGAGAAACCGAGTGATGTACTGTATTGGTTCTATCGTGGTTGGACCTATCACGAGGCCGAGTGGTTTGTGCGAGGTGATCGCATGGGTCAGTCGGTTCATTGCAAACGCTGTATCGCCGTCTATCACATACCCCAGCATACACCCACTCGGCAATCCTTCGGCATATTGATCGGTCATAAACCTCATCATGCCTTCCGTGACATAGACTGTTGCCAGAGAACTTCTTTTGCGACCGTGAGTGACATTCAGCCGTTTGCACTCGTAAGCGACATAACACTCGCGCTCCCAGTCCAGAAAAACAGCGATATCAATCTTCCCCTTGCTGTATTTCCTGCCGCTCGGATAGGTGCCGGATGGCTCAAACTGGAATTCGATCCAATGACAAATACTCCGAACAACGGGGTCTTTCCCTAGAAGGTGGACGAGATTGAAGGTGATCGTATCTTCTTCGGGTATAGATGGGAGGACGGCCAGACATGCGGGCCAGACAGCGGCAATGCGCTCAAGAAGACGCTCATCTACTGATATGAACCGACTCGTCCAAGCCCGCGAATCCCCCAGCGCCGTCATTACTGGCTCCACCGCTGTCCGATTGCGACGGCATTCTGCAAATCCATGGCTATGGCATCCGCATCAGCCAAAGCTGTTGACCGCAGCCAGAAGCGCTGTTGCATCGGCTTGATGAGATAAAGGTTCTTCCCGATGAACACCCTCAGATCGGGCATAAGCTGAAAGTTGCCGTCCAGCGGCTGATGGATATGTTCGGAGATGCGCGAAAGCACCTCGGAAAAAGAGACGCCCCTAGTTTCGGTGTAGGTGTCCGATACTCCGTTCAGGGCGAGGCACAGGATGCCCAGATCGGCACTGGATGCTTCAAGCCGTGCACTTATCGTAGAATCGTTTCGGAGCCAATTTTGGATCCTTGCGACGAGCGTCATTGCATATGCTCGCCGATCACTCTCGGTAGGAGTTCTCCAGAGATCCGGATAGCTCCCCTTATGAGGTTGAACCGCCGGAATGATTTTCTCAATCGTATCCTCGATCAGAACAATTTCGTCATCCGACAGGCAAAAATACTGGTAGGCGAGTTGATCAATCTTGACGAGAGTCGCATCATCGCTGTCCAAGGTAATCTGCTCTTTGGCGGTACGGATAGTGTCATTGACAATTGCGACGAGATTTCTTGCTGCATCCTCCGCCTGCTCGGGTTCGGGCAAATCATTTGGGCTTGGAAATGGTAGATGGAGGAGTTCCATTTGCTTCACTTCCGGCCGATCCGACCCGAAAGATGCAGTTCCATGGAAAGCATACCAGATTGCTACCCGGCTGTTCAGCAGGGCGGTCAACAGCATGCCTCGGGATTTTTCAGCGGGGGGCACCGTGACGGCCTGAATGATATCCTGAAACGTCAAGTCGTCTTCCGTGTAGGTTGCGCGCAATCGCGTCTGCGACGTTTCCACACCTCTCGGTATAAGAATTCGCGCACCTGTAAATCCCGCTTCAAAACCTTTGCGGTGAACCTCTGGCGGTAACCAAGGAGTCAGTCCAAAGACAGGTTGCGCTATCCGGCGAAACTTACCAATTGGCAGATCGGGCAGTTTCCCTACATAACTGCTAATCACATAGTCGTTCTTACCCTTGAATGGTTTAAAACCTTGCCCGATGACCCATTGACCCTCTAAATCCTGTTTCCGGCGGTTGATGCCGCCAAAGGCATTGATCAGGTCGCCAATCTTTGGCAGCCTGGAAAGATAAGCAAAAAGTTTTCCGTCTGGTTCACGCATCCACAACCGCTGCTTGAACGCCAATGGATTGTCTATTGCAGTTGCCGCACTTAGGGATAGTTTGTCGTTGCTACTTAGGGTGATCAGACGCTTCATTTGAAGGTTCAAATCCGCTTTTGGAGCCCAATAATCGAAGCGATATGGAAATTGGGTAACGTCGCCCATGCTATAAATGATGAGCGCCGCTGGCCGATGTGCATGTTCGAACAATTGAAAACGTAGATCGGCAAAGTTGATGATCCGACGAATGCGGTTTTCGCGGACGAATTGGTTTCGTGCATCCACGGTATTTGCCGCACAATTATGTAGAAATCCCATTGCCGGTAACAAGAATGCGACCACACCCTCTTTGACGAGATGACGGACCGCTTTCCACGCAAAGGCCCAAGCGTCCTCTCCACTCGGCATGGGTAGATGGTTCTTCTCGCACCAGCGCACCGATGATCGGTCGGAACCGCGCCGGCTTGCCCAAGGTGGATTTCCTATTATGACGTGAAAGCATGCCTCAGCTTCTGGCATTTCGAAAAAATCTCCGCAAACAAGCGTTTTGCCCCAAATCTCAGGCAATATCCTTCCACGCTTAATAAGACGGCGAATGTCGGGAGGCGAGACTTCTTCAAGCAATGCAACATAGAGGGAAAATACCGTAACGCGGACGGCGCTTCCGTTCATGTCCCATCCATGAACCCTTTGCAGGATTTTTAAAAGACTGTCCCAAGGGATGGTCCGCGACCTGCGTGTTGACCGCCAGTGCTCGCAGAGGCGCTGGAACAAACGCACCAGGAAGACCCCCGAACCGCATGCCGGATCGAGGTAGCGACCCAGTTCTTTTACTTCAGGGGACAAAACCGCCCATACCTGCAAGACGACTGTGTCGGCCAAGAACATCGGCGTGTAGTATGCGCCTTGCTCACGCCGTTGTTCTTTCTGCTCACCGAGGAAGCGATCATAAACAGCGCTGACCAGTTCTATGGGAATATAGCGAAAATTATATCCCCATAACCGCAACTGGTTACCCTGACCCATTTCTTCCCGGCCAGCACGGAAGCGCGCAAGTATGTCGAGATGCACTGCCTTGATCTTTGGAACAATGCCTCCTGGTTCAAATGAGCAGGGCGCCACGAAGAGGTCACCGTTGAAGTGGCCCCGCAAACTGGCGAAAAGTGAAACAAGAAGTGCTGCATTGCCAGTTGCGAGTAATGACGAGAAGCTGTCAATATCATTGCCTGTTACTGTATGGAAATACCCCGGCGTAATAATTTCCCGATCTTCAAGATAGGCAATGAAAATTGTCTGCAGGAGCAAGGCGTGAGCAGCATCCGACGAGATATTTTCCTGGCAGAGTAGTCTCTGCGCCTCCTTTAAATTATTGAGAAGAACCTGATCGATTCTTTCCTTGGTCAGAAAATATTCGGGATAATCTATCCAAAACCTGCCGGACTCAACTCCGTAAATCATGTTCCTGATTTGTAAAGCATCCGCCGTGTATTCAAGCGTGTCAATGAGGCATCGCTGGTCAAATGAGTCTTCCGAATCCTTGTAGGGCTTTCGCAAGAGAGAAAATGCGCGTAGCGTGTTGCCCGCAATCACCAGGAGGAGGCTAGCCAATCCCTGGTTCCAGAGGGCACCGTGAAGATCAATGACGCGCGTCCTTTCGTACTCCTCAACCGATAGAATGGCGACAGTGGGGACTCCTTGAACGCAAAACACCGCAGAGAGCCCGAGATCATCAAAAGTAGTTCGGATAGCAAGTGCGTGCGGCACATCGGTAACAGCTTCGGATGACTCGTACAACTCGGGAGAATAGCGGCCTGCAAGGCCAAGCCGTTCCTTCCATTCCGGGGGAAGGGGAAGCGAGCGGCTAACCTTCATGAGCGCCTCCTGCATCGGTGGGAGCCTCCGCCAACCACATTTGGCGGGAATATAAGCCAGGTAGAGCAAGCACAGCTTTCCAATACCAACCTTTCTTTCATGCCCAAATGCTCTGCGGTGGGCATGAAGAGTCCGTACCCAAGTCATTATGGCAGCAATACTATTGGGAAGGGAGATTGTCAATAATAACAGCACAATAAGGACATCAGCGGTTGCCTTTTCTTGAAATATTAGGGCACCTTTCCACTATCTGAGTCTTTGCACCTTTTAATCTACCGGTTAGATATACTGATCCCCCAGCTCCGTAATAAGCTTCTCCAGATCGCCACCCGTTTCGGCACCCAGGTCCCTTGCGGCGGTTTGCAGCCGTTGCTTCATATCGGGGTCGTCCAGTTCATCGAGGGACCGCATGCCCCCTCCTCTTCGTCCGAGCCGAAAAAGGAGCTTGTCTTCCGGTGAAAGTGCCAGGTACCGGTCGATAACGGCCAGCATGGCAT
>JAEZHY010000079.1 GCA_023416335.1 Pseudomonadota bacterium | reverse complement strand
CGGATCGACTCACCATTCGCCAAACGGCTATGCCCAGCGCAAGGATGAACCAGTGCAGGCGGGGGTGGGTCCACAGCGTCAGGTCGACCATGCAATGACTGAGAAACGCCAGCATCCCAATGAGAATTCCCAGAGCCGCGCAGAGGAGAATAGGTCTGCCGTCTCCGATAACCCCGACCATAGGACTGAGAACGACCCAGAGCAGACAAAGAAAAAAGACCAAAGCGGGGATTCCCGTTTCACCGGCGATCAGAAGAAAGAGATTGTGAACGGGGGTATTCCATGAACGATTTAGTTGTTGCGGCGTGTTGTCGTAAGTGCCCACCTTTTCCACGTAGGTATTGGGACCCAACCCGAGGAAGGGATGAGATTTGATGACTTCGAGCGCAACCTTATTGAGCGGGACGCGACCGGCGGCCGACTCGGCGCCCTCCGTCCGAAAGAGCCCTTTTTGTATGGGGTTGGGGATTATCAAAACGAGGGCGGCGAAAATCGTCCATATGGAAAGCAGTGTCACTAGGCCGCGAAATGCACCGGCCCTGCGCTTGAAATAGACAAAGAGGATAAGGCTCATCGCAAGCGTGCAGCAGGTGATTCCGCCGCGTGAATAGGTCAAACTGAGTCCGATGTACTGGATGAGGACCGCGAATGCAGTGAGGACCTTCTTCCATGTCGGCATGGGATAGAAGATCAGAAAAGCGAAGGAAAAGGGAAGGAGCATATCGAACAACTGCGCCAGGGAGTTCGGGTGCCCGACCGTGCCCATGACGCGGGAGATTTCCATCAGACCGACATAGCCGGTGAGAAACTCCGTGGATCCTGCAAACCCGAAACCCAGGTTAGACCCTGTGACATATTGTCCAATCGCGATGAGGCCTTCGAAGGTGCCAAGTAAGATCAGGAGTATCGAGATGAAGCGAAGTTCGGAAAAGTCCCGTATCTCATTGGCTATGTAGAAGAAAAGAAGTACGGAGCAGGCCAGTTCGAACAAATCGAATGTGGACCAGACGCTGCGTGCGAGCAGGGCGGAAATTCCGACTGTCAGGAAGAGCAGGGCAAAAGGCGCCAACCCCTTGAAATTGAGCGGCGAACTTACACCGCTGAATACTCTCCGGTAGATCCAGATGAAGTACAGAGCGAAAAGCGGAACCATGCTCGCGTAGACAGTATATCCGAAAGTCGATCGGAATATGTCGGACTTCGTGAACAGGAACGTCTTGGTAAGTGCGATCGGCAGGGCGGAAACCAGGAAGAACAGGTAGAACTTCTTCTTATCACGCACCGATGCCGAAATAATAAGGAAAAGAATCCCGGCAAAAAGGGTGAGAAACCACTTGGTCGGCAGTTGTACAAGGAAAAGGAAGAGCAGGCCGGCCAGAATACTGAGCAGGAAAAAATAGAAACCGACAGGCCGTACGGGATCCGCAATCCCAGCCCTTGACGCTTGCATCATCAAAGCTCCGGTATGGAAGCAAGAACCGTAACTCCCAGGTGCTTTTCGACCTGCTCGGGCAATTTGAGGGAATCGTCCCAGTACTCAAGGAAAATCGCCGTACCGAAACTCACGACCAGGGAGAAAATCAACCCGAGTCCCATATTGAGAAAGATGTTCGGGAACACCGGTCTGGACGGAATTGCAGCCGTGCTCAGGACCTTGACGTTTTCCATGCGTCCGTCGTTGTTCATATTCATCAGGCTGTCCTGGTACTTCTTCCAGAGTACTCCAAGGATTTCCTGCTTATTGTCTATCTCTTTCTGAAGATTGATCAGAGCATTCTCGGTAGCCGGTAGCGGCGCAACGCTTTCCTTGATGCCTTTCATGGTATCCATGATCGACTGTTCTTCGGCCTGGAGTTCAGTCAGTTTTGCATGTTCACGTTCCATGAGCACGGTTACGTGGTTACGAATCTGATTCTGGATCGCCGTCAACTGCTCGAGGAGGGCCTGATACTGTCTGCTCTCGGGGGTGTATCTTTGCAGAACCGTCTTTTGCTGATACCTGAGGTTCACGAGCTTGTTTTCCAGATCCATGATCTGGGGATCCTGAGCGTATTCAGGGAGCGGAATGAGAAGGTCCGGTTTGTTTTTTCGAAGTTCGTTTATTCTCTGCAGCTTCGAATTGGTCGTGATAATTTCTTTCTGCACGTTGGCCAAAGATGTGTCGAAACTTTGCAATTTTGCAAGGAGTGCCTTCGCCTGATCTGAAAATGAGATGATTCCGGAGTTTGTCTTGAGTTCGACCAGCTTGTCCTGGAGATGTTTCAGTTCGGCCTGAAGCGCTTTGATCTGTTCGGAGTAAAACGCGCTTTCAGCATGGTTGATGTAAATGGCCAAATGCTGTTTGAGATATTCGTCCACGACAGTGTTGACTACCTGGCTGGCAAGGGCCGGGTCAGTCGATCTGTACCTGACCAGCATGATTTGGGATTCGACTGCCGGATCGATTCGGATATCGGTTTTAAGCTTGTTGACCGCCGCCTCGAAACTCTCCGCCGCTCCCTTCTCCTTGGAAATTACGAGTTCCTTGATCGTGCTGAAAGATATGCGGGAGTCGAGTTTATCCTGGTCCAGGCGCAGAGTCCGAACGGCGTTTTCGAGAACCGGGCGGCTCCTGATTACCTCGATTTCAGAGTTGATTTCGTCTTTCGGGTTCATCACCACGGCGAAGTTGAGGTTTCTCGGTCCGGGGGTGAGGAGGTCGGGGTAGTTTCGTCCCAGCAGCATCAGGCTGCTCTCAGCCTGGTAGACGGGCGGCCAGAGGAGCGATCCGATCAGGATTGTAAGGAGAATCCCCAGATTCATGAGAACGATCAGGTGTCTTCTCAGGAAAAGGCTGTGGACAAGAATGCGCACAGTGGCTTGTGCTTTCATTGTATATACCTCTGTTGAAAACCCGGTTCGCTCATTCCCAAAGAGTCCTGGTTGGGGTCGATATGGAGGTTTCCGGCCATACCGCGTAAAGCGCCGGACTGAAAGTAACGTGGAAACGCTTGCTGAGCTTGAAGGTTGCTTCCGGCGTTTTGATCGTAGCATCGATTACGGTGTTCGGATCGACGTCGATCCAATGCCGGACACCGGGCTTCGTGTCCTTATGCCAGATTGTCCTGCGAAAGCCGTCGGGGTAGACCAGGTCCAATATTACAATCCATCTGCTGCTGACCGGCGGCGTTTCGAGCCAGAAGTAAAGTCCGTCGAGATTTCCAACTTTCACCTGAAAATTTGCCTTCTTCATATGACCGAGGTGCAATTCCGGAGAACGGACAACACGCGTCTCCGTTTTGTCTCCGTGTGCGATCACTTCCACCGGGATGAAGTTGGCCAGCCCGTAATCACCACCGCCGACGCGATTTCCAAAGTCGTCTACCGCTACGTTCACCAATCCCGTCGGCAGCCAGTCGTCCATCCCCTGATAGGTATGGGCGGTTTCGCCTCCGGGAGTCCCAACCGGGGTGTCGATGGCCCAGATGGGAGCGCTTTCACCCGCCGCCCAGGTCGAAGCGACGAAGGCCGGGAGAATTAACAGGGCCAAACCCATGGTCATAAAACAAGCAACTTTTATCACGGAACTATACCGCTGTTCAGCAGATTGGCATTGATGCTGAACTGGGTATCCACCGGCAACACACCGCGTATGTATTGCTTGACCCAGAGGTTCAGCTTCGCTATGCCCGTTTTCGGGACTATGATGATGTCCCCGGCATGAACAAGAATGTCGTTCTTCATGTCGGTGCCCTCAGGAGGCGAATCGAGGTCCACCTGGAGCCATTCCACTTTCTTCTCTTCGAGCCTGCGAAGGATGACGACTCTGCCCATATCGCCCGTATCGGTCCCTCCACCTGCCTCAGCCAGAGCTTGAAGCAGGGTCAGCTTCACATCGGCCGCAACGACTCTTGGGTTCTTGACTTCGCCCATGACGTAGACCCGGTGGCCCGCAGCCCTGTTAACACTGACGGCAAGAGAATTCTCTGCCGTGTGGATCGACCTGGCCGTGTTCTCCGAAACGAGGAGAGCTATGTCGGGCTTTTGTATGTCTCTGGAATACTTCTTGATCAAATTCTTGCGCAATTGCTCGGGGGTAAGGCCTGCCGCCTGAACGTCGCCGACGATGGGAAGTGAGATCTTCCCATCCGAACGTACCCTGACGCCCATGTTGAGTTCGGGGTTGTAGACGAACCGCAGGTCGAAATAGTCACCCTCTTTGAAGACCCTGGTATAGCGGGAATTTGCGACAAAATCCACGTACCGCCTGAGGATCGCGTCTTCGAGTTCCATCGGAGTCAGCCCGGCCGCAACCATGTCTCCAATGAGCTTGACGGTGATCTTGCCGTCCGGCCGCACAACCTGCTCGGAGTTCAATTCGGGATTGTTCATGAAAACAAGCCCCAGAACATCGCCCTCTTTAATCCGGAAATCGCCGTCCTGGCTGGGTTTATCGGCAGGGTATGCCGGTTGGGGTGCGGTAACCTTCATGACGCCGGCACCCTTGCCTCCCGGAGCGCAACCATAGAGTAAGCCCAGGCACAGAGGAAGCAGGACCAGAAAAACTACGCTTTTGATTGTTTTTTTGGTTTCCATAAGAAATCGAATATGTCTGATGTAAAGCGGTTCAGGGTTCTGAAAAATATCTGCGTGTCAAATGAGACGCAAGCATTTTTCGCATAAGTCAAATCGTGCCTGATCCATTCACTGAATTGTGCTTTCGAGTGTGCCTCCACCTGCCACAGGCCGGTCAATCCGGGGACGGACCGGAGACGAGTGTCGCGCCACATTGGGTTGTAACACATCTCGTCCATGGACAGAGGTCGAGGGCCTATTAGACTCATGTCCCCATTGATCACGTTGATCAGCTGAGGAATTTCATCGAGGTTGGTCTCCCTGAGCAGTTTACCGATCCTTGTAACCCTCGGATCGTTGGTAAGTTTGAAAGTGGGACCGTCGACTTCGTTCAGCGATTTCAATTCCCGCTTGAGCTGGTCTGAATTGCTTACCATCGTGCGGAACTTCACCATGGAGAACTTCTTGCCGCCTTTACCGCAACGGGTCTGGGTATAGAAGACCTTGCCGGGCGAATCCAGCTTGACTGCAAGCGCGATGAGCAACATGAGCGGGGAGAGAACGAAAAGCGCAGGCACTGCGAATGCGAGGTCAACCGCTCTTTTGGCTATCCTGTATACCAGGCCTGAAGAAAGACCTTCATTCATCCACTTGAGGAGGGGCGCATTCGAGCGGATATCCGTCTCCAAGGGGATGGTTTCCGCCGAATCGCGAGTCACACGGCTGTTCATCGGAACTACCACATCCCGCAGGAAAACGCCGTCTTCTATGACTGCGCCTTCTCCCACCAGACAATGATTCAGGTGCACACCCGCCCCGATTTGCGCATTGCGCATCACGATTGATCCGACGATAACGGATTGTGCTCCAACGTTGATATCTTCAATTACCGCAGGTCCCACCACGGTTGCGCGTTCGCTGAGATGCAACCCTTTTCCGGCCGCAACCGGTCCGAGAAACCGGACGTCCGAATTGTCCGCAAAGGAACCGTCTTCCAGTTCCGGAAATCTAACCCTTCCGAGAAGTTGATCCTGGTTTGCGGCGATGTACTCGTCGACGCTCACAATCGTGCGTGTATGCTCCGGAGCTTCCCAGACGGATGCGGGATTGCCCGCGTTATACAGGGTGCTGAAGAGTTGTTCCTTGAGATCGTAGTAGGAATTTGGAGGAATCAGATCGAGAATCTGCGGTTCGAACAGATAGAGGCTGATCGGACGCAACATGCTGCGCTTTTCCTGGCATGGATGCATCCGATGGACGGTTTTTACACCCTTCTCCGGGTCCATTTCCACCCGCTCCATCTGCCAGGGAGTATTCAGCAGACGCACCGCGGCAAGAGTTGCCAGGCTCTTTCTCTTCCGATGAAGAGAAATCATCTCCTGCAGGTCGGCACGCATGAAAGCGTCACTGCCCAGGACCCAGAAACTTTCTCCCCTGAGCAGATCTTCGGCCTGCTTGAGCGATCCTCCGGTGCCCAGCATGGCTTCCAGTACGATCGTTTCGAACCGGAATGGGATGTCCTGCAACGCCCGTTCGATGGTGGCTCGAAATTCGGGCTCGGAAGGTGTCGGACAGACTATGAGACGCTCAACTCCAGCCCTGTGAAGATTGGATGCCATGTAGGTCAGTAGTGGATATCCTGCGATTGGCAGGAGAATCCTCGGCCTGTCTGCCAGATTGTGTCCGCTAAAGACGGCAGGTCCGCCCACCAGAATTACTGCTGTGCGGGGGGGCATTCTTACAATCTCCTGTAGATCGAATGGGGAATGGGGTAAAGCCGCCGGTTGAGAATCACTTCGATACGCTTGGCTTCACTCAGCCTGGAAAGGGCTGCGCTTACTACCGGAATACGCGTCACTCCCGAATGAACCACCAGCAAAACACGATCTACCTGGGAAGAGTAAAGAACCGATTCGGGAAACAGGTTGACGGCAGGGCCATCAATAACGACAAGTGGATATTGCTGATTCATTTTCTTCAGCAGGTTGCGCAGATTTGGAGCTTCCAGCAGGGAAATATGGCTGGCGGGCAGGACACCCGTCCCCATTACCGCAAGGCATGGAACCATTGTCGGCTGAGCGACCGAATTTATATCGATACGACCGGCCAAAATGTCCCCGATTCCCGCGGGACCGTAGGTCCTCAACATGTTACAAACCTGCGGGTCATGATAATTTCCATCGACCAGAAGAACCGGAACATTGCGCTGGGTGCTCACTGCAAGCGCGATCCCCATTGCCACCGACGTGGTGCCCTCGCCGCGATTGGCTGAACAGACCAACAGGCTTCCGACATCCGCTGAAGTCGAAGAGATCAACAGATTTTCATAGATGCCCAGAAAATGCTTGCGGGCCCTCGGGGTGAGCCATTTGTATAGAGCATCGTACTCTGAAAGGGTAATCTCGGACATCCTTCACCTTATTGACTAAAGTTCACCCAAAACGACCTTTATACGGCGATACAGGACGATCGACACAAGGGAGCGAGGGCACCTCTTGTTGATTGTATTTACACCAGAATTTTCCGGTAAATGGAATATAGACAAGTGAAAAGAACAACCCCAATGGGCACCCTAGTCGAATCCGTTTTGATAGTCAAGGGACATGCAACGAGCCGAATTAATTTCTAAAGACAAACCCCAGCACGGAACAAGCTTGCAGACCGGGCACCACTGCCCTTCCGCCGCGAACGTGAACAGGTTCCTATTGTTCATGGGGCGTCGGCAGTTGCGCTTTCTAATCGTTACAAATATACAAGCAGGTTAGAAATATTCGCTGCACAGCCACTTAAATTTCAAGTGGACTGAGTGTAAATGGGTGTTTTAGGGGTGAGGAAAAGGGTGATAAAGATACCTAAGATTTGAGATACACTAATTAGATCAAGCAAATGGACAGGTGCATAACCAGGAGAATACAATTTTTTTTGGAAATGGGCTTCTATGGAATTTTACACTCTTTTTAACTACTCTTATTATTCGGTTAACAAAAAATATAATCATTGTCATTTGCAATCGGGTCGGAAAACGGCTCCTCCGAGCCTCCAACTGATACGATCTTCTGAAAGAATACGAGCCAACTGCATTGCAAACCAAGTTTTCTCAGGAATGCGGTGTGAATGCAATGAGCCTTCCTTAAGAAGATTGCAGAGTCCATTCCGACTATAAGGCACTATCCAGTTTCTTGTTCTTTCGATTTGCTTCAGGAGAGCAACCGCTTTTTTCATCGGTGATGCATTTGGTGCCGTTGCAAGTACTCCGCTGTGGCCCGACTTTTGGTTTATTATTTCATGCAGCAGGTTTACATCGAATTTTCTGGATTCTTCTTCAGATAGAGGATAGCAGAAAGGGGCGCGCAGATATGCGTTCAGTTTAAGGGCTTCATACATTGGAAGGCAAAATGATTCTCCGTGCGTCCTGTCACACGCGGACGGCAGCAGTGTGCTAAATGAACGCGGTGAGAGCGGGAGGGAATTCGCTCCGCGATATCGCGCCGAGAGCAGATATTCGCCTGTGAAAGTAGCGGTTGAAGACCCTAAGATGAAGTGTTCTGGCACTTTTCCTCCCAGAAAATATGCCTTTCCGGCAATATAGTGAAGTATGGGCTTATCCATCGTCTGGATCGGACAGGAGCTGAAATGGGTGCGTACGAAGGTAGGGGACCATATCTCACGGAGCAGAATGGAATCCAGCGAGCCCAAACCGATGGCGTCCAGAGATGATCTGACCTGTTCGTTGCGTTCTATTTCAATTTCAGCACCGGCCAGATCTTCCATGCCTATGGGATCGCTTGCCGCGAGGATTAGGAGGTCGTTGGCCTGCGACATGAATACCCGGCAAAAAGGGAATTCCTGGCGTATCGTGTTCATGATCATCCCGATCATGAGTTCATTGGCTTCATAAATATGAATCCACTGGAGCAGCTTACCTCCCTCGCTGAGCCGACGTTTTGCGATCTGATAAAACTCCCGGGTGAAAAGCGTATCCACACCGTTCACCCAGGGGTTGCTGGGTTCGGAAATGATGAGGTCCCATTTTTCCCTGCTTCTTTCCATCATTCGGAGAGCATCGGCGGTGTGGATGTGCAGCCTGGGATCATTTTGAACCGAATGGGTGAACGCGCCGAAAAGGGGCAGAGCTTTGACAACCGCGGGTGAAATTTCCGCAACGTCGATTTCCGCTATATCGGGATAAAGACTCAACTCTCCGGCCGTGACGCCGGTGCCCAGGCCGACGACCAAAGCTTTGCTCCTCTGCCGGGAGAGCAAAGCCGGAATGTGGGCGGCAAGCCTTATCGTGTACATGTCTCCGACAGTTGACGAATCCGATTTGCCGTTGACCATAATTGCGAGGGGTCTGTGCTCGGACCATGGCTGGAGAGGTGACTGGATTACTGAGACCGTCCCGGTCGGGGAATCTTCATAAAACAATATGCCGTTGTCGGCATGGAATTCACGGAAGAAGGTCTTGGGGCCGCTAAACGAACTCAGAAGCGGCATCCTCATCCGAAATGTTCCGACCGCAAATCTTTTCTCGTCAAAAAAGGGCTGATGGACCGTAAGGACAAGAACCGCGGCGGCAAGGAAAACAGAGGCAAAGCGGAACCTGATCGGCAGGTTCCATGAAGAAAAGCATGCTGAAAGAGCTACGAGCAGAACGGCGGAAAGAAAGACACCACCGTTATTCAAGAAGTAATAGAAGAAGATTCCGCCGACAATGCTCCCTGAAAGACTTCCCACAGTATTTAGCGCAAGAGCGGAACCGGAATGAGCGCCGACCCGGCGCAGTTCGTTTTTGAGCATGTGGAAGACGATCGGCACCGTAGCTCCCATGAGTCCGGCAGGAACGAGCAAGAGGACTGCGAGAACGACAAGAACCGTTGCATAAAAGAACCAAAATCCCGTTATCGTTGACTCAAACGGCAGGCGAATCAGGTGCGCCCAGTAGGGCCAGGTGTCCAGAGTGAAGTAGAGCGCGAGGAGTGTGAAACAGATCAACAATTGATTGAAATAGAGGGTGAGTTCAGGGACTTTCTTCAAACGGCTGAAGGCGTAACTCCCCAGGGCAATGGCCAGTACAAAAACGGCTACTACGATCGAGAACGAGTAAGAAGAACTGCCGAAGGAGAGATTCATCAACCTGATGAGAACGTTTTCCAGGGTCATTACATAAAAGCCGCTCAGAAATGCCACGCCATAGAGCAGATACCTCGGGAGGCCGTACCTGGGGAGAGAGTTCGTTGCCGGTTTGTCTCGGAGCGTGATCTCATGAGTGCGCGGCGTAGCGGCGGACCTCGAAATGATGTAAAAGAAACCGGCGGCTGAAAGGTTGAACAGGGCGGTCAAACGAAGAGTGTTAGAAATCCCTAGGGCAGGTATGAGAAAGAAGCCTGCGGCCAGGGTGCCGAGGAAAGCCCCGCCCGTGTTGAGACCGTATATTCTGGCATGAACCCCTGTGGCTTCGGAAACACTTTTCGAAATCGCACGAGTAAGCACCGGGACGGTTGCGCCCATACAAAAGGTGGGAACTCCGATCAGGACCGCCGAACAAAAGATGCCCTGCAGGATCATCAGAGGCGCAGGATCGAAACTCCAGTCTGCCGTTAGTTGTCGCAACAGGCTAAGAATGTTGGGACAGCAGAGAGCCCAGATACCGATCAAAGCTTCCAGCAGCGCATAAAGTTTGAAATGATTTTTCGAGACGAGAGTCATTTTTCCGCAAAGAAAATAGCCGATTGACAATCCGCCCAGAAATGTCGCGAGGATGATCGCACTAGCTATGGTATCGCAGCCCAGAGTCATGCTGAGGCATTTCTGCCATGTGACTTCGTAGATGAGGCCGGCCGCGCCGGTGAGGAGGATAAAGAAGCTTGCCGCAAGTGATTGTAAGCGGAATCGCATGAACTCATCCGGAGTTTGCTGTTATTGGTCTGCGGAGCGCGATCTTACTATTATTTGCCGCGGGAGAATACGGAAAAAAGCTCTTGCACTTCGAAGTGCGGACGCTGTCCAGCCTTTGGGATGCTATCGGCACAGCTGCGACGAAAAGGAAACGGAATGACGCCTATTGGTCCATGACCAGTTTATGCCGCTCTGGAGAATCTGTACAATTTTTGTGTCCCCTTCGTGTTCGTTTTTCCCTGTGCTCGGACAATCGTATATAGATCCATTTCTGACATTCTTGTCACAATTCAGCTGCAACATTTACTGACGTTTTTATCCGTACGTTTTGCGCTCTCCCTTGCCCGGCGACATTTTGCCCGGAACCATGTTCGTCAATTTTAGATCTGCACTTATTCCGGCAGTTTCCAATACGTGAAAAGTCTGAGTCCATTTACTACCGAGCCCTCAGGTATTTACCGGGTTCACATAATTGAGGTTCGACCCTGTTTTTCTTATTGTCCCAGTTCAGGATGGTGGTCTCCACGGACTTTCGGACAAAAAGGAGGACGTATGCTTAAGAGTGTTTTTCGCGGAAGTATCATGATTATTGCGGTGTTGTGTGGTGCCTCGCTGCTCCTGTCGCCGACGGCTTACTCCGCAGACCAGGTTGTCAGCGCTGAGTACTACAACTTGGCAACCCAGGGCTTGAACATGAGTCCGGTGCCGTTGACTTACGATCAAAACAAATGGGACCGGGTCGGGTACGGAAGCTATCTCGTAGGCAAGAACAACTGCTCCAATTGCCATACGGGCCAAATGGTGGGGGCTGAGGGTTATTACGACTACGACCGATACATGGGGGGAGTCTGCTATGGCTCTTCCTATTGTTCCCGCAATCTCACCGCCTATTCCGACGGCATGCCCGGCGGCTATGATTTTTATGGATTCAGAGACCTCATGCACAACGGCTGGAACAGTGGCTGGGACGGCTGGAACAGCTATGGAGGGTGTGGGTTCTCCGGCGGATGCGGTGGGCAGTGGAGCGATTGGAATCATTACCCCTACTACGGGAATTACGGGGGGTATGGATTTGGCGGTATGGGGTATGGAGGCGGTATGGGGTATGGAGGCGGTATGGGGTATGGATTTGACGGTATGCAGTACAACCCGAATTTCTGGAAGTTCAGCGACATTTATGGAATGTACTACGACAACCCCTATTGCCAGGATGTATACGGAGGGCTTTGCGGGCCCATGTACAACAACGGATACTATGGCGGATACGGCGGTTATTCTGGTTTTGACAATGATGACTGGTACGGACAGTATTCTCAGTATAATCAATACAACCAGGGTTACCAGATGCCGTGGGCCGTCTTCGAGAGCATGAGCGATGACGATCTCGATGCGATTTACAGTTATCTTCAGGCCATACCGAAAGTGGGCGCAGCTTCCGTCGCGAGCGGGGTTGGGAGCAACCGCTACGATTACAGCCATGACGTTCCCGAGTAAGGCGGCAGAGTAAACCGGGGGCAAGCGCAAGAATATGGGCGTCCGGGGGAACTGAATCCTCCGGACGACAAAACCTGCTCATCACCATCCAGGACTTTCCAGTTTGCCCGAGGCTTAATTTGGCTGTTGGAACGGAGAGTGAACTCCCGAGCCTCTGAAGAAGTGGCGCGGGGTTTGAGAGGGGTTGGCCCAGGCGGCCGGCCCCTTTGTTTTATTCCGGGGGCAGGAGCTTTCTTGTCTTGTCCTTGACCGCTTCGTACAAAAGAAAAGCCGAAGTTATCTCTTCACCTGAGATAGTCTGTATTTTTATCAGAGATTCACGGCCCAGCATTTCCTCCAGTTGAGGACAGAGGTAATCGATGCACAACTCGTGTCTCACCTTGAGGCAGCATCCTTTCGGGCCCAGGAAATAGCAGCTGTCTTCGCGCAAACGCCGCTCTGGCAGACCTATGCCAAGAATTAAGTTCATCAGAAGCAGGACAGGGCTGTATTTCCTCTCCAGCCCCCTGCTGCAGCAGCTTCCTGCAGGTGAGGTTTCGTCACAGCGGGCGCAGGCGCAAAATATTCCCAGACCCTCCATGCACTTGGCGGAGTTTTCGAGGTTCGTTTTCAAACTATCGATCAGCCTGCCGATGCACTCGTCTTTTTGTATGGCGTCGCCATACCGGGCAAAGAGGTTCCGGGCTCCCGCAATCATCTCCTCGACAGTAGCAGGCTCAGCGGCCGCGGCCCCATTTTCGCCCGATGGAGGTCCATTGGTTGAGAAAACTTCTGTCTCGTCTCCTGCCTTTGAACAAAACAGTCTCTCTTCGAGCGACTCCACCCAGCAATTTCTGTTGAACTTGAAGCTCATTCCAATTCAATCCTGAAGAGAAGCCTGCCGGCCCCGCATCCATATCAGTCGGATACGCCGGACGGTGGGCACGGTGAGGCTTTGTGCCCACCCTACACGACTCACCGTTTACTTGTTTTGCATTCCACCATTGACCGAGCAAGAGAAACAATCCACAGGGGTCTATCCTCAGGCGGAGCCGACCGAATCCCGCGTGGTTTCCTTTATTTTGAACATGGCCGAATCGGCAAGGCCCAGGAGTTCGGTTTTGTTTTTCGCATCGCGTGGATACGATGCCACGCCGAAGGAAGCAGTGACCTGGAGGTTGATGTCTTCTTCGGTAAGGAAGAAAGCCGCTTTGATTTGCCCGCGAAGGTTCTGCGCCAAATCCAGTGCCTCTTTTTTCCCGGTACGCGGCATCAGGATAATGAACTCATCGCCGCCGTAGCGAACGGGAATATCCTCCGGCCGGACCAGTTTTCGGAGAAGAAGTCCGACCTCTCTCAACACCTTGCTCCCGAGTTGATGACCATGGGTATCCACGACATGCTTGAACCGGTCGATGTCGAAAAAGATCATGCCGACCTCGCTGCCTTCTTCGTCCGCACGCCGCAGCACACCGTCGAGGGCTTCATAGAGGTAGCGCACGTTGAAAAGAGAGGTGTGGTCGTCGGTGATCGAAAGCCACTGCGCTTTTCGGTATAGATCCGCATTGGCGATTGCGATTGCGGCGTATTCCGCGATGGTCTGGAGCGAGACCATATCGCGTTCGGTGAAAGATGCCTGCTCGAGTCTGTTGATCAATTCGACAACTCCGAGCACCCGCCCCCTGTTTTTCAGCGGAACACAGACAATCGAGCGCGTTTCAAAGCATGACAGGGCATCGAAACGGCTGCAAAACCTGGGATCTTTCTGCACGTCCTCGACCAGGATTGCTTCGCCGTTGCGTGCCACCCAGCCTGCAATTCCCTCGTCTACCTTTAGCTTGTGCCCGGTCAGGACCTCGCTCCCTTCTCCGACCACCAGCTCGAACCGGAGGTGTTCCCCATCGGGTTCCATGAGGAGCAGGGACCAGTTGTCCGGGGAGAGCAGTTCACAGACCTTCTGCATGATTATCTGCAGTACTTCGGAGAGGTCGAGGGTGGATGTGAGCGTTCTGGCCAAATCGGCATAGATCTCGTGTTCGAGCTTCAGCCGGGACGTATTATGATCTTCAGGTGCGGTCATTGCTTGCAAGTTTCCCCATAATGACACTTCGGATGCCAAGGTGTCGGACAGCATTTGTCGGGGCCGTTTCCACCCCGGTCGGCAGCTTGGAGCATAGGCTGCAATTTTACCAGAATTTGGGAAAGAACCAATGTTATTCAATTCCCCTGGAATGCAGGCACTTCCGACCCGGTTTCGGTTAAGGTGGCGTATATGGCTTTCGGAATGCTATGGCGGATGCCGATGCCTGGAATTCCGGGACTGGATTGGACCGGGTGCCAGGGGAAATGCGAGGAATCACATAGATGAATAAATGCCGCAAAAGAGTTGCCAAGATGCGGTGAAAGTTTTATAGAAAGCGGCTATTCTTAATGGAAAAAGGAGCGCAAATGAAAATCATCTGTCCAAAATGTAATTACGTCGGGGAAAGCAAGGGAATATCCAAAGGCACCCGCAAAATGGAAATCACACTCTGGTGCTGTTTTATCCTACCCGGCATACTGTATACCATGTGGAGGCAATCCCGCGACGGTCAGTATCAGGGATGCCCTCAGTGCCGCGAACCCAACGTCCGTCCGATGAAAAGGAAAGAGTGGAAAGCATTCGAACGGAACGGGCAGTTGCCGACCGCATAATCTTTCGAACACTCCCCTCGTGACATAGCTGAGGCCTCCGGGCAACAGACAGCCCGGAACGGGAAAGCATGGGCGAACCGAGACCTTCGTGTTCCGTTTGCTCAGAGTTGCCCTGGAGCATGTTTTTCAGCGATTTTGCCTGAGAAATTCATCCAGAACGCGATTGAACCGTTCCGGCTGATCGAGCGGGGTGGCATGCCGGGAATCGGGTATGACAACTAGTTTCGCATTTGGCATCCTGGCGACATACCATTCCTTGTATGCTACCGGTGTGTAATCCTCATCCGCGGATATGACCAGCGTAGGGTGCTCGATTTCGTGTAGATACGGAACAACGCTCCAACCTTTGAAACCGCGCAGTGTGGCCAGGTATGCACATTTGTCGTTTTCGCCCCAGCGCCGCGCGATCCGACTTCGTAATGCATACTGATCGGGTCTCGGGAATAATGCTCTGCTGAGGAGTTCACCCATCCTGCGCATCCCAAGAATTCTGATGATCAGCTCCCTCCCGGCCAATTCCATTTTTTGCGCCGATGTGGCGGTGAAGAAGTTCGGTCCGCTGTTCACGATTACCATAGTCCTGATTAATTCCGGAGCGGCGATTGCCAACTGGAAAGCGCTCATGCCCCCCATCGACAGTCCGACAATGTGAGCCGGAGACAGCGAGAGAGAACGGATCAGCACTGCTGCTTCCGCTGCCAAAAAAGGAATGGAGTATGGACTGCAAGGTTTGTCCGACTTCCCATGCCCGCGAGGGTCGAAAGTCAGCACGGTGTATGTTTTCGAGAAATAGGCGACCTGTTCCTCCCAATCGGGCGTGCTCATTCCGAGGCCGCTCAGGAAAACGAGGGGCGGGCCCGATCCCGTCAGTTCATAGTGCAGGTGAATGTTTCCAATTCGAATTCGAGGCATTGATGAGTCCTCCCGGCGTCGGCAGCGATTAACCTGGAGCTTGAATCGGCAGCTCCTCTCATCAGGTAAAAACCCTGCCGGCATATAACAAATCGTAAACATCGAATCGCAGGAGAACCAGTGAACGCTGCCGGGACAGCCCTGTCGCCTTCATCGCGGGCGGATAGCGGTGACACGGGTTCGGTTTATATTCGGCCTGGGAGAACAGGGGAGGTAAGAGCTGATAGTCGTAAAGTTAGCCGGATAGAACTGATCATAGTATGAAGTAGACAGAAAAACTGAATTGATATCGAATAATCTTGAAAACATTCGTTATAAAAATTGAGGGCCTGGCTACCGGAACCAGGCCTTCACTTCAGGGAGGGGGGACAACACTGTCGACATTATCGTTTTATGCCTTGAGATTTGTCAATTAGGAAAATTCCTGATTTAAGGATGAAAAATTCCTTATCACTTGCCTGATCATTTTGATTGCTGTGAATATCGGTTTACATTCTATGGCATTACAAGTTTTTTCCGGATCTGCTTCATGGCTCCCCAATAATGAGATTATGGTTCGGAAAGCTGCTTCAGATTTATCCCGAAAAAATGTAATTCATCGCAAAGGAGCCTGGTTCGGCTGTATTAGACCCGATTGTTTTGAGTGCGTGACCGAGGAGAATGTCTGTTTCCCTGAGTTTCAGTGAATTAGGTTCTATACCGCCTTTTCCCGTCCCCTGCCGGTTTGCCTCAACGGGAGTTCAATGATGAAAGTCGAGCCGCCGCCGGGTTGACTCTCTGCCGCAATTTTTCCTCCGTGGCGGTCAACGATTTTGCGGCATATTGCGAGGCCCATACCCGTCCCGCCGTAAGGAGCGGTTTTTCCGTGTAATTGCTGAAACGGTCTGAATATGCGATCCGCGTATTCCCGGTCGAAGCCGATTCCTTCATCCCTGACGAATATTCTGCACCTTTTACCTTGTACCAGCGAATGAACCTTTATGAACGGAGCTTCCAGGGGCTTGTGGAATTTCACTGCATTGTGCAGGAGGTTCTGGAAGAGTAGACGAATCTGAAGAGGATCCGCATCGATGACCGGCAACATGCC
Source organism: Pseudomonadota bacterium (assembly GCA_023416335.1). Next base: position 769 of record JAEZHY010000079.1, on the reverse strand, counting down.
TATCTCGACCCTCGCACTTTTCTGCTGGATTATCGGTTCCAGCTCGCTGAGCGCGTTTCGGACCGATTCCGCAAGGTTGGTGGGCTCAAACGGATTCAATTTGTTAGCTATCTGCGAGTAATCCAGAAGGGATTTTATGAGATCGGACATGCGCTTAGCCGATTTTGTGATTCGACGGAGGTAATCCCTTCCCTCCGGGTTGAGTTTGTCCTCGCATTTTGAGGACAGCATGTCCCCAAAGGTCTGAATCTTCCTCAGAGGCTCCTGAAGATCGTGAGAGGCCACAAAGGCGAATTCCTGGAGTTCTGCGTTCAGTTTTTCGAGCCTTGCCGCATATTCCTTGAGCGCCCTGTTGCTCTTCCGCAGTTCGGCAGTTCTTTCCCGCACGCGACTGTCCAGTGTGTCTCGCGCTGTACGCAGGGCTTCCTCCATCAGCTTGCGGCTTGTGACTTCCAGACCGGTGCCGATGAATCGAACGGCCCGGCGCTGTCCGTCCACAGTATCGAAAACTACTCTTCCTCTGGCCATGACCCAGCGTTCGGTTCCATCGGGCAACTGAAGGCGGTACTCGGCCTCATATGAACCATCGCCCGTCGGGTCGGCAGCCGCAAGAACCAGGCTGTTTACGCGTTCCCTGTCATCGGGGTGCAAACGATTGAGAAAGGTGGCATAGTCGGCTGGGACGCCGGGGGATACGCCGAGAAGTTCCCTGCATCGATCCGACCAGTTGATCTTGCCTGTGGTCAGGTCATAATCCCATGTGCCCAGG
>JAEZHY010000078.1 GCA_023416335.1 Pseudomonadota bacterium | reverse complement strand
ATCAATCGGAAAAGGCCGTAGGATGGGTGGGAGCGGAGCGGGAACCCATCGTTTTTTAGGCGCCTTCCCCTCTCAGCCGCCGGGAAGCTCAAGGACTGTCCAATACGACTTTTTTTTCCGTATAACGACTCTCCCGTTCTTCCAGGCACCGACCTATGCCTCTCGGTCAATCATTCCCGGGCGTTCCGAAAAACGATGGGTTGTCACCCATCCTACGGCCTAAATTTGCATATCCCCTGAGGGGTAGCCCGAATCCTCGAATCCGGGCGCATAGCGCAAAAGGTTTCGACCAAGGGTCCTTACGGCCCAATTTCTTCTGGTTCCAAAATAAAGTTGCGGCACGGTTTCCCAACCGTGCCGCAATGTGGGCTTATCAATTCAAATATTTCTTCTGCAAATCCTCGAGCATCCTGTGGAATGCTTCGTGCCTGCCGACTCCCACGCGTTCCGTCTCGATTCGTTCGAATCCTTCAGCCAGCCCATCTTTGATTTCCGAGGGCAGGTAGTCGTCCGCGATCTTGAACAGTACTCCATTCTCCTTTTCAATATGAGCGAGAAGCAGGCGGATGTACTCTTCTGCATGCTCCCTGACCGCCCTGGCCGCTTCCGGGTTGTGCACCGGGTCCTTCTTGATCGCGTCTGCAATTCCCCGCACGTGTGAGCGTCCCAGATCGTGTTCCCTGAGCATCACCCCGATCGGGCCGCCTTCCCTCGACACGCCTTCCGCCTCCAACGCCGGGAAAAGCAAGCCTTCCTCTTTCCCGTGATGACACGAATCCACGAAAACTCTGAAGAACTCCACCAGGCTTTCCAGGTCCCGGATTTCCCCATTGCTCGTCCCGTCCAGACGTCTCGAAATACGGTCCAGAATTTCGAGAGATACCTTTATGCCTTCATGTTCGGCTCTGAGTTCATCTATTGCGTTCATAACAGCTCTCCTGTTCTATATTTTCGCTAAAATTTTTCATACTTGGGTTCGAGGACCATGGTCGGGCTCTGAACAGCCTCTTCTGAAGCCTTCTTCTTAAAAGACCATCCCGTCTTGAGCCCTATGAAGAACCATACAAGCGATCCGACTCCGAACATGAAGACCACGTCGCCGACCATGCGCAGCCATCTCAGGGTCACGATCACCGGCTGTTGAAGAAACTCGGCGCTCCGGGCATACCACATCCCCTGGTCGATGCTCGCCGCTGCCTGCATAAGCCCGATCGGCAGAAGGCTCAGGGCGATCATGAGCGCGAGGCCGGCGTTCATTCCCCAGAAAGCGATCTTGAGCGGCGCATCCCGCCATTCACCCAGGGGTGCGAGTCTTCTTGCCACCAGGAGCACGAGGCCGAGCGACAACAGGCCGTACACTCCGAACAGGGCCGCATGCGCGTGAACCGGCGTGGTGTTGAGGCCCTGCAGATAGTAGAGCGAAATGGGCGGATTGATCAGGAACCCGAAAACACCGGCCCCGACAAGGTTCCAGAATGCCACGCCCAGGAAGAACCTGACCGGCCACCTGTATTTTTCCATCCAGGGCGCGCCCAGACCCAGGCGATAGGTGCTCCAGGCTTCGAAGCCGATGAGCGCCAGCGGGACCACTTCCAGAGCGCTGAACGTTGCGCCCACAGCCATGATCGAAATCGGAGTGCCTGCAAAGTAGAGGTGGTGGAAAGTCCCCGGAATTCCTGCGAAGAGGTATATTGCCGAGGCCGCGAGCACTCCCCGGACTCCGCTTGCAGCCCGGATAAGCCCCATTTGCGTGAAGATGAAGGCCATAGCGGCGGTTGCGAACACTTCCATGAAGCCTTCGACCCAGAGGTGAACGACCCACCAGCGCCAGTATTCCATGACGGTGAGGTGCGTTCTCGCCCCATAGAAGAAGCCTGCTCCATAGAACAGCCCAATGGCGGTAGCCGCTCCGGCAAACAGCAGGACGAGTTGTCTCTTGTGGCCTCTCTGCGCCAGGGCGGGCCAGAATCCCCTGAGCATGAGCGTCAACCACAGGAGCAGCCCTGCAAACAGGAGCACCTGCCAGAACCGGCCGAGATCGACGTATTCATAGCCCTGTTGCCCGAACCAGAAACCCGTGTTCAGACCCAGTTTCTGCTGAATCGAGAGCCACTCGCCCACAAGAGAACCGCCGACTACGAGCAACAGCGCATAGAACAGAGCGTTTACGCCGAGCTTCTGGAATTTCGGTTCACGTCCGCCAACAGCGGGAGCCAGGTAGAGTCCTGCTGTCAGGAAAGCTGTTGCGATCCAGAAAACCGCAAGCTGGATGTGCCAAGTTCGTGAAACCGCATAGGGAAAGAATTTTGACAGGGGGATTCCAAAGAAGGAATGCCCCTCGACGGTGTAATGAGCTGTAAGCGCTCCCAGAAGCACCTGGACCACAAAAAGAGCGATGACTACACCGACGTATTTGGCGGTTGCCCGCATCGAGGGGGTCGTTTCGATCAGATCGAAGGGATCTGACGCGGGCGCCGTGGGCTGTTTTTCATCCCGGTCGTAAAACAATTTGTAGGTAACGAGCGCTCCGATTCCTGCGATAAGCAAGACTATGCTTACGAGCGACCAGAGAAGGGTCCCGGAGCTTGGCTGGTTGCCCACCAGGGCCTCATGAGGCCAGTTGTTGGTATAGGTCAGGGCCGTCCCCGGTCTTTCCGTCGTGGCGGCCCATGAGGTCCAGAAAAAGAATGAAGTCAAAGCGCGGCGGCGCCCGATATCGGGAATGGCGTCGTCCTGGATGGCGTAGGATTCCCTCAAATTTTCCAGGCCGGCATCATTTCCGAAAAGAGCCATATAGTGGCCTGCCACGGTCTCGATTACCTTTGCGCGATCCTCAGAGATAACCAGTTTGCCCGTAGCGGAATCGAAAGTGTTTTGCCGCATTTCGCTTCTCAACAGTTCACCGACTGCGGCCCTGTCAGGCGGAGCAAGCTTGTCGAAAGCCCTGCCGTAGTTTTTGAGGCTCAGCAGGTCCCGCATTGCCGTCGCTTCCCGATGGAGCCAATCAGCCGACCAGTCCGGGGCCTGGTATGCGCCGTGGCCCCAGATCGTCCCGACCTGCTGCCCGCCTATGCTCTGCCAGACCTGCTGGCCGTCCAAAATATCGCTTTTTGTCATGACGAGTCGACCGGATGCTGTGACGACCTCATTCGGAATCGGAGGAACATTCCGATAAAGCTCACGGCCAAACCAGCCGAGGACGAAAAAAGCGGCGAAAATCAGCAATCCCGCCGTAACAGCCAAGCCCTTGTTTTCTCTCATTATCGTCTCCTTTCGTACTGAGCGGATTCTCTTTCCGACTACTCTATATCAAAGAGCGTGCCAGAAATTTCTTAAGCGATATCAAGCTGTTGTCGTCAGTGTTGTAAAAATAACAACTCTCAACTTGTTATAGTTCGGACAACTTGTTATACTTTCAACAACAAACAATTCGGGGGGGTGTGGTGGAAAATTTCGAGGCTCTTGCGGCAATTGCGCTCGACCTTACCAGGGCCTTGAGTGCGAGCGACAGGTATGGACGGCTTCTCGATGTCCTGGGTAGAGTGATTCCCTACGATGCTGCCGCGCTCATGTGCCTGGAAAGCGACAAACTGGTGCCCATAGCAGCCAGGGGTTTGTCTGCAGACACAATGGGCCGCCGGTTCGATATCCGGAACGAGCCGCGGCTAAAAGCGATATGCGAAGCTGACGGACCTGTTCGCTTTGCATCCGACGACCCATCACCCGATCCTTTCGACGGCCTGCTCGAAGGCGACCCGGCGGGAGAGCACCGGATTCATGCCTGCCTGGGATGTCCCTTAAAAGTGGAAGGACGGCTGATCGGGACTCTTACTGCAGATGCTCTCGACCCTACGGCATTCGAGGGGCTCGATTTGAATTTCCTGAGAGCGGTCGCAGCCCTGGCTTCCGCGCAAATGCAACTTGCCGAACTCATGGACAAGATGGAATCAACGGCCGAGAAGCAGGGCCTGATTGCCCGCGATCTTGCAAAAGAAGCCCACATGAGGCAGGGACGCGAGATTCTGGGCAATGGCCGTGCGATGGTCCACCTGAGACAAGAAATCGAACTGGTGGCGAGGTCGGACTTTACGGTCCTGGTCCTGGGCGAGACGGGGGTCGGAAAGGAACTGGCGGCCCGTGCCATTCATACGGCATCACAAAGAAAGGACGCCCCCCTGCTATACCTCAACTGCGCCGCCCTGCCGGAGACCCTGGCGGAGAGCGAGTTATTCGGCCATACGAGGGGAGCGTTCACGGGGGCTACGCAGGACAGGCCCGGCAAATTCGAAATGGCCGATGGCGGAACTTTGTTCCTGGATGAAATCGGTGAGCTTTCGCTGTCGATTCAGCCCAAATTGCTGCGAGCGATCCAGGAAGGCGAAGTGCAGCGCATAGGCTCGAACAGGACAATTCGGGTGAACGTCCGTCTCATTGCGGCAACCAATCGCAACCTGGAAGAAGAGGTCAAGGCCGGCAGGTTCAGGGCCGATCTGTTTCACAGGCTCAATATGTATCCCCTCACCGTCCCGCCGCTAAGAGAACGGCGCGAGGACATCGCCATGCTGGCAGGCCGTTTTTGCGAAAGGACAGGCAAGCAGCTCGGACTGGGACCGGTCAGGCTCGCCCCTGATTTACTCGATGCGCTCCGTGCTTATAGCTGGCCGGGGAATGTCCGGGAACTGGAAAACGTCCTTTCGAGGGCCATCCTCAAGGCAAGCATCGCCCACAGGCGTTCCGAACCGGTCAACGTCGAAGCCCGTCATTTGGGAGACCTGATTTCCGGACCCGAACCGGCCGACGATGTCGGAATCGCAATCGAAGGTCAGTCTGCTCCCGGAGAGAGATCCCTTCACGAGATGATGGACGATTTTCAGAGAAGGGTGATTCTCGGTGCCGTCTCAAAGCACGGCGGGAATTGGGCCGCAGCCGCCCGCGACCTCGGACTGCACCGAAGCAATCTGCACAAGCTGGTCGATCGATTGGGCATCAGGAAAAAGCCCTGATTGCCGTATGGTTAAAAACGAAAACGGAGAAAGGTTGGGCGAATGGAAAGAAAAATGATGCCAGTGGCGCCGCTCATGATCGAGCATCGAGTAATAGAACGAATGATCCGCGTGATCGGTTTCGAAGTTGCAAAGATCGAACAGACCGGGGAGGTGGATCCCGGATTCATCGATACGGCGGTGGATTTTATCCGCACCTACACCGACCATTGCCATCATGGAAAGGAGGAGGACATCCTCTTCAGGGACCTCAGAAACAAGCCGCTCCCGGACGACCTCAAGATAATACTGGATGAACTGATGGAGGAACACCGGCAAGGCAGGCGTATTGTCGGAGAATTGGTTGCGGCTAAGGAGGAATACATCCGGGGCAGGCACGAAAGTATCTCGAAAATCATGGAATGCATGCGCTACCTGGTAAACTTTTATCCCGTGCACATCGAGAAAGAAGACCGGCATTTTTTCCTGCCCTGCATGCAGCTGTTTTCGCAGGAAGAAAAGGATTCCATGTTGAAGGAGGAATTCGATTTCGACAGGAACCTCGTCCACAACAAATACAGGGCGATCGTGGAAGAAGCCGAAGGGATCACGGCTAAAAGGGATGAGACGATTCGGGGCAGCCGAACCGGTTCGTGAACGAGAACCGGCAGGAAGCCGGCGCACAAGAGTTCCGAAGAACAAGAGGACGGCGAGTAGTCCGTTCAATGATGATGGGCAACACTTTGGGTGGTCCGGAATTGTTTCCGGGTGCGAAGCACACCAAGGGATTGCGATAGAGGCGCCCGAAGAGCGGCACGGCACGTACTGGAACCATCCGGCCTGCCGGGACGGGGTTCCCAAGGCGGACCTTGGGAACCAGGGGAACTTAAGCGCTTATTGCGCTGAAAGCGCTAAATAATTTCAGCCCGGGGTCAGCGGAGCGCCACCCCGGGAGAAGGGCATCCCCGATCATATTTACCCTGAAGGGGTTAAATAGAAGTGAGCTTGTCGGGATTGCCGGATGGTGGGCGCCCCCAAAATAGTGCCCACCATCGGCTGCCGTAATCACTTGAATTGATCTAATGTTTGAACGCCCTCTGTCCGGTCAGCACCATTGTGGCTCCGGCTTCGTTGCAGGCTTCGATCACTTCCCAGTCCCTCATCGATCCGCCCGGCTGGACTACGGCCCTGATTCCCTGGCGAAGCCCGACGTCGACTCCGTCCCGGAACGGGAAGAACGCATCGGAAACCATCGCGGCACCTTTCAGGCCCGCATTGGCCTGCGCGGTTACTGCATCGATTTCTTCCTTCTGCTCCTTGGGGCGCTCGCCCTTTTCAATTGCCAGTTCGAGTTCCTTGTAGGACATCTTGTACTTGTCGAAGCAGAGAGTATCCGCGTATTTCTGGTACGCCTTGTAGACCGCGATTTCTGCAACGCCGACACGGTCCTGTTCGCCGGTACCGATCCCAACGGTGCACTCGTCCTTGACATATAGAACGGAGTTGGAGGTTACGCCCTGCTCCACGAACCAGCCGAACAGCAGGTCGGCCATTTCGCGCTCCGTCGGTTCGCGCTGAACTTTGTAGTTCCTGCCCTGGTAGGTAGTTTCCGCGAGTTTGAAATCCTCGGCCTTCTTGATCTTGTTCATGGGCGACTGCTGTACGATCAGACCGCCGTCGATCAGAGACTTGAAATCCACAAAACGCATGTCGATGTAATCCGAAAGCCGGTCGATCCTGGAGACCTGAATGATTCTGAGGTTCGCCCTCTTCTTGAGCACCGACAGGGCACCTTCTTCGAAATCCGGAGCTGCAACTACTTCCAGGTAGTTCTCCGAAATGAGTTCGGCGGTCGCTTTATCGACCGAGCGGTTCAGTACGAGGCATCCGCCGAAAGCCGCTATGCGGTCGGCCCTGTTCGCGCGGTTGTATGCATCCAGAAGAGTGGCCCCGTAAGCCGCACCGCAGGGATTGTTGTGCTTGAGAATGACGGCGGCAGGTTTTTTCATCAGGAATTTCAGGATGTTCAAACCGTTGTCGAGGTCGGTCAGGTTGATCTTCCCGGGGTGCTTGCCTTCCTGGAGCATATCCTCTTCACGGATTGCACTGACGAGTCCGTTTCCCGGATCGATGAAACGGCAGCCGCCCAGCGTGAGATTTCCGCCGACCATTTCGTAAAGAGCGGCTTCCTGTCCGGGGTTTTCACCGTAACGGAGTCCTTTTTCGATGAGTTCGTTTGTCTTTTCGTCCGGGAATTTCCAGGAGCGTTTCTTATAAACCAGTTCCCGGTCCCCGAAACTGATCCGGAGTGAATCCGGAAAATGATCTTCCATAACGGTGCGGTACATTTTTTTGAGATCTTCGGCCATGGTTCCTCCCCTGAAATAATCTGATGAAATGCAAAACCGGTCTATGCGGCAGCCGCTGCCAACCACGAGGAATCGAATGTGCCCGCCGCGCTGATTTTCGTGAAAAAACTGAACTTCACATCGGTCAGGAAACGTGCTTGCGTTAATCGGCTAATCTTTTATACTAACATGTTTATGGCAGGAACGCCAGCGGCGGAAGAGGTCTTCTCAACGAGGCCGGTCCGCATCCCCGCTTTCAGGCCAGGAAAACGAGCAACCTCGGATCAATCCGGGATACAGAAAGGAGAACCAGGTGAATCCATTTCAGGGACTCGCATCCGTTACTCTCGTCGGGAGCATGCCCCAAAGAGACCGGGACCGCGCAATAGGCATGATCCTCGATTGCGCACCCCGAATTCCCGTCTGGCCGCAGTTGCCGGTCTACCCGGCCGAGCAGATGATGGACCAGTACGTCGAGGGACTTCCGGGACTGGTAACGGAAGACGGGCGCCGGTTCGTCCGGGCGGACACCCCGCAGTTCGATGAGGAGAACCTCCTTTTCTATGAAGATTATCTCGCGATCGATTCCGGCTCGCTCGAAATCGAAAAATCCCGGTTCCGAATGGGGAAAGAGACAGGTGCTACGTTTCGGCATTTTCTGCAGATCCTTAGCTCTACACACCTCCCTCTGCGGGCGATAAAAGGCCAGGTCGTCGGTCCGTTCACGCTGCTTTCCGGCCTCAAAGACCAGGACGGCCGCGCCCTGATCTTCGATGAACGTTTCCAGGACATCATACCCAAGCTGCTCGCACTCAAGGCGAAGTGGCAGATCGAATACCTGAAGCAGTTTGCCGTCCCGGTGATCATGTTCCTGGATGAACCGGCACTGGCCGGATTCGGGTCCTCGGCCTTCATCACCATCTCCGCCGACCTTGTCCGCCAGATTCTGACTGAAGTGGTCGAAGCCGTCCATGCAGCCGGAGGACTGGCCGGGGTTCACGTCTGCGCAAACACCGACTGGCTGTTGGCCTTCCAGTCAAATTTCGACATCATCAATTTCGATTCGTACAACTATTTCGATAAGTTCGCGATCTACCGCAAAGAATGCCTCGACTTCATGGCCCGGGGAGGAAACATTGCGTGGGGAATCGTCCCGACATCCGACCTGGAAGTGATTGCAACCGAAACGCCGGCAGGAATCTGCGAAAGATGGAAGGCCCAGGCGCTCGAACTGGCCAGGTCGGACATGACCCTTTCGGAGATACTCACCCATTCGATTTTCACCCCGAGCTGCGGCTGCGGCAGCCTGTCCGAGGAAAATACCGAAAAGGTCCTGCACCTGCTCAAGGAATCGGGCAAGATCCTGGCAGGAATGCTTTGAGAGTGAGCTGTGAACAGTGAGCGGTGAACTGAAAAAACACCGACTCCCGAGCGTGTAAGGTCTGAAAGGAAGGATAGGTATAATAACTCACAACAGGGGTAACCCGGATTCTTGAATTCTGGCGCGTAAACCCAAGAGGTCAAACGGCAGAGAAAGCAGACGATAGATAGTTGGAATTGATTCGACTCCGTGCCGGGCTGGAGGGGTCGTTGCCCAAATGGAATGGATCGTTCTCCGGTATTTTTTCGCCGGAGCCCCCCAATCCCGTCATCCCGGCAGTGCTTTTGAGCCGGGATCCAGAGCTTTTAAGACCTTGAATTCACAATTAATTCGCCCCAAAGGCCTGGATTCCGATGTGAACTTGTCCTGATCGAAGAGAAGGGTCGGAATGACGAGGTTGGGCTCTGCAAGCCACTCGGGGCTGCCGCGATGATTTGGGCAACAACCCCTGAAGCCTGCGAACCCGCGGCTCTTTTTCTGTTCACTGTTAGCTGCTCACTGTTCACTCTTTACTGCTGTGCCGCCGCTTTCTTCACCTCATCCATGGCTTTTTTGTAAAACTCATCTTCGGCCATGCTTCCATGGACGAAGTCCTGCCATGTATCGAAATTCTTGAAAAAGCAGAGATTCTTGCCGGAATCAACACAGGCTTTTCTGTATATCTTGCTCGCTATTTTAGCCCTCTGTTTACTGACGGCATCCTCAGCGGCAGCTTCGGCGACCTTCTTTTCCTTTTCCTTATCCGTCCGTGTGTATTTGCTGAAGGACTGCGAAAGGCTCTCGATCTCTTCCCTGGCCTGGTCCGAAAGCTGGGATTCGTCTATTTCGCCTTTCAGAAAACTCTTCCAGCCCGGCATATGCTCCCAGGAACAGATTTCATTTCCCTCCGCGGCATGTCCCTCGCAGTAGGTCTTATTAGCGTGTTTGATGCGATCATGCTTCTCTTCCATTTCCCAACCCCTCGCTAAAGTCCGAAACGCGCCCAAACGCCTCAGGATGATCCCTGTTCCCCTATTCCCTATTAGAAATTCTTTCTTTTCTCAAGCTTAAAACCACAAGAGAAAAGATAACATATGCATCCCGATGGATTCTTATTTCTCGACAGCCGCACAACAACTATAAGCACTGAGACAAATATCGTCTTCTACCGTACTCCTGTCCCAGCTGTTTTCCATTATTTTTTTGAACTTCCGCAGGCTTTCCTCTACCTGCCGCACCGGCTTCCTCCCGAACAATTTTGCCAGAGCGAAACCGAGACGTCCACCAGGAGGCTCATATTTGAGGCGCAGCTTCACCTCGGTGCTTCGACCGTCGGGGCAGGGCGAAAATCCGATCACACCGGTGCTGTGGATATCCGACTTTCCCACCGTTCTCCATCCAAGCTCCCGGTTCGGTACATCTTCGGCAAGTTCGGAATCCCATTCGATCTTTTTTCCGAACGGTCCGACCATGACCCAGTGAGATCGCTTCTCGTCGAGCACAGTTATTGATTTCAAACCGCCCATAATTTCAGGAAGATTGTCGAGTCCTCGCCAAAATCGATAAAGGTCGTCGGCGGGTCGGTTCACGACTATCTTCCGCACAACCTCGATACCAACAAAGTTTTCGTAATCGATATTTTCCATGGATAACTTCCGTATCTCCGAAAAGGTTTAGAACATATTATTTCGCTATTTCCATCTTCAAAAGATACGAGGCCGGATCGATATGTAAACAGAACCGGTTTATCAGGCAATGCTGTATTCGGGGTCCTGGATATGCTCTCCCCTGCAGACGGGGCATCTGCCGGGGGGACGTGAAAAGGAACTGTCCTGTGCGGAGGAGGCGTGTCGGAAAGAGCAAGAACCGGCCCTGCGTATGTTTAACTTGCATTCTATTGGGAGAATTGTATGCTGCCGACGGTTGCTGAGTGTATCAGAGACTTTTGAGCAAGAATTCTGTTCGTTCAATTTGGATGCGAAACACAGAAGTTGATGCATTATCAGGATCTATGGATAATATATTGATTTTAAAACTGGTCCTGACCCCGCTTCTGATTGCGACGGCAACACTTGCCGTGCGCCGGTGGGGGGTTTTGGCGGGGGGACTGTTCACCGGTCTGCCCCTTACTTCCGGTCCCGTTTCCCTGTTTCTGGCCCTCGAGCGCGGGCCGCACTTTGCCGGACAGGGTGCTATCGGGATGCTTCTGGGTACTGTTGCCCTGGTGACCTTCTGCGTCGCATACATGCGAACTGCCAGGGGGCTGAGATGGCTGCCCCCTGTGATCGTCGGCTTCATAGCCTATTTTCTTGCCGCCTGGGGCTTGTCTTTTCTCTCGTTCCGTCTGGAGGTCCTGACCGTCCTGGTGCTGTTTTTCCTTTGGGTTGCCGTGAAACTGGCAGGCCCTTCCACTGTCGGTCCTTCGCAAGTCGCCTCGCCATCCTGGGACATTCCTATGAGAATGGTTACGGCGACAGCCATAGTTCTATTCATCACGGGATGGGCGGGATATCTGGGACCGAAATGGAGCGGCCTTCTGGCGACTTTTCCTGTATTCACATGCATTATGGGGGTTTTTGCGCAGAAACAGAACGGTGCAGCCGCAGCACACGGACTCATGCGCGGAATCATCATCGGCTGCTCAGGCGCTTTTTCATTCTTCTTTGTCGTCGGATTTACGGTAGAGCGTACCGGTGTTGCTGTCGCTTATCTTCTCGCTGTAGTCGCCTCGGTAGCCGTCAACGGACTTTGCCTGGCGGTCCTTATGCTATGGCCACGACTCCGGCCTGACAAAACCTGTCCATACTAAGACCTTGCACCGCGCACCTATTCCCTGAAATCTGAGGGGCATGTCCGGTACATAAAATTTGTACTAGGGCGCTTTCTTTTCGCCCTGTCTGTCGCGGGACCGCGTCCGGCGCCTCAGTTCCCCATGGGCTTGTGGAGGTGGCAGGCCACGAAATGGTTCGGCCGGGCCTCAATGAGCGGCGGCTCCTCTCTGGTGCAGATGTCCATGCACTGGTTGCAGCGCACTGCGAACCGGCAGACGGGCTCGGGGTTGATGGGAGAGGTAAGTTCGCCCTTGAGCATGATCCTTTCACGGCGGTTGTGGATGTGCGGCACCGGAATGGCCGAAAGCAACGCCTCGGTGTAGGGGTGCAACGGCTTTTCAAAAAGGGTTTCAGAAGGAGCCTTTTCCACCAGCCGTCCCAGGTACATCACGGCTATGTCGTCGGAGAAGTGGTTCACCACCGAGAGGTCGTGGGTGATGAAGATGTAGGTGATGCCCATGTCCCGCTGGATGTTCTTCATCAGGTTTAGAATCTGGGCCTGGATGGACACGTCCAGGGAAGACACCGGCTCGTCGCAGACGATGAACTTGGGATTCATGGCCAGGGCCCGGGCGATGCCGATGCGCTGTCGGCGGCCCCCGTCGAGTTCGTGGGGGTAGGTGTTGATGAGGCGATGGGCCAGCCCCACGGTGTCCATCAGATCCAGCACCCGCATGAAGCGCTTGTCGCTGTCCGGGATGAGTTTGGCCAGGAGGATAGGCTCCTCGATGGTCTCGGCGATGGTCTTGCGGGGATTGAGCGAGGAAAAGGGGTCCTGGAAGATGATCTGCATCTCCCGGCGCATGTAGCGTAACTCGCTTGCGTCTAAATTGCGGATATTCTTGCCGCTGAAGAATATCTCGCCGCTGGTCGGCTCGATGAGCCGCAGGATAGTGCGCCCCATGGTGGTTTTGCCGCAGCCCGACTCGCCTACGACTCCCAGGGTGCACCCTTCCTTGAGGGTGAAGCTCACATCGTCCACGGCGTGGAGCGTTCCGGCAGCCACGTGGAAGTATTTTTTGAGGTTCTTCACCTCTAGCAGTATTTCGCCCAACTAATTCACCTCGTTGTCAGAGCATTTTCGCCCAAAGGCCGCCTGGACCGCGCCAGGGCGTCCTACCGGAGCAGCATATTCTCGGCCGTTTCACTATACAGGTGGCAGGAGACATAGTGCGTGTCGCTCAACCACCTGATCTGGGGGAGGTCCCGCGAGCATTCCGGTTTGGCGTAGGAGCAGCGGGGATGGAATGCGCATCCCGACGGCAGGTTAACCGGATCGGGAATCAGGCCCGGGATCGGTTTGAGTTCGGCGCGCCTGTTCCCGATGTCCGGCAGGGAGTCGAAAAGGCCCCGGGTATAGGGGTGGCGCAGGTTGTCGAAGATGTCGGCCAAGGTGCCGCATTCCACCATGCGGCCGGCGTACATGATGCCCACGGCGTCGCATACCTCGGCTACGATTCCCAGGTCATGCGTGATCATGAGCATGGCCATCCGGGAGTTCTCCTTGAGTTCGTTTATGAGCTTGAGCACCTGGGCCTGGATGGTGACGTCCAGGGCCGTGGTGGGCTCGTCCGCGATCAGGAGGTGCGGGTCGCAGGCCAGGGCGATGGCTATGACCACGCGCTGCTTCATGCCCCCCGAGAACTGGTGCGGGTACTCCGACACGCGCGCGCCCGGGATGCCAACCATCTCCAGCATGTTCATGGCATGGTGCTGGGCTTCCTTGTCGCTCATCCCGCGGTGGATCTTGAGGCCCTCGGCGATCTGCTGGCCCACGGTCTTGATGGGGTTGAGCGAGGTCATGGGATCCTGGAAGACCATGGCCACCTGGTTGCCGCGCATTGCCCGCAACTGCTTGGGGGACATTTTGAAGACATCCTGCCCTCCCACGAATATCTCGCCGGAAACGACCCTGCCCGCCGGCGAGGGAACCAGGTTGAGGATGGACAAGGCGGTGGTAGTCTTTCCGGCGCCGGTTTCCCCCACCAGGCCGAAGGTTTTGCCGGTGGGAATGGTGATGTTAAGCCCGGTAACGGCGTGCACCACCTCGTTGTCGGCGACATACTCCACCGTGAGATTTTTGATTTCCAAAGTGTTCTGCATGGCATCCATCGCGGCGCTCCCGTTACTGTTTGAGCCTGGGATCAAGGGTGTCCCGCAATCCGTCGCCCATGAGGTTGAGCGCCAGAATGGTGAAAAAGATGGCCAGGCCGGGCGCCACGACAATATGCGGAAAATCGCGCATGAAGGTGCGCCCCGAGGCGAGCATGTTGCCCCATTCGGGGGTAGGGGGCTGGATACCCAGCCCGATGAAGCTCAAGGCGGCGATGGTCAGTATCGCGTTGGCCACGTACAATGTAACCTGCACGATGATGGGGCCTATGCAGTTGGGCAGCACGTGGCGGGCGATGATGCGATTGTCCCGCGCGCCGATGGAGCGCGCCGCTTCAATGTATTCGTTGTCGCGCACGCTCATGACCGCCGCGCGCACCACCCGCGAGAACTTGGGTGAGAAGGCCAGGCCTATGGCTATGATCAGGTTCAGCTTGGTGTTGCCGAAGGCCGCGACGATAGCCAGGGCCAGGAGCACGTCGGGCAGGCAGAGGAAAACGTCCATGCTGCGCATGATAACGCTGTCGATCTTCCCTCCGTAGTACCCGGCAGTCCCGCCCAGCACCAGGCCCACCATGAGGGACACGAATATAGCCGAGATGCCGATGAGCAGTGATATCTGCGCGCCGTGCACGATGCGGGCCAGGATGTCGCGGCCCAGTTCGTCGGTACCGAACCAGTGCTTCACACTGGGCGGCTGAAGGCGCTCGGCGATGTTCATCTTGACTACCACGGTGTTGTAGTCGGCTATCCAGGAAGCGGTAAGAGCGACAATCACTATGATGCAGAAGATGATCAAGCCTGCCACGGCTGTCTTATTCTTCAAGAAGCGCAGCCACAGTTCGTGAGCTATGCTCTTTTTCTTGAACTGCGCGTAGAATTCCTTTTTGGTCGTAAACGGCCTGGGTGTGGATGAGGCTTGCATCAGGCGTTCCTCGCTTTCGCACCATACTGCGCACGGATTCTGGGATCGATATAGGCGTAGATAAGATCGACTATCAGGTTGGATATCGCCACGCAGACGGCCATGATCACAAGGGTCCCCAGGACGCAGGGCGTGTCGCGCTGGTTGATGGCCTCCACCAGCAGGCGGCCTGTGCCCGGAATGGAGAATACGGTCTCGGTGAGCACCACCCCGCCCAGGAGGGTTCCCACGTCCATCCCGATAATGGTGATGGTGGGCATGAGGGCGTTGCCCAGGGCGTGATCATAGATCACCTTATGTTCGCTGACTCCCTTGGCTCGGGCCGTGCGGATATAGTCCTGGCGAATGGCTTCCATCATGGAGGACCGCGTTGTCCGCATGATGTTGGCCATGTAGTTGAATCCCAGGGCGATGGCGGGCAGGATCAGGCTTTTCAGGCCGTGGTCCAGGCCGCTGGAGGGCAGCCAGCCCAGGTGCACCGAAAAAAGCAGGATCAGCAGAAGGCCCAGCCAGAAGATCGGCATGGAAACGCCCATAAGGCCGAAGATCATCGTGCCCTGGGAGAAGACCGAGTTGGGCTTGGTAGCCGAAAAAATGCCGATGGGGATGCCGAAAGACACGCACAGGATCATTGCGCAGACAACGACCCAGGCCGTATTGGCCAATCGGACGCTCAACTGGTCGAGCACCGGGGCGTGCAGGACGTAGGACATTCCGAAGTCGCCCCGCAACAGGTTCATGATGTAGTGAAAATACTGAACGATGAGGGGCTGATCGAGTCCCAGCTGCGCCCTGAGTTGTGCACCCAGCTCCGGGGTGTAATCGCTGCCGAGGATGATGGTCGTCGCATCGCCGGGGGTCATGGACAATATGGTGAAGACGATGAACGTCAGCGCCAGGATCACCGGGATCAATGCGAGCAACCGTCTGATGATGTAACGGATCATGCGGTCTTTCCTCTCCTCGTGGAAGAGGCCATCCGGGTTGTTCCCGCGGGGCTCCCATCTTCCGGGGGAGCCCCGCGGGAACGGGGTGTGGCCTTAAACCGGCGTGACGCCGCCCGTAGCCGGGCGTCAGCGGTTAGTAGTGCAGCTTATAGTAGTTGAAAGGCTTCTCGACGGTCATTTCCACGCCTTTGAGCTTGTCGTTGCTCAGGGCGTACACCTTGGTCACGTACAGGTCCACCTCGGGGGATTCGTCCGCGAGGAACTCCTGCACACGCTTGTAGACCTCGGTGCGTTTGGCCTCGTCGAAGGTGCCGCGGCCTTCCGCGATCATTTCATCGAGCTTCGGGTTCTCGTACCAGACGCGGTTGACACCGCCGATGCCGTCCTTGCTGAAGCGCCGCGACAGGAACATGTCCGGATCCCAGTAACAGCCCCAGGAGGTCACGAACATGGGGGCCTTGTGGCCGGCGATGTGAGCCGGGAACACTGCGTTTTCGATGCGCACGATCTCGACCTTGATGTTGATCTCGGCCAGATAGGCCTGGATCGCGGTTGCCATGCGCTCGGCCTCGTCGCGGAAGACCACGAGTTGGGTGGTGAAGCCCGGGCAGTTGGCCTCCTTCATCAGGGCCTTAGCCTTTTCCGGATTATAGGAGTACTTGTTGAGCGGGTTCTGGATGGCTCCGAGCACGGTGGGGGCATGAGCGAATGTGGCGCTGTTGTACAGGACCACTCCACGGCCGTCGTGGCCGACCTTCATACAGCCCTCACGGTCCACGGCAAAGGCCACGGCCTGGCGCACCAGCTTGTTCTTGAACCAGCCCTGGGTGTTGTCCATGCCCAGGTGCCAGACCAGCGCCGAGGGCTGATCCCACAGCTTGAGCTTGGGGTTCTTTATCACGCGTTCGTAGTCGGTAGGCACAAATTCGGCGTTCAGGTCGGCGGCACCGGTCTCGACGGCGATGGTTCGGTTGGTGCCTTCGGGGATGACCTTGATGCTCAGGGTTTTGTTCTGGGCCAGCTCGTCCTTGTTGAAGTAGCCATCGAAGCGCTCAAACTTCACGGAGTCGCCGATCATGCGGCTGACGAACTTGTAGCGGCCGCTGCCGACGGGCTTGGACCAGTCCTTGCTCTGCTCGGCCTTCTCGGCGTAGCTCTTGGGCACGATGCTGGTGGCTGCGTGGGTCAGGGCGGAGGTCATGGCCGGATAGGGGCCGTCGGTGGTGATGGAAAGGGTCTTGTCGTCGACCTTCTTGATCTCTTTCACCGGCTTGAACAGGGCGCCGAGGGCCGTGCCGGCCTTGGCTCTGTTCAAGGAGTACACCACGTCGTCCACGGTCAGAGTGGTGCCGTCATGGTACTTGACGTTGTCCCAGATGGTGAAATGCCATTCCGAGTCGCTTACCCGCTTGAAATCTTTGCACAGTTCCTTGACGTCGCCGGCGAGCCTGTCATTGGGGAAGGTGAACAGGCGGCTGTAGATGTTGTAGAGCACGTACTGGTTGTTGAGGTCGGATGTGGCAATGGGGTCGAAGCTGATCATGTCCAGGGCCTGGACGACCGTGATGTCGCCATCGGGTCCCGGTTTTTGTTCAGCGGCGAAAACGCCGCCCGCCAAAAGGGCGATGGCCAACAAGGAAAACAATACTACCGCGGGGAATCGTCTCATCATAACCTCCTCATGCTGGTTAACGCCTGTCCGGGACACGCCGCGGTGTCCCACACGTTCTACAACTGCCCTGCGGACTTTGCCGCTTGCTCAGGCGAGCCTGGAAGCGGACTGCCCGGCGGGACAGGATAAATAGTAAAGCCGAAATCGACTTCTATCCTAATAGACCAGGGTCACATGGTGGGCGCAGGGCCCTCGATCACCGCGTCAGGGGCGCCACGGCCCGCATGGCGGCACCCCAGGGCCCTCTCAGGCCCTAAGTTTATCAGGAACGGATAGACCCGCTTGAAGGAGAACTCGTGTGCAGAACCCGTCCAAACAGGTTTGAATCACTCCTGATAATAGGAAATTGCTTTTCTCGAGGGACTTCCTCTCATAACAGGCGGTGTCGATACTGTCAAGGGCGTCCAATGCCGATTTCATGGTTGGCAATGACAAGCGCCGGCACGGTGCGGCGCCGTGGTGGTGGGAATGGTTGCCGGATCGACGCGCATGGGAATTCGAAGCACGTCTGCTTGCGGAGGGCTTAAAATACATAGGGACCTACCGGATAAATCCAACGTGTGTTTGCTGCGGCAAAACATGGCGGTTGATTGCGGAATCCCAATCAACTCCGCCGGCCCGGAGGCCTTCCGGTCCCCTCACCTCACTTGACGTTAAATAACATATTTCGGGTCCTGAATGTGTTCGCCCTTACATTTAGGGCATCTTCCCGGTGATGAAAACCGATTGCGTGCTTCGAATTTAAATCCGCAGGCAAGACACACCGCCGGGGTTATTCTCAGCCTCATTTTCTGTGAGTTGAGAGAGCGGTTAATGTGCTCCAGGTGCGTATAAACCTCCTTTTCGCTGATACGGATGATTTTGGAGATGTCCTTTGCCCCGTACTCCCCCTCCGACAAAAGGGCCGCGATTTCCTGCCTTATTGTGCTCAAGCTTGCCTCCGTGGTAACTGTCCAACATTGATGCTAGTATAACATTGACGGCCATACTCCAAGATTCAATAACTGGAATGCGATACAAGGAGGCTTCTATTCTGGTAAGTCTGAGATCCGGCATGTTGATTTAGAGTTGTTTTATAAGAAGCCTCATATCAACTTGTGGTAAACTGTTCGCACACTGCAGGATATTGGCAGCGAACTACCAGGTAAAGAGACTTCAAACCCTGAGGGTGGTCCTATGACGTGGGCGGATTTTTACCTGATTTGCTTCATTGTGGGGTTTTGCTTCAGTGTCCTCTCTCTGCTCTCCGGTGGGCTGCACCTTCATACCCACCTCCCCCACTGGATGGATTTCGTTCATCATGATTTCACCACACATCATGCCGGGGGATACGGCGATCAACCCTCTTTCTTCAATTTCCCCACTATTATGACCTTTCTGGCCTGGTTCGGCGGAATCGGGTTTCTTCTGACCCAGGTCTACCCACTCTGGTTCCTGCTGACCCTCGGAATTGCAACCGCGGCCGGGGTTATAGGGGCCTCTCTGGTATTCCTGTTTCTTGCCAGGATTCTTTTGGCTCATGACCATACGATGAACCCGGCAGACTACAAGATCGTCGGCATACTTGGAACTGTGAGCAGCGCCATTCAAACGGGGGGTACCGGCGAAATCGTGTATTCGCAGGGCGGATCACGCAGATATTGCGGTGCGAGGAGCGATAATGGAGAGCCCATTGCAAAGGGCGCAGAGGTGGTTGTAACCCGGTTTGAGAAAGGAGTTGCTTACGTCTGCCAATGGGAGCGTATGTTGGAAAAGAACGAATAATTGCTTTCAACGGAGCGATGGGTAACAAGCCATAACGGATTCCAAATTCAGGAGTGACTATGCTGGGTTTTCCTATTCATGTATGGGTAATCGGCGGGCTTATCATTCTTTGCACCCTGTTTTTTATCAGCGCCCTGGTCAGGCTGTACCAGAAAGCCGGGCCGCACGAGGCAATCGTGGTTTACGGATTCCGCGGAACACGCGTTGTGAAGGGCGGCGGCACGGTTGTGTTCCCTCTGATCGAAGAGTGCCGTTGCCTCTCTCTTGAATTGATGTCGTTTGACGTTGCTCCGCAACAGGACCTCTATACCAAACAGGGGGTCGCCGTCACAGTTGAGGCTGTGGCCCAGATTAAGGTAAAATCCGATCCCGAATCGATTCAGACGGCATCCGAGCAATTCCTCACCAAGACTTCCGAGATGCGTGAGAGCCTTATCCGGCTTGTCATGGAAGGCCATCTGCGGGGGATCATCGGCCAGTTGACGGTCGAGCAGATCGTAAAAGAACCCGAGATGGTCGCCGATCGCATGCGTTCCACCTGCGCCGATGATATGAACAAAATGGGCCTCGAGGTCATTTCCTTTACAATTAAGGAAGTCAGGGACAAAAACGATTACATTGCCAACATGGGACGCCCCGATGTTGCGCGGATCAAGCGCGATGCCGACGTTGCCACTGTGGAGGCCGAACGGGATACGGCCATAAAGCGTGCAGTCGCCCAACGCGAAGCTGCCGTTGCAAAAGCGCAGGCCGACCAGGAACGCGTACTCGCCGAGACTTTGTCGCTGGCGAAACAGGCTGAGGCGGAAAAAGACCTGGAGGTAAAAAAGGCGACTTACCTCGAAGGGGTGAAACGCCAGCAGGCCCAGGCCGACAAGGCATACGAGATCCAGACGAACGTCATGCAGCAGCAGGTAGTGGCTGAGCAGGTGAAGGTGCAGCAGATCGAAAGGGAGCACCAGATCAAAGTGCAGGAAGCCGAAATCCAGCGCCGTGAGAAGGAACTCGTGGCAACAGTTCTGAAACAGGCAGAAATTGAGCGCCAGAGAATCGAAACCCTTGCGAATGCCGAAAAGCAGCGTCTCATAATGGAGGCCGAGGGCAAAGCGGCTTCCGTACGCGAGCAGGGCTGTGCCGAAGCCGAGATCATATTCAAGAAAGGCGAATCCGAGGCAAAGGCGATGAACGTAAAGGCGGAAGCTTTCCAGGAATACAACCAGGCCGCCGTTATCGACAAGCTGCTGACGGGTCTTCCCGAAATAGTCCGCGCGCTTGCAACGCCTTTGGCAAATGTCGATAAAATCACCATTGTTTCGACGGGTGACGGAGATTCCGCAGGCGTACACAAACTCACATCGGATGTCACCAAAATGGCGGCTCAGGCCCCTGCCCTTTTCGAGGCACTCTCCGGGATGACGGTTGCAGAACTCTTCTCCAAGGTGCGCCAGATCGGCGACAAAGCGCCAAAGCCCATTGAGGCCCAATCCACCTCGACGACATCAAAGAAAGGCGCATAGAGTTCGGTAATGCGGAATTGTGAGCATCCCCTGGCCTTCTACCTTGAGAAAGGAAAGGAGCTTCTCAGATGGCACTGATTAGTCGGATTACACAACTGGTTCGGGCCAATTTGAACGATCTCGTCGACAGGGCCGAAGACCCCGAGAAAATGATCAAGCAGGTCATCCTGGATATGGAAGAGGAACTGAAATTGCTCAAGAGCCAGATCGCGGTAGCAATGGCGGACAAACACCTGCTTGAGAAAAAATCGAAAGAAAACCGGGACAGAATGTCGGAGTGGCTGCACAAGGCGGAACTCTGCGTCTCGAAAGACGAAGAACCACTCGCCCGATCCGCCCTGGAACGTTACATCGGATATCAGCAACTGGCCGGGGAATTTGAGGAGCAGTCGGCCGAGCAGGACAAGCAGGTGGAGGACCTGAAAGGGCTCCTCCAGCGACTGGAACAGAAGATAACCGAGGCCAGATCCACGGGTGAACTCTTGATGGCGCAGCACCGCAGGGCACGCACGCTGGAGAAGGTAAGCGGCAGCCGTACGTCGTCTGAGGATAGTATGAAATCCTTTGACCAGTTCCGCCAAAAGATCCTGCATTCCGAGGCGGTGGGACGCTCCCGAATCGACATCGGTGCGGAAAGCGCTGAGCACAAGATAGAGACGATGGAGAAAAATGACAAAGTCGATAAGCTGCTTTCAGAGATAAAGGAACGCCGGAAGCCTTCAGATAAGATGTCCGGAGCATTGAGATCGGCATGCATGGGAAAGGGATAATTTGCATGCAGATATTGTCTCCGCAGCTGAGGCATCCGGGATGAGCCTGAATCAGTGGGTGGAAAAAGCGCTCTCAGAATGTGCTCATGATTGAGCAGCGAATTCGCGCTCCGGAAAAAACGACCGGAATTCTTCAACTTTTGTTTCTTCGAGTCGGCCGAATTGCTATTTTATAGAATGCTCCATCTTTGCAGATGGTGCAGATCATTTGTGGAAGCGATGCAGGAATGACCAAAGGAGAACCGATGCTTGAGCTGCTGAGAAAGAGTTTTCTTGCCGGAATCGGCGCGGTGGCAGTCACCAGGGACAAAGTTCGCGAGGCCACCAGGATGTTCGTGGAAGAGGGAAAAATTTCCTCTGAAGAAGCGGAAAAGCTGGCCGACGATCTGGTCAAGAGCGGAGAGCGCGAGTGGGAAGACTTCAACTCCAAGTTTCAAAACTCGTTCAAGAAGTTCTCCGACAACCTGGAAGTGGTTCGCAAGAAGGATTACATGGACCTCAAAGCTCGCGTGGAGCTTCTCGAGCAGCGACTGAGCGTCCTTGAAGAAGCCCACAGGAGAGAGGGCGTGAGCGCAGGGAGCGGGAATTAAGACTAACCGACTGAATTGACATCCTCAGCAACAGTGTGATTCACGACGTCCTTTTCCATATCGGCCGGCTCTCAATTTAGGAAGTCATCGTCTTGAGGGCCGGTTTGTTGCATTTCTTTTTCTTTGAATATCAAATTGTTCGGATTGCGGCGCATTCCCGAGACCTTCTCGCTGTCCGGCAATTTCAGTTTTTACCTCTCCATTTCCACACATCTCACCACTTTGTATAAAAAGATTTCTCGGGAAAGAAAAAATCTCCCATTTAAATGCCTCGATTCCTCCGGGTGCTCCTCGACAATCTTATAATATTATGTACCCAAATAACTTGCACATACGGAGGCAGCGAGTGTCGGTCGCTTTCACTCTTCCGGGATTGTTCCTGATCGTCCTGGTACTGTGGGACGCTTTCGAAACCATGGTGTTTCCTCGGCGGGTCACGCGGCGGGCCCGCATAACCCGATTGTTCTATAAGGCGACATGGCTGCCGTGGAAGGCGTTCGCACATCTCTTTCCGCCTGGCCGGCGAAGAGAAGGTATCCTCAGCATTTACGGCCCGCTCTCTCTGATCCTGCTGCTGGGCCTCTGGGCTTTTTCGCTGATATTGGGTTTCGGCCTTCTCTTCTGGGGAAATACGGCTATGGAGAAGGGCGACCAGAGCTTTCTCACAAACATGTATCTAAGCGGAACCACTTTCTTCACTCTGGGGTTGGGAGACGTCAAGCCCGAAACATCCCTCGCGCGCTTTCTGACCGTCGCCGAGGCCGGGATCGGGTTCGGCTTTCTCGCGCTGGTCATCGGATATCTCCCGGCTCTGAACCAGTCATTCTCCAGGCGGGAAGTGAGCATTTCCCTTCTGGATGCGCGGGCCGGATCTCCTCCGACTGCCGCCGAAATGCTTATACGCCACAACAATGAGCACGGTATGGAGTCCATCCGCCTTCTTCTCAATCAATGGGAAAAATGGTCCGCAGAGTTGCTCGAGAGCCATCTTTCCTATCCGGTGCTCGCCTATTTTCGTTCCCAGCACGACAACCAGTCCTGGCTTTCCGCCCTCACCGCGATCCTGGATACCGGAGCGTTCGTAATGGTCGGCCTGGAAGGGGCTCGCGTCAGGCAGGCTGAACTCACTTTTGCAATGGCACGGCACGCGGTAGTGGACCTCTGCCTGGTATTCGGCATCGAACCGGTGATACCCGAACCGGACCGCCTCCCGCCCGGCGATCTCATGGACCTCCGAAACAGACTCCTTGCTGCCGACTTACATCCCCAAACGGGGGATGAAGCGGACAGGAAACTCGCCGAACTTCGCCTGATGTATGAACCCTTCGTCTATGCGCTGTCAAAATACTTCTGCATCACCCTGCCGCCCTGGCTTCTCCAATCAAGTCATTCCGACAACTGGCAGACGAGCGTCTGGGAACCGAAGATCGGGGCTCTGCGGGTAGCAGGCAGCTCCAAACGGATCGAGAAACATTTTTAGTCCGGCAACCCCGTTCGGTTGGTCTCGGCCATATTGATCGGGCGGACGAAATGGTACAAAATAAAAGGTGACAACCAGCGCGAGCAGCCGGAAACTCAGAGGCGCTCGTTCGCGCATGAACGGAGAATACGCCCAGGCGGATTTCACGCAAAACTATGCCGGAAATTGTAGACAAAGCAGAACTTGAATCCTCGGTTGCTTCTTCGCCGGAAAACGGCGGTCCCGACCTTTCATCAACTGATGAAGCCGCCAATGTCGGGCCGGCGGCGCTCGCAAACCGGGTGTCCGCCTTTCCCCACCTGCCCGGAATTTATATTTTCAGGGATCCTGCAAGAACTGTACTCTATGTCGGTAAGGCCAGGGACCTCAGAAAAAGGATCAGCAATTACTTCAGGTCCGGCGATGTGGTCGGCATCAAGACACGCATGATGCTCTCCAAAGCGGCCGACCTCGAATTCGCGGTCACGCCGACCGAAAAGGAAGCGCTGCTCCTGGAGGCGAGCCTCATAAAGAAATACCGGCCGCGCTACAACGTGGTGCTCCGGGACGACAAGAATTATCTATCCCTGCGCATAGATCCGCGCGAGCCCTATCCGCGACTTGAAATCGTCCGGCGTTTCCAGAAGGACGGGGCGCTCTACTTCGGCCCCTACACTTCCGCGCGCGCCGTCCGCGATACTCTTAAATATCTTCATCAGCTTTTCCCTCTAAGGCTCTGTAAAGGCAAAAAGCTCCTCCCGCGGGAGCGCCCCTGCCTGAACTATCCCATGGGCCAGTGCCTCGGCGCCTGCGCGGGGAAGATTTCTGAAGCCGACTACGGCAAAATGGTCGAGGAGATCGTCCTTTTTCTCGAAGGCAAAGCCGATATCCTGCAGCAGCAGCTTCGAAAGAGAATGGACGAAGCCGCAGAAGCGCTCGAATTCGAGAGGGCCGCCTTCTATCGCGACCGTCTCCGGAATGTGGCGGCCACCCTGGAGAAACAGCACATCGTCTCGGACCGGTTCCTGGACCAGGATGTTATCGGGATCTACCAGGAAGAAGACAGGACCGAACTGATCATCCTTTTCGTTCGGCAAGGAGTGCACTCAGGACAAAGATCTTTCGACCTGAAAGAAGCCCAGGGAGACCAGACGGAACTCATTTCGGCTTTCATTCAGCAGTACTACTTCGAGGGGAGGGTCATCCCGGACGAAATACTCGTTCCCGTCCAGTTGGAGTCGGAAACCATGCTTTCGGAATGGCTTTCCGAAATGAAGGGAAAGCGCGTCAGAATCTGGGCGGTAAAGAGGGGCGAGAGAAAGCACCTCCTGGACATGGCCCTTGCCAACGCGCGCGAGCGTTTCATCAGCCGCAAACGCTGGCAGAAGCGCGATACAGCCCTGATCGACAGTCTCCAGCGCCTGCTGAAGCTCCCAAGGCAGCCCAGGCGAATTGCGTGCGTCGATATTTCCAACCTCCAGGGGCATCACGCGGTCGGATCCCTTGTTGTTTTTGAGGACGGACGCCCGGATAAGAACTCCTACCGGCGCTACCGCATAAAACTCAAAAGCGAACCGGACGACCCGGCAATGATGTCCGAAGTAATCGGAAGACTGCTCGGAAACGACCGACCGTTTGCAACCGGGCTGGACCTGCTGATGCTCGACGGCGGGAAAGGTCAGTTGAATACGATCGTCCACGTGATGCGGGAACTCGGCTTTTCTGAACAGCTCCCGGTGGTTTCTATAGCCAAGGAGGCCGAACGCGACATTGGAGAAAAGGGCAAAGGCCTCTACGAAAAGATCTATATTCCCGGACGCAAAAATCCCCTTTTCCTGCACCGCTATCCGGACATCCTTCACCTTCTCCAGCGAATACGGGATGAGGCTCACCGCTTCGCCATTTCACACTACCAGAGCCTCCATCGCGCAGCCCTGCTCACGTCGGTGCTGGACGGCATTCCCGGCATAGGCCCGAAGAGAAGACAGGCACTCCTTCAACAGTTCGGGAGCATCCACGGCGTCAGGGAAGCGTCGGTCGAGGAACTGGAAAGCACCGGCCTCCCGCGCCAGGTCGCAGAGAGCGTCCTGCGGCAGCTTACGGACGCCGAAAACGATGCTGCCGACGCGGAACTGGAGAACGGGGTAATTGACGAAGGCGAGGAGCCGGATATCGAGGATGAAACCATACCGGGATCGGCGGAGGAGTAACTACCACTTTAAATCTACTGATTGACCGACTCGGATTCCAGGGTGTATCGTCCGGTCCCGTAAGCGCGCCTGAATATCCCCCCATCTGAATTGCAGGCATGGTTGAAGACATCACGAATTTACGAGGGAGGATTCATGAAACGCCACACCATTATTCTGCTCGCATTGTGTCTTTCTCTATGGGTCGGCTTTGCCGCGGCTCAAAGTTCGGACAAGGAAAAGGCCGCCGTAGCGGCAGCCGAAAAATGGCTTTCCGTGATCGACTCGGGGAATTACGGACAAAGCTGGAAGGATGCGGCGTCATATTTCAGAAATGCCCTGCCCGAATCGAATTGGGTACAGTCTCTGAAGGCGGTCAGAGACCCTCTTGGAAAGCTGATGTCGAGGAAAGTCAAAAGTGCGGTCTACTTGACGACTTTGCCCGGCGCTCCGGACGGCGAATATGTGGTCATCCAGTTTGAAACCTCTTTCGAGAATAAGAAATCGGCGATCGAGACCGTTACACCGATGCTTGAAAAAGATGGGAACTGGCGGGTTTCGGGCTACTACATCAAATAGAGAGTGTCGGAATTATTTCAAAGGCGAGTGGCATTAATCAGTGCCGCTCGCAGTTTTCAACCAGAACAAACGATTCCACCATCTGCGGCCTTTGCCTTGCCAATCGGCACACATCCATTTTGGCACAATCACTGATACGGAACTTTTCGGCTCTTACATTGTTACCGAGAAGCAGGCGTCAATTGACGTCGAAGGATTGTATCGTCCTTTTGAGAAGGAGCTGAAAATGGCTGAAGATACAAACAGATCAGGCGCAAAAGCACCCGTTGTCGATCCAGTTATCCAGGCTTTTCTGGACGAACTTGCCGCCCAGGGCGGCAAACCGATATATCAACTCTCGATAGCCGATGCGCGCGGCGTGCTCGAATCGGTTCAGGCCCGGCAGGTTGAAAAACTTCCCGCAAACATTGAGAACCGAATCATCGGCGCAGGGCCGAGCGGGAGGATCTCGCTACGAATTGTCCGCCCCCCGAATGCGACAGGCAGGCTTCCCGCAATCATGTATTTTCATGGCGGGGGCTGGATACTCGGCAGCAGCAATACGCATGACCGCCTGGTTCGCGAGATCGCTAACGGGACAAATGCAGCTGTTGTGTTCGTGAACTACACACCCTCCCCGGAAGCGAAATATCCCATCCCGATAGAAGAAGCATACGCGGCTACAAAGTACGTTGCGGAAAATGGTGCAGACCTCGGTCTCGACGGGTCACGGCTCGCGGTCGCAGGGGACAGCGTCGGCGGCAACATGGCTGCGGTGGTTTCCATGCTGGCAAAACAACGAGGCGGACCTGCTTTAGTATGCCAGGTTCTTTTTTACCCGGTTACGGATGCAGACTTCGACACCGGCTCGTACCGGCAGTTCGCAGAAGGTCCGTGGCTCACCCGAGAGGCCATGAGATGGTTCTGGAACGCTTACGCACCAGACACCGATATGAGGAAGGAGATTACCGCATCGCCTCTGCAGGGATCGTTGGAAGACCTCCGCGGACTTCCGCAGACACTCATCATCACGGATGAAAACGACCCGCTCCGCGATGAGGGCGAAGCATACGCTCGCAAGCTGATCCAGGCAGGTGTGCGGGTTACAGTCACGCGATATGTGGCAACTATACACGATTTCGTCATGTTGACCCCTTTGGCCGGATGCCCGGCAACCCGCGCGGCGATTGCCCAGGCAAACGGAATACTGCGGGAGGCTTTGGGAGCAGGAGCCAGAATGCCCCTTGCGGCATAATGGCAGAAAGCGGACAAAATTCGGGCCGCCTATTGGAGGGTACGATAAAAGCCCAATGCTGTTGCTTCAAAAAACTTCGTCCGGCGAGCGGG
Source organism: Pseudomonadota bacterium (assembly GCA_023416335.1). The sequence goes on along the minus strand of JAEZHY010000078.1, from coordinate 1,757 downwards.
AGAGCTGAGTGCGGTCCGTTTTTTCTGGGTGTCGCACCGCAGGCACTTAGGTCGCTTGTTTCCCTTTTTCGGTTTGTGCCCCGGTTGGAGCAACACCATGAAGTGAGCGGATGGGTGACAACCCATCGCTTTTGGGAACGTCCGGGAATGATTGGCCGGAGAGGCATAAGTCGGTGCCTGGAAACACGGAAAGTTGTCATACTGAAGAAGAAGTCGTATTCGAGAGCCCTGAGCTTCCCGGCAACTTAGAGGGGAACAAGCCTCAAAAAACGATGGGTTCCCGCTCCGCTCCCACCCATCCTACGGCCTTTTCCGATTGATGCCCGTCTCTCAATAGAGGTGTGGCGCCCTGAGCCCTTAAGCCGCCTACGGTCTACGCTCTAATTGAAGATTTCATAAGAAAAGAAGCAATCCCGTTGCATATACCTTTTATAGGGGAAGTTCCTCGAAATACAGGTTGAGCATCATTCTCCGGCTTAAAGCCCCCTGTACCCCCTGATCAATCATTCTTCAGGATTGGATTCGTCTTCGGCGGGAATGCGCTTCAGGAGCTTGGCGCCGATTTCCCGGAGTTGCGGGTCGGGCAGGCTCTTTATCAGCTGCTGCTCCTCGGGTGTGAGTTTTCTCTGAGGTGATTTTACCTTTCTGCGGATCGTGCCGCGTTTTCCCTTTATTTTCTCCAGCTCTTTATAGGCGGGATTCAGTGCCGGCATGGAATCGGGAATATCGGCAACTTTTATGACTATCTGTTCGACAATCGGTTCCGGGCGCTTCGCGTTTATCTTTTCGGCGAGGACTTCCTTCAACAGTTCCAGGTGGTGCTTCCAGACGGAATCATGTGCGGAGATCACCAGGACCTTCTGCTTCAGAGATCGCGGCCGCGTGTAGCGGGCCACCTGTTCCCCCACCAGTTCTTTCCAGTCTCCGATGGGGTTTGCGGTGAAAGCAGGATGGTCCCCAAGGAATTGCTTCAGGAGAGGCCCAACTTTGACATCCGAGCCTACCCGGTCCGTTCGTTTCACGGTTTTGCCTCTGTTTTGCTCTTGGGAGATATTTTTTCCTCGAGCCTTTTCAGCGCGGCCTGGAGTTCGCTGAACTGGTGCTGGAGCGTTTCCAGGATGAGAACGGTGTCCTTGCTCTGGAGAGGCAGCCTCGAGAGCAGCTTATCGTAGATGAACGCGTCCAGGTTCGACAGATAGAGTTCTTCCAGCCGCCTGAGCAATGCCGCGGCTACTTTCAGGAATACGATCAGGCCGGCAACCTGGATGAGAGGAAGCAGAGCACTAGGCATTGCCTGAACCGTGTCGAGAATCTCTTTCTGGGAAAGGGACGCCGCATGAAACTGGATAATCAGGAGCCAGGCTGTCTGGGCGAGCCCGAGAACAGGAAGAATCCAGAACAGCCATCGGAACGGCCCCCATGAACTGTACAGTATCTGCCAGTCCGTCTCGACTATCCGACGCTCTTTTTCGAACAACTCCTCCGAGGCAACGTTCCGGTTGAACCCGGAGAGCATCAGCCGGAGCCGCAGAAATGGGTGCAGCAGAAAATAGAGCGGGACTTTCCGTATCTTGTCCAGCAGGGCCTGCCGGGGAAACAGCAGCTCGGGATTTGTCCTGGCCAGTTCGGGTTTGACCGGGCCGGGAGTTCCAATACCGGACATCATCCCCTGCAGGAGATATCTGCCGGCATACTGGATAAGAAGCCATGCCAGTTTAAGCTCGATGAATATTATGCCGGCCCGGATGAGGTAAACC
>JAEZHY010000155.1 GCA_023416335.1 Pseudomonadota bacterium | reverse complement strand
GGCCAACAGGGCATTCGAAAAGGCCCTCTTTCTCTCCAGTCCTTATGCCTGGAACGTCGAAGGAGACCAGGAAACGCTTGCCGGGATTACGCCGGACGACCTCGCGAAATTCTACGGTTCTTTTTTCAGGCCCAACAATTCCATACTCGTGATCGGAGGGGACATCACTCCGGAAGAGGTGAAAGCCAGGATTGTTCCCAAACTGCAGCAATGGCAGGCGGCTGAAATCCCGGAAATGCAGTTTCTACGCGAATTTGCCTCGGGCATGACGACCGTGAAAATCGACCGGCCCATATCGCAGGCCAGCGTCGTTATTGGAAATCCCGGCATGTATCGCGCCGACAGGGATTATTATGCCTTTACCGTTCTGAACCAGATACTCGGGTCTGGAAATCTTTCCAGCAGGCTCATGGAGGAGATCCGCATAAAGAAGGGGCTGGCCTATGCGGTGGAAAGCCTCGTTCTTGCCAGAAAACATGCGGGTTCGTTCCGCATTCTTCTTCAGACCAAGAATGAATCGGCCAGGGAAGCAATTGCCCTTGCGGTAGCTGAAATGGAGAGGCTCCAGCGCGAGCCGGTTTCTGAGGTCGAACTCAAAAGGGCCAAAGATTTCCTGATCGGGAACTTCCCCCTCAAATTCAGCAGCAGGCAGGAGGATTACGCAAAATTCCTCGCACAGGTTGAGTTCTACGGCCTGGGAGCGGACTACCCCGACAAATATGCTTCTCTCATTAACGCAGTTACTGCCCAGGATATTCTACGTGTCGCGAAGCAGTATCTCAAACCCGAAGGATACGTCATGGTGGTTGTTGCCGATCTGAAAAAAGCAGGATTGCAGTGACAATGCCTGAATGACTCTTATAAAATGAATTGTTTGCTATTGTAATCCGTATCCCTGATATTATTTTTTGGCTGTTCGGGGCTCAAATTATTGTTCGGGGATTACGCAGGGACCTTCCCGCCGACGATGCGGACGAGATCTCCAGCATCTGTGCTTCAGTGATCCCTCTGAACCGTTCCCATTTTTCATGACATTCCAGGGCAAAGCCGATGCCAGATTTGGATCGCCGGGACTTCCTCAAACTTTTCGGGATAGCCGGGACGGGTGCCGTCCTGAGCGGCTGTTCCGAGCCGACGCGCAACCTAATACCTTATGTCAATCCTCCCGAGGACATCGTCCCGGGAAAAGCCGTCTACTATGCGACCACTTGCCGGGAGTGCCCGGCCGGCTGCGGTATGATCGCCAAGAACCGCGAGGGCCGGATTATCAAGGTGGAAGGCAACCCGGCGCATCCGATAAGCGGCGGTCAGCTTTGTATGCGCGGGCAGGCGTCGCTCCACGGGCTGTATAACCCGGATCGCTTTCATGGCCCGATGCAGCGCTCTGCATCCGGCAAGCTCGAGCCGATCGGCTGGGAACAGGCCGAAGCTGCTTTTGTCTCCAAACTCGCCGATACAGTCCGGAAAGGCGGCAGCGATCGAATCGTATTCATATCCGACCTGATAACGGGATCGCTGAGCGATTTGACACATATGTGGCTCACAGGGCTGGGACAAAAAAATGCCCACATCACCTACGAACCCTTCGCATATGAATCCCTCAAGAGAGCCAACCAGATCGTTTTCAACAATGAGCTGATTCCGTCCTACAACTTTAGCCGTACGGACTGTCTCATTTCCTTCAATGCCGGTTTCCTGGAGACATGGATTTCCAACCTCGAATTCTCACGCCAGTACGGGGCGTTCCATCCGCTCCAGGGGGACGGTAAGAACACGTTTATCTTTGTCGGGCCGAGGCTTTCCATGACCGCGAACAATGCGGACATGTGGATAACCACGCGCCCCGGGACCGAATATGCGGTAGGACTGGGAATGCTACGGGTGCTCCTGGATGGAAACCTCATCACCGGTCCGGCCCCCGACCGAAAGGCCGCCCTGGCCGCTCTGGTCGCCAACTGGCCGCTCGAAAAGGCCGCGGCGACGGCAGGGTGCGACCCTCACCAGATAGAAGCAGCTGCTGCGGCATTTGCACGCGCGCAACGACCGCTGGCCATCGCCGAGGGTCTTTCGCTCTCGACTCCCAATGCGACTGAGACCGCGGTTGCGGCGAATCTTCTCTGCACGCTCAAGCCGGCGAGTACGGATGCAATCGATTTTAATCTCGCATCGCACTATTCCCGGACCGCTTCGGCGCAATCCCTAAAAAACCTTGCCGATCGCATGCGCTCCGGTGGAGTCGATATTCTCATCGTCTACCGCGCCAACCCGGTGTTCTCGCTTCCGCGCGCGTGGGACTTTGCGGGTGCGATGAAGTCAGTCCCCAACGTGATCAGCCTTTCTCCCGCAATGGATGAGACGAGTGCACTCGCAAGCCTGGTTCTGCCCACGAACTACTCGTTTGAGTCCTGGGGCGATTATTCCCCCAGACCCGGGGTGACCGGGTTCCTCCAGCCTGTAATGGGGACCGTTTACGACACGAAGGAACTCGGGGACCTGCTCATCTCATCCGGAAAGAAGGTCAAGGGAGAGGAGAGTTTCCCGTTCAAGGACTATTACGAAGCGCTCCAGGGATACTGGACGACTGTCTGGAAGTCCTCCGGAGGCGCAGGTTCATTCGAGACCTTCTGGCAGGATATGATCATGCGGGGCGGATACTGGCCTTCTCCCCCCCTGTTCCCGCCGCTTGCGCTTCCACCCGTACCGGCAGTGAGTTTTCCTGAACCGGCGCCGAAGGCGCCGGACAGGCTGCCTCTCGTCGTCTATCCTTCCGTGCAGTTCTTCGACGGACGGATGGCCAACCACATGTGGATCCAGGAGATCCCCGACCCAATGACGATGGTTACCTGGGGGGGCTGGGTGGAGGTCCACCCCGAAACCGCGAAGAAGCTCGGCCTCAAGAAGTCGGACATGGTCCAGGTCAAGACGGAATTCGGGAGCGTGGAGGTCCCCGTACTGCCCATCTACACCGTTCCGGAAGGGATTGCGGCCATACCGATAGGGCAGGGACACACCAAATTCGGGAGATTTGCCGACGGCCTTCCGGCAAATGCGTTTGAGCTGCTTTCACCCGACATAGACCCTTCGTCAAAGGGCCTGCGGGTCTCACAACTCCTGGCGGAAATCAGGAAAACCGGCGGAACCTTTGAGATCGCCAACACGGACGGCAGCTACTATCAACAGGGACGAAACTTCTGGCACACCGTCAGCCTGGAGGAGCGCAACAGGATGGCAGCCGCGGGAGAGAAACCCGAAATCTTCTATCCGCTGCCCGACGGATACCACAAAGACAAAGATTTCTATCCTTCCCACGAACACAAGGACTACCGCTGGTGCATGGTGGTGGATATGGACCGCTGCATCGGCTGCAGTGCCTGCGTGGTCGGTTGCTACGCCGAGAACAACGTCGCTATCGTACGCAGGGAACAGGTGCTGATGGGGCGCGAGATGTCCTGGATCCGCGTTCAGAGGTACTTCGACGAACACACGAAGCGAGCGGCAAGATGGCTCATCATGATGTGCCAGCATTGCGACAATGCGCCCTGCGAGTACGTCTGCCCCATATTTGCGCCGCATCACAACGCGGAAGGGCTCAATAACCAGATCTATAACCGCTGCTTCGGTACGCGGTTCTGCTCGCAGAACGATCCTTACAAGGTAAGGCGGTTCAACTGGTTTACCTTCACCCGGCCCGAACCGCTCAAGTGGCAGCTGAACCCGGATGTGACGGTCAGACAGAAGGGTATCATGGAGAAGTGCTCCTTCTGCGTGCAGCGCATAATCGAGGCGAAAATCGAAGCCAGAAACCAGGGGCGCAAAGTCCGGGACGGTGATTTCACTACTGCATGTGCGCAGACGTGTCCGACCGGAGCGTTGATTTTCGGGAGCCTGCTTGATCCGGAGAGCAGAGTGTCGAAGATGATAAAAGACGTACGGGCTTACCAAGTGCTTGGGGAGCTTAATACCAAGCCGGCTGTGATCTATTTGAAGCGCGTGACTCAGGAAATAAAGGCATAGGCTGCCTGCGATTCGATATTGTCTCAAAAAAGGGATTCGAAGCGGAATGGAGGAACAAAAAGAGCTTACCAGCTACGGCGCTGTCGATGATCAGATACTGGGGGCCATGTGGAACCCGACGAGGTTTTACTGGTTTTGCGTGGCTGTGGCCGGCCTGGGCGTAATTATCGGTGCCGTTTCCTGGGGATACCAGATAGCGACGGGTTTGGGAGCGGCCAATATTCTGCATCCTCCGATGTGGGGTACATACCTTACCAATTTCGTCTTCTGGGTCGGAATCGCGCATTCCGGGACCCTCATCTCGGCAATTCTGTATCTGTTCCGGGCCTCCTGGCGCACAACGATCTCCAGGAGTTCGGAAGCAATGACCATTTTCGCGGTCATGATCGCGGGTCTTTTCCCGCTTATCCACCTGGGCCGGGTCTGGATCGTTTACTGGATACTTCCCTACCCGAACCAGAGAAACCTCTGGCCGAATTTCCAGTCTCCGCTGGTCTTCGACGTCGTTGCCATTTCCACTTATCTCACCGTCAGCTTCCTCTTCTGGTACACAGGCATGGTCCCCGACCTTGCGACGATTAGGGACAGGACATCGGGCTGGAGGAGCCGGATTTACGGGTTCTTCTCACTTGGCTGGGAGGGATCGAGCCAGTCGTGGAAAAACTACGGCACGGCTTACCTGCTCTTCGCCGCCCTCGCCACTCCCCTGGTTATATCCGTCCACAGCGTCGTATCCTGGGACTTCGCTCTCGGTATCGTTCCGGGGTGGCACAGCACGATATTCGCCCCTTATTTCGTCGCGGGCGCAATCCATTCCGGACTCGCAATGGTGCTGGTGCTTCTCATTCCGATGCGCAAGATATACAGGTTCGAAAACCTCATAACTATGTCGGTTCTTGAAAACATTGCGAAAACGATCATCCTGACGGGCCTCATTGTCGGCTATTCCTACGCGGTTGAGCACTTCATCGCCTGGTACGGCGGAGGCAAGGCCGAGAACTACCAGTTTCACTGGCGGATGGTGGGCTACTATTCCTGGATGTACTGGATCATGGTGGTCTGTAACGTTTTCGTCCCGATTGCGTTGTTCTTCAAAAAGATTCGGACCAGCATACCCCTGCTGTTTTCAATCGGCATCCTGGTCAACGTGGGCATGTGGTTCGAGCGCCTCGTGATCATCGTCGGGTCCGAAGCCCATGAATACGATCCATACTCGTGGGGGATCTACAAGTATCCCTCAATTGTCGAATTCGGGATAATGATAGGGTCCTTTTCTTTGTTCTTTTTCCTCTTCCTCCTCTTTTCGAAGTTCCTGCCGACCATAGCCCTTACGGAAGTGAAGGAAGCGATACCCGTACCGGCGCGAAGGGCTTAGGAGGGACGTCCGATGGCAAAGAAACTGGCAGTAGTCGGAGTGTTCGAATACCTCGAAGAAGTTCTCTCGGCGGTGAAAAATCTGAAGAGGGAAAAAGTCCCGGTCGCATCGGTTTATTCTCCGATGGGCAATAACGAAATCCGGGAGGCACTGGATATGCCGGCGCTCGGTTATGGGCGGTTCTTCACTTTGACCGGCGGTATCCTGGGGGTCCTGACGGGCGTTTTCCTGGCCGTCTACACGTCTGCCCAATGGCGCTTCGTCGTCGGGGGGAAACCTCCTATCCCTGTCTACCCGACTGTTATTCCGGCATTTGAGTTTTTCATTCTCATATCGGTCTTCTTTACTCTCGCAGGTCTGCTTTTTTTGACGACTCTGCCGAAACGGCGCTTGTCCCCTCACTACGACGCGCGTTTCAGCCAGGATCGGTTCGGAATTCTTGTTTACTGCTCTACGGATGCCGATTGCGAAAGAGTTTCCTCTATTTTGAAGGAATCCGGAGCCGAGGAGGTTCGTCAGATTGAAGAATGAGACCTACCAGGAAATCGAACTTGCAAGGCGATCGGTAAATTGGGGCCTTTTCAAGACCGTATTCCTCGCGCTGTTTCTCATCGGAGCAGCAGCGTTTATTTACGGAATTGCCGCCTGGGACGCCAAACGGGCCTGGTCTGCCTACCTTGTCAACTACGTCTACTGGACCGGAATAGCCTTCGGCGCTTTCCTGCTCTCCCCCATTCTTGTCGCGACCAATGCAACCTGGGGAAGGCCGGTGAAAAGAGTTGCCGAATCGGTTGCCTTTTTCCTGCCCGTTTCTTTTGTTCTCCTCTGGCCGCTCTACGCGGGCAAAGAGAATGTTTTCTGGTGGGTGACGCACCCCGAGCCTCAAAAAGCTCCCTGGCTGAACGTTCCCTTCTTCTTTGCCCGTGAGGGAATTGGGCTGCTTGTCCTGACAGGAACAGCCCTTCTCTTCATATACCATTCCGTCAAAAGCGACCTGGAAGTCGCCGAAAACAGGAGTGCCGAAATTGGTCACCGTGTAAAAAGCCAGTTGATGCTTGCTCCCATCTTCATAATTCTCTATGCGTTTATCCTCTCTCTGGTCTCCTTCGACATGATTATGTCGCTCAGTCCCGAGTGGTTCAGCACGCTTTTCGGGGCATACTATTTCATGATTTCGTTCTATGCGGGATTGTCTTTCGTGATAATCGTTTCCGCCCGTATGGTGATAAACATGGGGCTCGGGAACCTGATCGAGAAAAAGCAGTTACACGACCTCGGAAAACTGCTCTTTGCCTTCTGCGTTGTGAGCACGGACTTTTTCTACGTCCAGTTTCTGGTCATCTGGTATGGCAATCTGCCCGAGGAAACGCGCTACGTGATAGCGCGGGTTATGTCGGATCCCTGGACCACCCTTGCCTGGACGGTCCTCCTGGTAACCTTTGTGATCCCGTTCTTTGTTCTTCTGTTCCGCAACCTGAAAATGAATCCCCTGTTTATGACCTTTATGTCTATCTGGATCCTGTGCGGAGTATGGCTGGAGAAATTCCTCCTGGTGACACCCTCCATGCTGAAAAGCGAGTCGGTGCCGCTCGGGTTCATGGAAATTCTGATAACACTCGGATGGCTCGGCCTGTTCGGTTATTGCGTCTGCTCGTTTCTTTCGCGCTATCCGACTGTCGCGTTTTCGGATCCCAAGCTCGGAAGAGCCCTGGAACCTGCTGCGGAAGAGCTTCGCGTGATCTGAGTTCCCAGGGGATGGTCTCCTGTTGTCTGTCATAGGCAAAGTGTTCGGAAACAACTTCTAATTGATCTTTTGCGATTGAGAAAAAATGGCTGAAGGCAGCAAGGCATCGAAAAGGGAAGCAAGATGGTGGAAAGGGTGGGGCGTTGTGGCCCTTCTTCTTGTGGGGACCGTGACCTACTTCTGGTTCTTGTTCCCGAAACAGGGCATAGGCCCGGTCCAGCCGATTTATTTCAGCCACCGCGTCCACGCGGGAGTGAAAGAGATCAACTGCCGTTTTTGCCATTCTTATGTGGAACGGTCCGAACACGCAGGGCTTCCGGAAGTCGAAAAGTGTTTCTTTTGCCACAAATACGTGATCCCGATGCATCCCCAGATCCAGAAAGAAAAGGAACATCTCGACCAGAAGGTCCCCGTTCCCTGGGTCCGCATCTATTTCGTGCCCGATTTTGTGAAATTCAGGCATCTGCCCCATATTCGCTGGGCAAAAGTCGATTGCGTCAAATGCCACGGGGATGTTTTGACCATGGATCGTTTGCGTCCGGTCAACTTCCAGATGAAATTCTGCATTGACTGTCACAAACAAAATAACGCGCAGCTTGACTGCTACTTGGGCTGCCATCATTAACGCCGCTCCAAACGGACGAGGTGAACGCAAGTGCAATTGTTCAAGGTAGAAGAACACGGGACCGTAAAACTTTTCTTTCTGAGTTCCGCGATCTGGTTCGTGGTCGGGACCCTGGAAGGGATAACTGCCGCAACCGGAATGGTCATACCCGATTTGATGGACGGTATACCCTGGGTCGTGTTCAGCCGCATTCGCCCGATGCACACGACGACGATGATCTTCGGTTTCGCGGGCAGTGCCCTGCTCGGCGCCGGCTATTACATCGTCCCGTCCGTGCTCCGCAGTTCGCTTTGGAGCGAACGACTCGGCAAGATCTCACTGTGGGTCTGGAACCTCTCCATTCTTCTCGGGATCGTCACCCTGGACCTGGGGTATTCGCAGGGACGTGAATACGCAGAGTGGATATGGCCTGCCGATATCGGAATCCTGCTCGCATTCGGGCTCATCTTCTATAATCTGCTTCAGACCGCCATCCGCCGCCAGGAGAAGGTAATGTACGTCTCCTCCTGGTACATATTTGCGGCGCTCGTATACACGTGGATGATTTACTTTTTCGGCAATGCCGTCTGGAACCCCAGCACGGGATCGATTACGGGAATGCCGGATGCCATTCTGGCCTGGTTCTACGGGCACGGGATCGTGGGGCTTTTCCTCACGCCGCTGGCGGTTGCGATCGCCTATTACGTCATCCCCAGAGTTACGCGCAGCCCCCTCTACAGCCATACGCTATCCCTGATCGGCTTCTGGACGATTCTGGTTATTTATACCCATATCGGCACACATCATCTCCTGCAGACCCCGGCCCCAACCTGGTTGAAGGTCCTGGCGGTTGCGGGAAGCATTGCAATGCTGATCCCCGTATTCACTGTCCTGATCAACCTCTGGCTTACGATGAGAGGTCGGCTCGGACTGGTGCATGCAGACATCGGAGGCAGGTTCGTAATGGCCGGCCTCATCTGGTACATCCTTACCTGCACGCAGGGGCCGCTCCAGGCGCTCCCGATAGTCCAGAGAATGACGCACCTGAACAACTGGGTTATCGCCCACTCGCACATGGGGGTATTCGGGTTTTCGGGAATAATCGCGCTCGGCGGGCTTTATTACATACTCCCGAGGGTCACGGGGAGACCGCTCTACAGCTATCGTCTCGCCGATATTCAATACTGGCTCACCCAACTGGGAATGGCAGGCTTCTTTATCGTGCTTACCGCCGGAGGCCTGATCCAGGGCAACAGCTGGCTCAACGGCGAAACCGTTTACCGGACGCTTCCGATGATCCACGTCTACTTCATAATCCGCGCGGCTATAGGAATACTTCTGGTCGGAGCAGCTTTCATCGGCCTGTACAACATAGCCATGACCATAAAAGGCGAATACGCATTCGAGGAAGCTGAAGAAGTACAGGTACAGCGAGGAGCACCGCTATGAGGATGACGCCTGCGGTACTGGTCCTTGGGGGCTTGCTGGTTTTCGCTCCCGTACTCTTCATACACGTCATCCTGCCCTGGGCGACAATAAGCGAACAGGGTTCGGATATCTTCAGGCCGCGGACCCCGCTCGAGGACAAGGGCCGGTCGCTTTACGTAAACAACGGCTGCACTTTTTGCCACACCCAGTTTGTCCGCAATATCGATTGGGATATCGGGGCCCTCCGGGTCGCTCATTCCGGCGACTATGTCAACGATACGCCTCACCTCATCGGTACCGAACGCACCGGTCCGGACCTTTCCCAGGAAGGCGGAGAGCATCCCGACGACTGGCATATAAGCCACTTTAAGAAACCGCGTTTCACCCGGCCGGAGTCCGTGATGCCTCCCTGGGGATTTCTCGGTGAGGAAAACCTTCGGGCACTTACGGCTTATATGCAGAGCCTCGGGTTCAAAATGGCCGATGACCGAACGGCGCGGCAGAATTACTGGAAAGAAGAAGCGATAAGGGCTTACGAAGCCGGTCCGGACAAGAATGTCGAATGGCTTCACGGCCATATTCCCGAACCGTGGACGAAGCTGCCCAATCCGTATATTACGAGCGAGCCGGGCCTCAAGCGCGGACACAGAATTTACCAGAGCTATTGCATCGGCTGCCACGGACCGATCGGAGACGGAATGGGACCGGCTCAGCCGTACCTGAATCCTCCTCCGCTCAATTTCACCATCGTAAAGGACCGGGGCATAACGGGCGGAATTCTCTACTACCAGATCATGAACGGAATCACGGGAACCGCCATGCCCTATTTCAAAAAAGACCTCGAATCGGAAAAGATCTGGGAAGTCGGCAACTACGTGGCGGTCACCTTCATCGGCCAGACCGACGCGCATGCGGAGCCCAGAGGCATAGATGTTTCCTATGAACCGGTGGTGAAGGAAAAATGATCTATTTTGCCGGGTGGTTGTATCTGATCGTCATCAGCCTGGGAGTGAGCATCGTCGCATTTCTCTGGGCCTATCGTTCCGGGCAGTTTTCGGACCAGGACCGCGCGCGCTACCTGCCGCTCGGGGAGGACCTTCTCTCCGTCCCGGCAGTTACGGCCAGTCGTCGGCAAAAAAGGATTCATTCGACCGCGTTTCTCATCATAGCGGCAATGGGACTGATTGTTTTCGGAATCGCTCTGGCGATGAGCATTCATAACCGCTGAACGGACGGACATATGCGCTATTTTGGATGGGTGGATATGCAATACGAGTTGCTAGCCTTGTTTTTGGGGGCAGTAGCGCTCATTCTGGTCTACCTGGCCTGGGGTAGTTACCCGAAGAGAAGAATATTCAGGTCTTTGGACGAACTGCAAGAAATGCGGGGCCACGAGCGCCAGCCCGATCTCGATGCCGGCGAAAACCCGATAGCTCCGTTTACGGCATTCCTGTATGTGCTGATACCGTTGTGGTCTTTCTTTTATGTTGTCTATATCTGGGCAAGCGCCAGCAAGTTCTAGATCGGAGAGGTCCGTCAAATGCATGGTGAAGAAGAAAGAAGCGCAGGAAAAACCTGGGCAATCCTCAGCGGGATTGCGGTGACTTTCCTTGCCTGGGGATTGCTCCACTTTTTCGTGCTGGGCGACAAGGGGCCGCCAATCTGGGATTTCAGCGCGGTTCCCGATATACCAGGCGAGTCGGCTTATTCGACCCACAACCCGAATGTTTCCATGTTCCCCGGCCAGGGGCCGCTGGTGCCGCAGCCACAGCACGTAATGGAGCCTCCGGTGAAAAATCCGTTGAAAAATCCGTAGGGTGGAGAAGCGTTCCAGATGAGAAGCATAAAAATGAAAACAGGTTCACTATTGAGGCCGACGGTATTCTGCCTGCTCCTCACGCTTGCCGCCGGTTTTTTATCGGGTTGCAATTATGCGCGGATGCGCGATGATGAGGCGGTCCAAGCCTACAACGGCGAATTCCCGCAGATGCCGAAGAAGACGGTGCCGATCGACGGCGGAGTCTGGGTGGAACGGGAGGCGAACACGATCGAAATGAAGAATGCGCTTCCTGCGAGTCCCGAGGCGATCGCAATGGGAGCGGAAAGATATAAATTCTACTGCATCCAGTGCCATGGGCCGAAAGCGGACGGCTTCGGCACAGTCGGTCAAAGTTTCGCACCCCTGCCGTCAAACCTGAAAGGGCAGGTGGTCCAGGACCAGAGCGACGGGGAGCTTTTCTACAAAATCCGCTTCGGATTTCTCCGGCATCCCCCCCTCTACTCGACAGTAACGGACGAAGAGACCTGGGCCGTAATACACTACATGCGGGCGCTCGCGAACAAGGGGTAGGATGCAGGGATAAACAGGCGAGAAAGTGGTGGAGCCCCTTGATGGGATATCCCCGAGCGCTTGTGAACTCGGCACCGGCCGGTCGGCCTGATGCGGTTTGTTTCCAAGGGATGAACTGAAAACTCGATCTGGAAATGCGGCAGCCGCGTAGCAGGGTGGGGGAGCGAAGCGCAGTCCTTTTTGGGGTGCCCACCGCCCGGCCAGTCCGATGAGTGCCGGTTCCAGTGATGTCTGATACGAGAGGACGGATGGTGGGCACGATAAAGCTTTGTGCCCACCCTACACGGCTCACCGTTCATTTCTCCTGTGGGTCTGAACAGCAGTTTGGAATAATGACTTGCCCCAGGCAGTCTCTTGGGCGGTCCGGATTGTCCTGACGGAAAATTTTGTGGAGGCAGGGTGCTTGAGACGGTTGCTCCTTTTTTGATGGGCCTGATCGGCAGCCTGCACTGCCTGGGAATGTGCGGACCGCTTGTCCTGGCCTATTCCATCCACTGCAGGCCGGCGACTCAGGCCGAAGTGCATGACGTATCCGGTGTTTTCCTCCAGCATCTTGCCTTTCATTCGGGACGGATTTTCACATACGGCATGCTGGGAGCGGTTGTTGCCGGCGTCTTCGGCTCACTGGAAGTCCAGAAGTTTTCGATGCAATACCGCGGGGGAATAACGATCGTATTCGGTCTGTTGCTTCTCGTGCTCGGGCTGGTGCTATTCAGGCTGATTCCGCTTCCCGGAGTTGTCTCTCGTATATTTGTCCCGCAGAGTTCGACTTTCTTAAAGAAACTCGGCAGAATGGCCGCATCGTCGAACCCGGTTTCAAAGGTCGGCCTCGGCCTTTCAGCCGGGCTGATTCCATGCGGGATGACCTGGGCAATGCTCGTGGCGGCCGCAAGCACTCTGGCCCCCGTCAAGGGTTTTGTCCTGATGACTTCTTTCGGGTTGGGAACGCTTCCTCTTCTCCTGCTGACCGGGATCTCGGCATCTTTTGTCGGTGTAAGGACGCGGTTATTGGGCGAAAAAGTCGCGGCCGCTTCCATTATGGGGATGGGCCTGATTCTCCTGGTGAGAGGCGCGGCTATTATCTCCGGACAGGAACACTGCGGCTCGATGGAGTTCCTGCTGCAGTCGGGGCTGTTGAAATAGAAACCGAACGCCGGAAACCCTCTTGCTTCCGGACGGGGTTCCCAAGCCGGAGGGGCTGTTGCCTAAATCCTGCGGTAGCCTCAGATTCCGTATCGGACACGATTTCGTCATTCCGGCCCTTCTCTTCGATCAGGACAAGTTCACACCGGAATCCAGGCTTTGGGGCGGATTAATCGTGAATTCAAGGCCTTAAAACCTGGATCCCGGCTCAAAAGCACTGCCGGGATGACGGGATTGGGGGCTCCGTCATAAAATGCCCGGGAACCGGGTCCGTCTCTGTTCGGGCAACAGTTCCAGAGCTTGGAAACCAGCGAGGGAGGGGACGAAAACACTTTGTCCAAAGAAACACCTGAACATACATGCCGTCTTTGCGGCCTGCCGGTCGGTAAATCAAATATTTCCCAGACGGCATCCGGGGAAATGGTCCGGTTTTGCTGTCTGGGATGTCTGTACGTTTTTCAGATTCTGTACAACAGCCCCGAAGGCATGCCGGACGACTACAAGAATACGGAGCTTTACAGGGCGTGCCTTGCGGCGGGATTGATTCCATCCGAAACCGGTTCGAGCGCGGTTGTGCCGGCCGGAGATCCGGTCTCCCTGCCCCCGGATCCGGAAATGCGGGCAATTCAGGAAGGGCTTTCGAAGGAACTCTCCCTCAGAATCGAGGGCATGTGGTGCGTGGCCTGCTCCTGGCTGGTCGAGCAACTCGTGCGCAAAATGGACGGCGTTCTCGGCGCCGGTATTTTCTTTTTCTCGGACATCGCCCGCATCAAGTATATGCCGCATCGCGTCCGGCCTGAAACCATCATGAAAGGCATCTCGCGGCTGGGCTACCGGGCCGTACCGATCGAAGAAGGCATCGATTCGAGTGAGAGCAGGAATCTTGCCGTCAGGCTCGGGGTCGGGGCTATTCTCAGTATGAACATAATGATGATCTCCTTTGCCCTTTATTTCGGTTTCTTCGAGGAAATCGGGAGGGAAGGGGCGGCTTATTTCTCGTATCCCCTCTGGGCAATGGCCACCCCCGTTGTCTTCTACTGCGGCCTGCCGATTCTGAGAAAGGCGTTCCAGGCCGTACGACACGGAGTCGGGACGATGGACGTGCTCATTGCGGCAGGCGTTCTCTCGGCCTACTTCTACAGCTTCGTGGGGATGCTCCGGGGGAGCCTCCATATGTATTTCGACACGGCTTCGATGCTGGTGACCCTCGTTTTGCTTGGGAAGTTCCTGGAGTTGCGGGCACGAGACAAGATATCTGCCGGAATAACGGCCCTCTTTCATGCCGCAAGCGCGAAGGTCCGGATCTCTCGCGGGGGGAAAGAAATCTGGACGGCATCGGACGAGGTAAAACCCGGCGACCGTTTCCTCGTTTATCCGGGAGAACGTGTCCCGGTGGATGGACGTATCGTCTCCGGCGGTGCGGTTGTCGATGAGTCGATGATAACCGGAGAATCCCGCCCGGTGGAAAAGCCTCCCGGCGCGGATGTCCCTGCAGGCGCGCTGCTCTTGAATGGTGAGGCCGAATTCGCGGCATCGCGTCCAGGCGATGAAAGCTCACTGAACCAGATTGTTGCGCTTATTCAGGAAGCCCTTTCAACGAAAAACCGTTTTGAGCTATTCGCGGACCGGGCCATGCGTGCCCTCGTCCCTGTCGTGCTGCTGACGGCTGCTGCCGTGGCAATTGTTCTGCTGTTCTCCGCCGTTCCGCCCGGTGATGCCCTGATGCGTGCCCTCACCGTCCTTGTCATTACATGTCCATGCGCGCTCGGAATAGCCACGCCGCTTGCCAGGGTTGCTGCAATCGCGAGGGCCCGCGAAGCCGGCATACTGATCCGAAATCCAGCGGCGCTCGAAGGAGTTGACGGGCTGAGAGCGGTCATCTTCGATAAGACCGGAACCGTTACGGAGGGCAAATATGCACTTCGGGAAATAATGTTTCCCGATGGTGGAGAGGATGAGGCGCTTGCGCGTGTCGGATGCGCCGAGGCCAAATCCGACCACTTTCTGTCCCGGGAGATAGTAAGAGCAGCCCGAGAACGGCAAATCGAGATCGATGAGCCCCTTTCGTTCGAACCGCTCGAGGGCCTGGGCCTGATTGCACTGACGAGATTCGGCGAGGTGATCGCCGGAAACCGGCAGTTGATGAGCCAATACGGACTCTGTTTTCCTGAAGAGATCGGACGGAGGGCCCACAGCCGTGAAGTCTCCGGAAATACGGTCGTTTTCTTTGCCTGGAGCGGATCCGTCAAAGGTTTCTTCGCGTTTGGAGACAAAATCAAGGAAGAAGCCGCTGAAGTCGTCTCACGTTTGAGAGATGACGGAATTTCGGTCTGGATCGTGTCCGGGGATTCGGAAGAGACAACCCGGGCGGTCGCACAGGAACTCGGAGTGGAGAATTTTGCCGGGCAGGCGCTTCCGAGAGACAAGGTCGAAATTATCCGGAAACTGCAGGAGAACGGAGGAAAAATTGCCATGGCCGGGGATGGAATAAACGATGCGGCCGCCCTGGCCCGATCGGATATAGGAATCACCGTGGGAGCCGGTGCAAACCTTATCCGCGAGTCCTCCGATGTAACCGTGTTCGGCGACGATCTCCGCAAGATTATTGAAGTTCTTGACCTCTCACGTCTGGCTTACAAGATAACCAGGCAGAACCTCTTCTTTGCATTTTTCTATAATCTGCTCGGAATTCCTCTCGCGGCGGCAGGCGTCCTGAATCCGTTGATTGCAGTTTTCGCCATGTTTGCCGGCAGCATTTCCGTGATTTCAAATACGCTTCGCATAGCGAAAGCGGGACCGCGTTCCGGCGCCGGGTCAGGTCCTTCTCACTAAAGCCCGCTGAAAATTCCTTTCAATCTATTGAAAGATATATTCATCGGGTTACTTCTGGAGGGTTGTCATATTTGATATCAACCAACTGAAATCATTTGACAACTTCTTGATGGCACCGTTATTGAAGTGCCCTGGACTCAAATCGGGTATTGGGACCATTCGTATCGATCCCGGCTTATTCGTCTGAACAGTTCCTTACCGGTACGGTTTTTCACGGATTCCATACCTGATTGGTAGTGCGGCATTCCAATATGCTTGCACATGCAAAATCATCCGTGCCTCTGGAAAGAAATGAATTAGTGACTATTACTAATGCAATTTGCCGCGTTACATCAACCTCATACCGAAACTGAAGGTAAACACATGTCGATTCGAAAAGTATCGTCTCTTTTACTCCTGTGCCTGATCCTGCTGATATCGCCCGGCCGGGCATTTCCGCAGCCGCAGGGAGAGGGGAGTTCCCTTGACGCGGGGGAGGTCACGCTGGACGAACTGCTCAAAGCCGCGGCAGAGAGTAACCCCGAACTGAAAGCGGCAGCCCATTCAGCGGCCGCATCGAAGGCGATGATACCGGCTGCCGGTGCGCTTCCCGAACCGACTGTCAGTTTTGAAACGATGGGAAAGTTGATTCCACCGAAACTCATGGCGGGAGATCCATCCTCGGCGCGCACCTACGGGGTCGAACAGGAAATTCCGTTTCCGGGCAAACGCGGCCTGAAGGAAAACATCGCCTCCGCGGAGGCCGATTCGCAGCAGTTTAACCACCAGCTCGTTCATCTGAAAACGATGTCCGAGTTGAAACAGGCCTTTTTTGAGCTCTATTTCGCGCATAAATCGATAGAAACCCTGATGAAGAACAAGGACCTTCTGGCCAATTTCACCCAGATTGCCGAATCCCGGTACAAGGTGGGACAAACGATCCAGCAGGATGTTCTCAAGGCCCAGGTGGAATCTTCGAAGATCCTGGACAGGCTGCTGGTCCAGGGCCAGAAAAAGCGAACAGCCGAAGCCAAAATCAATTCGATCCTTTACAGGCCTGCCGAGAGTCCTGTCGGGAAGCCCGCCGAATTCAAGAAGGCCGAGCTGGCCCTGTCGCTCGAAGAACTCACGCAGCTTGCCCTGAATGCTTCGCCGACAATCAAGGTGCAGGAAAGTGAAATTAGCCGCCGCCAATACGGGGTACAGCTGGCGCAAAAAGAGTTCTATCCGGATTTTGCGGTTGGGTTTACGTACTACGAGCGGGATCAGAACCCCGAAATGTATCGCCTCATGGTGAGTGCCAAGGTCCCGATTTATTTCTGGAGAAAACAGCAGCCCGAGCTGGAAGCGGCCAGGCTGAACCTGTCCAGTGCGAGAAGCATGCGCGATAACGCCAATTCGACCGTAAGATACCAGGTCAAGGAAGCCTACACCACAGTGACCACTTCGGATAAACTGGCAAAGCTGTACTCGTCCGCAATTGTTCCTCAGGCAAATCTGGCCCTGAGTTCCGCCATAGCCAACTACCAGGTCGGAAAAATCGATTTCCTGCAGCTTATCGATGCCTCGATGGCGCTTCTCGAATACGAACTCAAGTACTACGAGTCGATTACCGAATTCCACAAGGCCCTGGCGCAGATGGAGCCGCTGGTGGGAATGGACCTGGTGCGGTGAGCTTATTTGTAACACTTTGCTGACACTGATTTCACATCCCTGAAGGGCTGTAGGCGACTTAAGAGCTGCGGTGCCACACGCCTATTGAGTAGACGGACATCAGCCGGAGAGGGCCGTAGGATGGGTGGGAGCGGAGCGGGAACCCATCGTTTTTTGAGGCTCGTTCCCCTCTCTGCCGCCGGGAAATTTAAGGGTTTTCGAACGCGACTTCTCTTTCCGCATGACGACCTTCCCCGTGTTTCCATGCACCGACTTATACTTCTCCGGCCAATCATTCCCAGGCGTTCCGAACAGCGATGGGTTGTCACCCATCCTCCTAAGAGAGACACGTCACAGACATAAGAGTGATGTACCGCGGGTGGCCCAGGCAACAGGTTTTAACGTTGCCTGGGTCCGGAGGACAAGAGGCTTCGCTTGGAATTACCGTCCCTCTTGCCTGCGGCACGGGCAACCAAAACCACGTTGCCCGTGTCACCCATGTTTGGTTCCGAGCGCAAGGAGGTGGGCACGATGAAGCGTTGTGCCCACCCTACGCGACTCACCGTCCACTTGTTTTACATTCCACCATCACAAAAGATTCCGGCCTCTGTCTCTCAATAGGGGTGTGGCGCCGCAGGCCCTTAAGACGCCTACGTCTGATACTGATTTCCACCTCCCCGAAAAGCCACAGGCCCTTAGGCCGACTGCACCCTGCCCGTAAGGCTCATTATTCAATCTGATGATTGGTGCTCTCGGTACCTTATTTCACCCGGTCTCCGGGTTTTAGAACCTCGCTCTGTTTTATTTCCAGCCTGAGTTGTGGAATTATTCCGCCTTCCCAGGCATCGGCTCCGGGGAGAATGCCCCGGGCCGGAATATCCTCTCGATCGCGTTTTAGGGCTTTGGTATCGATTCCCAACCGTTTGTCCCGGGCCTGGACGAGTGCGGGATTGGCCTGGCCCTCAGCGGTAAAGCCCATCATGAGTTCCGGTATGCCAAGCGGAAGGCCCCGGTCGAAATCATGCATGTTCCAGGTGTGCCAGGTTTTTCCGTAAGTTGAGATAAGCTTCTCCATCAGCGCGTGCTCCGCTGCCCGAGGAAGACCGGGTGCAATAAGCTGGCCCGACCTGGTCTCATATACGTGGCTGTGCCACAACTTCTTTTCATCTTCCGGCAATCCCTCGAAAAGTTTTCGGCTTATCACGTACTCGACTCCCATCAGGAGGGCATCTTTTCCGTTTCCGCTATAGATAATGCATTGGATGAAGTCATCGTTGAGCTGTGAGCAATAGTGATGCGCCTCGATCTGTTGCGACATGTCGCCGCTGTGGAAATGGAAGCCGTCGAGATACACGCTTACCGCCTCCAGAGGTGCTTTTTGTTGAAGGATTTTCGCCCCTGCTCCAAGGGCTTTTGTCCTGGCGGATTTCCTGCTTCCTTCGGGTTTCGCGGCAGGCGCCGTTTCCGCCGCAACAGCGGCTGCCAATACGAAGAATAGAATTCCGAAGGCGACAATAGCGATCCGACTCTTTTTCATAGCAGTTTCCTCGAGACTTTGGGGGACAAAAGGACTTTGAGGCGGTCCGGCAGCATGAGGCTGGAACAAGTGAAGATCCGATGCGAGGAACTGGTTGGGTGCCCGGACTCGGACGGGTTCTGCACCCGACAGTAAGTACGGGCTCCGAGGTCTGCAATGGGAGGAGTTGGATAATAGTAACAGGCAAGAGGCAGGACGGCGGGACCATTATCAATCGTTTAAGAAACCGAAACCAAAAACGAAAGCCCCGACACCCTCTTGCGAGAGTCTCGGGGCTTTTGGTCGTTCCCGTTGTTGGTTCAGTCTTGAGCGTTGGACCGATCAGGCCGTTACGTTACCTGACCAGTGACCAGTCGCCGGACAGTCCGTAGGTCTGGAAGGAGTAGGACGGACCCGCGTCCCTGTCGGAAACCCTTCCGGCTCCGTTGTTAGCCTCATCCACCCCGATCAGGTTTGCCTGGTCGGCGGGCGTTGCGTTGTAGCTGTCCGAATGAGTTGTTGCGAAAGTATTATTGACTGCTCCCAGCCCGAAAAGAACGGCAAGAGCAATGGCGAATACTGAAAGGCGGATAATTTTTGCGTTCATTGTAGACTCCTTATTAAGACAGATCGGTTAGCTGGTTGCTTTTAACTTCTTGACCTTACTTCCCTTTGTTGAGTCAAAAGTTAAATTCGCCCCTGACCATTGTCAATGGAAGCCAAAGTGTTGCCAGCCGGGATGTCGGATCAATTGCTAAGAAAAAACTCAGTTAATAATCATAGTTATAGACTATTTAAGAATAGCCGATTTTATAAAAAATTTTCTTATCGGCTTGCAGTCTCATTTAGGATGGATTCGTCAGTTCTGCTGGAACAGCAGGCAAGAGGTCACAACCAACAGCATAAATCCCACTCCTGAAATAATTCGGTAGAGGACCCGTCCCCGTCCCTCCCGTCCTGCTGCCCCGGGCAACAAAAAGACGCTGCCCCGGGCCGCCCCTTGGCAGTTTTAGGCCGGCACGGTCAGGAAACCGTGCCTCAACTCAAGGGGGGACGGAAGTTTTCATTCTCATTCAAACCGCGCCGGCGGTGTGGCAGGGCACTTATGTAACTTCAGTAAGAGTGAACGATGAGCCGAGCAGGGTGTGCAAGGCTTTATCGTCAATGCTGTTGCTTTAATGACCCTGTCCCGGTCGGGCCAGGTATTTTGGACAACACGTACCGGATACTATCCGGCCTGCCGGGGCGGGGTTCCCAAGGCGGACCTTGGGAA
>JAEZHY010000048.1 GCA_023416335.1 Pseudomonadota bacterium | reverse complement strand
GATTAGTTATGTAAAGCTGTTCCGCGTTCTTCTCGGTCTGTTTCAGATTCCGGATCTTTGTCTTTGGATCGGCAACTTCTTTCTTGCCCGCAGCTTCTTCCGTTCGGGTACCCTTTCGTGCCCGGACCGTTTTCGCATCTGTCCGGTTCCCGGTATCGCGCTGAATCCGCGTCGGCTTTTCCGCCGGAAGCACATCGAAAGCTTTGCCTTTATCGGTGCCCGGGCCCTCTTTATCCTTGCTGGGGTACAGTCTTTCCAGTTCAGCAGCGAAATCGGATTTGGCTGCTATTCCTCGTCCTATCTTCTCGTGTTCGCTTCCCATGAAAGAAGCCAGAAGCTGCGATGCGTTAACCGTTCCGGAGTGTGAGGTTCCCATAGGTTCCTTCGTCGTTTTGAGTTTTTTGAACGCGCCGGAATAGAGAGCAAACATGATACCAATGTGCTTATTCAAAAAAGTAATTGTCAAATCAATTACTTATAGTCTGCTTGCAGCTATTGGGACTTCCAGGAATCATCGAGGGAGGAATTTTTTTCAGGCCGGATGCGAAATTATTTCCACTATGGCTGCGTGGATGGGAATTCATCGAATTTGAAAGAAGAGGCAAATCGACCTACGAAAGAAAACACAATACAGCGGATGTGGAGAAAACTGGGGGATTTTCTCCCTCCAGGACGCGTCCGACCGGGATGGTTGAATTAAGCGCGCAAACCGTCTGATTTCATAAAAGGATTGGAAAGCATTGCAAGAGCAATTCTGCCCTCTTCCCTGAACCGGTTTCTCAGGGCGGATCTCACTTCCGCCGTTGAGGACCCGAACTGGCCCGCTCGCATTTCGTAAACGGAACCGATCAGTTTGGCCAGCTGTATTCCTCCGTTGCCGGTCTGGGCCCGCTCAACGGCTCGGCTAAAGATCTTTGCCGCTCCCCTCGGACCGTGCTGCACCGCTGTACTCCACAGTACTTCCTGGAGCGCTCTCGGGCCCTGGGATACGTCGAGTCCCGTTCGCTCGGAGACTTCCTGGACGGCTGGAAGGTAGTGTGTCTTTTCAATAAAATCATATTGAAGGTTGGCGAATCTGACGGGATCCGAGCCGGCGACCTTTTTCCATGCATCCGGCATCTTCCCGGAACGACCGCCCGTATTTGCAGGACCGGCCGCCTGAAGTTTTGCGGCTAGGTCGGGGGCCTTTTCGGAAAGATATTCCACAAACCGCCGCATTGTTCCCGCTTGGGAGGAAATCTGATAGGTCCCGTAGGATGTTCCGCCTTTATCGTCAAAGCCGATTACTTCCGGGCCTTTTTCTCCCGACTCGAACTGAGCGGAAAGGGTGCCGATTCCTGCCGCCTGTCCCGGTGCGCCGGCCGTGCCTGCCGAGGGTTGAGAAACTGACGGAAGCGCCATTGCAGCCCCGGGAGGGACGCCGATTCCGGGCGACCTGGAATAAAGGCCCTGCATCCGGTTGGTTCCCGACGACATTGCGGCCATGGCAATGAGGGTAGATGCCGCCAGATTATTGACGTTCTGTGCTTTTGCCGACATGCCCGATCTGGGAGGGCTTGCGACTCTTGTCCGGTCGTGGCTGATAATCCGCGAGGATGCCGGCCTGTTCTGCAGGGAAGTCGTCGCAGGGGTGTTTCCCTTTCCTTTCAAGCCGTTAAGCAGAGATTGGAAAATGCCGGACGAATGCCCTTCTTTTCCGGCAACTCCTGCTGTTGCCGCGGGTTTAGCCTTTTCGTTTCGGATCGGTTTTCCAAAATTATTGATCTTCACTGCCATGAGCACGTCCTCCGAGGGTTGTCCGTTCATAAGATATGCAAAAGACGTGCTCAACATGTTGGGGGCTAAATGAGAGAGTGCGACTGGCCGCCGTCGACGTTTATGCATGCTCCGGTTACCAGGCTCGCCCGGTCCGAGGCCAGGAACACGGCAACATTTGCCACCTCTTCGATAGTTCCAAACCTGCCCAGGGGCATGTCGTGCCTGACAAACTCGGCAATGGCTTTCGGATTTTCTTTGAGCCTTCTTTCCCATCCTCCGCCGGGAAAAAGAATAGATCCCGGAGCGATGCTGTTGACGCGTATATTGTGGGGTGCCAGTTCTGCGGCCATGACCTTTGCGAGGCTTATGAGCCCCGACTTTGTTGTGTTGTAGATGGACAAACCGGGCCCGCCCGATTCACGGCCGTATATCGAGGCTATGAACAGAATGACGCCGCAACCCTGAACACGCATATGGGGAATCGCCGCGCGGCTGACGCGGACATGGGAAAGGAGATTCAGTTCCACCAAGTGAGCCCAGTCGCTATCCCTGGTGGAGGTTACATAGCCCCGCTTATTGCCGCCGGCATTATTGATGAGAATGTCCAGCCTGCCGAAGCGGGCGACTACAGCCGAAACCAGCTTGGCTGCGCTGTCGTGTTTCGTTATGTCGATTGGTATGGATAGCGTCTCGACGCCTCTGATATGGAGTTCTTCCTCGGTCCTGTGCAGATCTTCTTCGCCCCGCGCACAAATTGCGATGTTTACTCCTTCTGAAGCAAGCCCCAGCGCTATTCCCCTGCCGATCCCCCGGCTTGCGCCGGTAACGAGGGCCACCCTGCCTTTCAGCCCGAGTTCCATAGAACCTCCTATTCCGATGGGTCATTATTTGTGAGGGTTACAAAAACAGAGGTAAAGTAATCATCCGGTGTGCGATCGCACTTATATGAAGCTGTCTAGATCTCGGGAGTAGGGAGAGAATTTATAGAGAAGATGGGATGAGAGCGGGAGAAGCGCAACCCGGCGTCCATGACAGTGTTTTCCTGATCACCCCGGTTGAAGCAGAAACTGGAGTTAATCCGCATCGACTCCCCGGCTGGAGCCCGGGAGCCAATGCAGGATGTAGTTTCTGTTCACTGCCGACAGCTCACTGCTCACTTTTTATGAACGGGTCGGTGCCCCGGCAGCGGCGTTTTTCCTGATTTCCTTTTCCAGATCGCCCAACGACTCGAGAACGAGTACGCGGGTACCCGCGTCAGCCCAGCGGAAGAGTATCTCCGCCTTTTCAACCGGAAGAATCACGCACCCGTGCGAGCAACGGGCTCCGAAAACGTTCCCCGCATGTATCCAGACTGTTTCATACAGCCTCAGGGAAAAGGGCATCCAAGCCGGCCTGCCGTATTCGTTGGGATACGATCGCGATTCGTGCTCGGCATCTTTTTCCAGGACCTTGTAGAAACCTGCTTTGGTGTCCTGGCCGGCGTTCCCGATGCATGCCTGGCTGTCACTGACGAGAACTCCGGATTCGTACCAGCCCAGGAAAGGTATATCCTTGACGATCAGAATGAATTTTGGGGACTGCAGGGCAGCCGGGAGCCGAACGGGCAGGGGCGTCCATTCCCTGTATGCCTTGAAATCGTTGGGAACCTTGAGTTTACGGCCGTTGCGAATGTCATCCCGTATATAAAAAGATTCTTTGGTATTGAGCCGCGAGAGGATTTCCCGGCAGGTATTTATATCCAGGTTCGGGTCTGATCTTTCCAGATCCAGAAGTTCCGCTTCGGCAATGACCCGGCTGGTCCAGGAGAGGTCCGGTGTTTGAGGGCCGGCAAGCGCCGGCGGTTGAAAGAGCAGGACGACGAGCAAAACGAACGGAGAAAAAAGAGTTGCGATGAATTTCATTCTCGAAAAAGGCCTTTCTTTCACATTTGAACTAATCTGCCGGATACCATACTGCTAATGGTTTTGGATACCGCCACATGCGATACCGGCAAATCCTGCCGGTCGGAGGTCATTTCTGCCACAACGGGTGGAGTCTCGCAAGCAGGATTCAAAGTTGAAAGGCAAAATTGCGGACGGTCATTTTCTAAGAGGCGGGCGAAAAATTAATTACAGTCCGATGCGGGGCCCGGCCCGATGCTGCACGATCCGCCCAGTTTGGGAGTGAACCTGACCGGACCGGAGAGTACCGGTTTGCCGACGGAGTGTGCGATTGTCTTCAGCATGCCGCGAAAGAGTATCTGGTGAGCGGGATAGAGAATGTACCAGTAAAGCAGTCCCAGAAATCCCTTAGGGAGGAAGCGCGAAAGCTGCTGAAGCTCAGTCCGACCGTCTCCATGAGGAATGATTCGGAATTCAAGGATGGCCTCACCTGGAAGCTTCATCTCGGAAAGAAGAAGCAGCCTGAACGGAGGTGCCAACTGGAGAACGCGCCAGAAATCGAGCGCATCTCCGACGTACAGTTCGGAAGGGTGTCGCCGTCCTCTGTGCAGGCTGGTTCCTCCAAAGATCTTGTCGAGCCAGCCGCGCATTGCCCATAGCGACTCACCATAATACCAGCCGGTTTCACCTCCGATGCGCACGATGCGTTCCCATATCTCCTCCGGCGGAGCCTCGAGCGTTATTCTGTATCCGCACTCCATTATCGTGCCGCCCGAATAATGTTCGTCGCCCACATGTACCCATTCCGGAGGGCGAAGTGCTCCCGCGTCGCTCCAGCATGCATCGATTCGTTGCTGTTCGACCCTTTCCAATGCAAGACGGATCGTCTCCCTGCTGTCCAGGAGTACTTGCGGGACGATCGAGCGAATGCGGTTTTCCCTGACGACGGCACCCCGTGACAGTTCTTCGACAATTGGTCGTGCGACCTGGACTGGAATAGGCGTGACCAGGTGTATCCACATCGCACTGAGTTGCGGTGAGATGGAAGAAACATGAAAGACGATTCGTTTTCTGAGGCCTGCGACCTGAGCATAGATCTCGAGAAGCCGTTCATACGTGAGGACTTCCGGCCCTCCGATGTCGAACGTCTCACCGACTGTTTCATCTTTTTCGAGGCATCCCAGAAGATATCCGAGGGCATTTCGAATCGAAATGGGTTGAATCGGCACCTGCATCCACGGAGCGGAAAGGAATACAGGCTGGCGATCGGCAATATAGCGCATGATTTCGAAGGATGCGCTGCCGGACCCCAGAATTGTTGCCGCACGCAAAAGTGTGAGAGGGACCGGGCCGGAACCCAGTATTTCCGCGACATCGCACCGGGCACGCGGGTGTTTGCCGAGTTCCGGGCCGCAATTCGATTCAAGCCATCCGAAATAGATGATTCTCGAGAGGGAGGAGTCCGATGCGGCCTCCACCATATTAAAGGCCCCCTCCCGCTCGGCCTTTTCGAAATCGTATGCAGGGTCGTGCATGAAGTTGACCAGATAGTAGGCTGCACCACATCCTTCAACAGCGCGGCCCAGACTCGAAGGATCGAGGACGTCGCCCTGCACGATTTCAAGATGTGGGTGTGAAGCCCAGGGTCTCGACTTGATTTTCGCAACGGACCTGCCCATGACCCTGACCGTGTATCCTGACTGCAGCAAAGGCGGAACGAGGCGTCCGCCTACATAGCCGGTTGCCCCGATTACCAGGACTGGTCTCGATTTCACATCCCGGATAGAGATATCCAATGGTGCTCCCGATGATTATGTTTTTAATTACGGCCTGTTTTGCGTTTGTCGGACGGGGGAGGCCAAATCCCAAGTCTATAAATATAAGCCGTTATCGTTATAAATGCCCGATTGATTTGAGGGTATTTCCAAATCTGCCATGGCTGCGGAGATGGAAGCGAAGTTCTATGCAAATACCCGCAATCGGAATACTTTTTTCACTGAAATCAGTCATGTGGAGATGATCATATATGGAGCGATACTTCATGAAGATGCCGGAGGATCTGTTTTGCGAGATCTGTTCGGAGAAAAGAGGAATAAATCCCGATACCCTCAAAGAGGTTATTATTCTCGCGGTCGAAATTGCCCGGGAAGGGCGGGAAGGCAGGAGAATCGGTACCATGTTCGTGGTGGCGGATTCCGAAGAGGTAATAAAGCATTCGCGAAACCTGATCCTGGACCCTCTCTACGGGCATCCGGATGAGGTGAAGCATATTTCCGATGCGGACATGAGAGAAACCGTCAAGGAACTGGCACAGCTCGACGGCGCTTTCGTAGTATCGGACGAAGGAGTTGTCATGTCCGCCTGCAGGTATCTGGATGCTTTTTCAGAAGGAATAAACCTGCCTCTGGGCCTCGGCAGCAGGCATATGGCTGCCGCTTCCATCACAAAACAGACCAATTCAGTAGCGGTTGTAGTTTCGGAGAGTTCCGTCGTCAGGGTCATTGACGACGGGGAAATCGTGTCGGAAATCATCCCGGAACTCTGGATGTTCAAGCGCTACAGTTCCCACCTCAAAAGACAGGGCAAGAAGGTGGAGCAGGAATTCTTGGTAAGCACGGTAGAAGACTGATTGTTCATCAAAAGGAGGATTCAGTCGCTTCATGCGTTTCTGTAGAACTTCTCCTGTCGATCGGCCATCTGGAGCAATATCGGAGCGGGCTGGAACCTCGGCCCCAGGGCGGAGGCAAGTTTTTCCATCTCGGAAACGGTCCAGCCTATACCGGTTGAATCAAGGTAATAGAACGGTCCCCCCAAAAAGGGCGGGAACCCGAGTCCGAGCACGGCCCCTAAATCCCCATCCTCGGGCCCGGCGATAATATTTTCCTGGAGGCACAAAGCTGCCTCGTTGAGCATAAGGAATGTGAGCCGTTTCTGAATTTCGGAGGTATCAACGGGTTTTTTGCCGTCTCCACCAAAGAGGCGATAGATCCTGGGGTTCTCAGGCCTCTCATGGGCGCGCATAATCGGCAGTTTATCAGTGAACTTCTGCTCGTACAGATAAAAGCCGGCACCTTTTTTCCTCCCCGCAAATCCCAGTTTCAGTACTTCATCCAGGGCAGCAGGCGGATTGAGGCCTCGAATGGAAAAGAAATCCGCCATTTCATTGACGATGTGAACCGCAACGTCGATTCCAACCTCATCCAACAGCTTAAGAGGTCCAACGGGGAAACCGAAGCCGGTCATTGCCCGGTCTACATCCCGCACAGAAACACCTTCTTCGAGGAGTCTGATCCCTTCCAGGACAAAAGGCATCAAGATGCGTGTGGTGTAAAAGCCCGGTCCATCCTTAACAACGATCACGGACTTGCCTTGCCTTCGCCCGACCGAAACAGCCGTCGCCAGGACCCAGTCGGCCGATTTCTCGGCAACTGCGATCTCCAGCAGCGGCATCTTGGGAACGGGCGAGAAGTAATGCATTCCGATAACGTTTTCCGGGCGGGCGGACGCTTCGGCGATCCGCCGGATGGGAATTGCGGATGTATTCGAGGCAAAAATGCACTCCGAAGACGTGTGACTCTCGACGTCACGAAGTATTTCCTGCTTGAGGGCAAGATCTTCAAACACCGCCTCGATCACGATATTTGTACGGCTCAACTGTTCGTACTTCATCGTGGGTATTACAAGGCTGTAGAGGCGGTCCCTTTGCACAGGGTTTCGCCGCTGCCGGCGGACTCTCCGGTCCAGGTGGTCCCAGATGCTGCGCAGGCTATTTGAGAGGTTATGTTCCGCAACGTCTTTCAATACAACCCGGAACCCGTTTTGAACAGAAACGGTTGCAATCCCGGTTCCCATCAGGCCGCTTCCGAGAACTCCTATTTCCTGTACCGTTCTTTCTTCCTTGCCGTACTGCTTTTTCTTGAGGCCTGTCTGAAGGAAGAAAAGACGTCGGAGAGAGCGGGATTGAGGGGACAGCACAAGAGGCCCGATCGCTTCGGCTTCCGTCTTGAAACCGTCGGAGATGGTCCCGGCGATTCCGGCTTCCACACAGTCAATGAGTCGGAAAGGGGCAGGGTAGTGTTCGCCCGTTTGTTTTGCGACCTGCGACCGCACCGCGCTGAAGTAGTACCGCCTCAGAGGAGAGATGTTGCGAAAGATCCAATCCACAGAAAAGAATGGCGGATAGGAAATTTTTCGGGGGAATTTCTTTCTCAGAAACGGAACGCTCCTCTTGACCGTGCCCGTCAGATCTCCCGGGAAAACGATTAGGTCCACCAACCCCAGGGACCTTGCCTGGAAAGGATTGAGAGTTTTTCCGGCCAGCATGAGCGGGAGCGCCTTGCGGACTCCCGCCCGACGCGTCAGTCGCTGCGTTCCGCCTGCGGCCGGAATCAGGCCGAGCTTGATCTCGGGAAGTCCCAGGACTGTCTTGGCCGAATCCGTTGCAATCCTGAAATGACATGCCAACGCCAGTTCCAGTCCGCCGCCCAGGCAGGGACCGTTTATTGCCGCTATAGCCGGAAACTGGAGGTTTGAGATGCGATTGTAAACGGCATGAATGCGGTTAATGACAACTGCCGCCTGAACTGGATCGGTCATCTCGTCAAAGATCCGGATATCCGCTCCAACAATGAAGTTGTCCGTCTTGGAACTGATCAGGACGAATGCTTTGGCGAAATGGTCCGTTTCTATTCCGTCCAGTATTTCCTCAAGTTCGGAAATAACGGGTTCGGAAAGTGTATTCATCCTGTCGCGAGGATTGTTCAAAAACGCGAAAAGGATTCCGTCTTCGTGCCGTTCCAGGTTGAAATACTCCATTTGAATTCCTCTTAGCTCAGACGCTCGATCAGCATTGCATGGCCCAGTCCCCCCGCCGCACAACTGGCTACCATGCCGAGGTTCCCGTTTTCATCTCTCAGCCGGTTGCAGCAGCTGATCAGGAGTCGGATGCCCGTCGCACCGAAGGGATGACCGATGGAAAGCGATCCCCCTCGCGTATTCAGCCTCTCCATATTGACTTCGCCGACCTTCGATTGCATTCCGAGTTTGTCGCGCGCGAATGCTTCGCTGTCCAGAGCGCGAATGGTTGATAGAACCTGCCCTGCAAAGGCTTCGTGGAATTCGAATACGTCTATTGAAGAGAGAGCTACTCCTGTTTTGTTCAGCAGTTTTGGAATCGCGTAAGCGGGACCGAGCAGCAGTTCGTCGTAAGGATCGGACCCGTGGAACGTGAACCCGAGAATGCGGGCAAGAGGTCTATATTCCAGCTCGCGTGCCTTCTTGTAAGACATGAGCAGGACTGCGGCACCTCCGTCGCTCAGGAAGGAAGAGTTCCCCGCCGTCGCCGTACCGAACGGGAAATGAAAAGCCGGAGGGAGTTTCGCCAGCCTCTCCAGTGTACTGTCACCCCTGATCCCGTTGTCAACCTTCACGGTCTTAAATCTCGGCGGAATCTGAACGGGTACGATTTCATCCGAAAAAAGATCTTCTTCGGTCGCTTTCGCAGCAAGGGTATGTGATCTCAATGCGTACCGGTCCTGCTCTTCCCTGCCGACGCCCCAGTGAGCGGACATCCTGTCCGAATACTGTCCCATGGTTAAGCTATTGGAAAACTCCGCTACCTCGGGGATCTCGGGAAGAAAGTAACGGGGGCGCAGTCCGGCTGCCCATTTGATCCAGTCGAGCGGCGTCTTGAGCCTGCGCATGTCCATCAGTTTGCGCCTGAGGGGGCGCCTGATCAGGATAGGGATATTACTCAGACTCTCGGTGCCGCCCGCAATGACCGTGTCCGCCTGGCCGCATGCAATCAGCCCCGCGCCCTGTGAAATCGCCTGGCCTCCCGATATGCAGGCCATCGTTACCGTATGCGCCGGAATTCCAAGCGGAAGGTTTGCCCCGATGAGCGCTTCCCGTGCAACATTGCTCGTGCGGGGTTCGTTCAGCACACAGCCGAAAAGTATGTGTTCGATTTCCCGAACAGGCAAATTGGCTTTATCGATAACGCCCTTGAGGGCTATCCTCGCAAGGTCGTAAGAGAACAAATCCCTGAAATCGGTTCCCGCTCGCAGAAAGGGTGTTCGACAGCCCGCGACGACGACGGGAGAATAATCACTCAGCTGCATCAACATCTTTTGATGTCCCAAATAGAGTTCGAATCAGAAAAACGAAAGTCCCGAATTGCACGTGTCTTTTCGGGATACTTTAAAATAAGTCGCCAGAGGCGTTCAGCAATATGAATGGGAGATTTGGAGACCGCATAGCTCGGACAACACGAGTGTCCTGAGCGGAGGGGGAACATGTTATTCAATTCTTGATAATTTGAATGCCGAGATCTTTGCAGATTTTTTTGGCGAGGATATCGCTGATTTCAGAGTGCCTTGGAACGGCCGACCTCCTGTTCGTTTCGGGGTTCCACCACCAAGAGTGGCGTCCTCCCTCTCTGAGAAGTTGACAGTTGTTTGACTTTAGGTGCTTGAGAAGTTCGCTCCTTTTCATATTGCGATCTTTATTTCCTGGAAATCAACTCCGGCTGCGGATAAAGCTTCCCCACGATTGAAAGCTAGGGCTTCAATCAAGGTTTCCCTCAAGCTTTCCTTGAGTTCTTCAAGAGAGCGTTCCTGACAATTTACTCCGGGGACTTCCTCTATCCAGCCTACCCACCAGTCCCCATCCTGCTTCACGATTGCAGTGTATTCCATGTACATGAAAGATCTCTCCATGTTGAGCCGGCTGAATGCCGGCCGAATTCATACCAGGCTCGAGATATGTCTATTCTAGTGGATAATTATCCATTCGAAGTGAGAATTCAAGTAAAGTCGCCATATTTGGGAATTCTCCGGCAAAATTGCCTGACGTCACCCTAATAGAGAGAGAAGTTCGGAAGGGCTCTCGATGAGTTTCCTGGCACCGCTCGCAACCAGTTCCTCTGCGTCCCGAAATCCCCAGAGCGCTCCGACTGCGTACATTCCCGCCCCGGTTGCGGTTTCCATATCCGTTGAGGTGTCTCCGAGGTAGATGAACTTTTCCGGATGGATTGCGAGTTGATGAGCGATTCCAATGGCGGAAGTCGGGTCCGGTTTTCTCGGGGTCGGCGGACGTTCGCCCATTACTGCCTCGAAACGCCACTTTGCCAGAAATTTTACGACCACTTTTTGGGTAAGGTCGTCCGGCTTGTTGGAGAGAATACTCATCTTGATCCTGCGGTCGGACAGTTGGTCCAGCAGTTCTGGGATACCCGGATAGGGGCGGGTGCTTTTGTCCGCTTTCGCGCCGTAAATCCGGCGCATCGTGCTCAGGCAGTCGGAATAAATGACGGGATTTTGTGCAGCCGTTTCCGGGAGGGATCGCCTGACCAAGTTCTCCATTCCGTTGCCGATGAAGTACTTGTACTGCTCCATTTTGTGGAGGGGAAAACCGAAATGCCCGAGAGTCTCGTTCATGGAATCCGCCAGATCCTGGATCGTATCCAGGAGCGTCCCATCAAGGTCGAACAAAACGGCTTCGAAGTGCATTGTGGCCAAAGTGAAACGTCTAACCTCGGCGATTACTCACGTTCGTTCAAAACTTTTTCGATTGCGTTAAGGCCGGTTCCGGTCAACTGGGGGAACAGCACCCCAATATTGAAGTGCCGTTTCCCTTCATCCATGCTGTACCAGACTATCCTGATCGGTGTGGAGACGGTCCCGTCGGGCAGGTTCAGTTTCAGAGTGAATCTGCTCGAATCGCTTCCAACAACGATATGATAGGGTCCGACCTTGAGGTTCTCAAGTTCGAGCCGAGCGCCGGTTGCCGAGATTTCCGACACCTTGACCCGAACTTCTTCTTCATAATTGGGAAAAAGGCAGATGAGCGTACCGGGCCAATTTACAATAAAACGCTCTTTGCGCCTTCTTTCCTGAATGCGACTCTCCATAAGTATTCTCTTTAGAGCCCCTGCTGCGGAGCCCGCCTGAAAGATACATTATTCCCGTTTGCGGGCTTCCTCGCCATCGCTGCCTGGAGTACCTTGTATATGTCTCCCCTGTCCAGGGCGGACGCATAGACGATGGGCTTCATATCGTGAATGTCCTTCACGTGTACGTTAGCTCCCGCTGCGACCAGCAGCCGAACCATGTCATAGTTTCCGTAAATGGTGGCAACGGTCAGGGCTGTTCTGCCGAACTGGTCCTTGATTTCGAGCTTTGCGCCCCTGGAGAGAAGGAGTTCTGCGAGTTGAGGATAACCGCCTCTGGCCGTGTACATCAGGGC
>JAEZHY010000032.1 GCA_023416335.1 Pseudomonadota bacterium | reverse complement strand
GTCCCATTCTTCGATCGAAAGCTCATCGGGCATTTTCCGTATATTGATACCCGCATTGTTTACGAGGATGTCGACGCGCCCGAACGAATCCAAAGCTGTTTTTGCAAGCGCATTTATCTGCTCTTCGCTACGCAGACTCACGACCGCTGTCTGAACGGTTACGTCCGCCAGCTTGCGCACCTCGGCGGCCGCCTCCACCAGTTTCGCCTCGTCCCGGGCTGCAAGCAGCATATCGCAGCCGGCCACGGCAAAAGCACTGGCGATTGCCTTTCCTATGCCCCTGTTCCCTCCCGTGATGATCGCTTTTTTGCCCTTCAGACTAAAAGCATCCTGCATGGCGCCCCCTCAGTGGTCCCGAAGTCCATTGTTTCGCAAAGCTCATTTGCACTCAACCAGCACTGGCATTGAAGAGACCATGTACTACTATCAGGCATTTTCTTGTTCTTTTGAGTTGGATTTCCATGCCTGCAGTTCTGTAGAGCGTTTGACATCGACCTCTTAGGCGCACTTTAAGCCGAGGAGAACCGAACGGCACTTTCGTGAATTTCGTATCTCCGGCTCATCAATAAACGATGGGTTACGCTCCGAGACCGTGTCGTAACAGACCGGGATTGGGCTGGTTTTCATCCACAACACGACACAGTCTCTCCGCTCCACCTATCCTACGACCTTATCATATTGTTTTCTTTCGTGATTTTCGTGTATTTCGTGGTTGTAAGCTTTTGCCTTTCGTATATTTTGGTTGCGGCTCTGCTGCTCCAGGCTTTTCGAAATATTATCCTCCCGCCATGGAGGGAATCAGGCTCACTCTGTCGCCCTCTTTCAATGCCTGCTTATAGGTGGCGGCTTTGCCGTTCACAACGACGACCCCCACATCTTCGGTCGGGATGTCCAGAATTCGGACAAGCTCACGGACATCGGCCCCTTCTCCTACCTCCAGCAGCTCGTCCGAGAACCGGTTCTCCCTAAGCGTGGCCTGCAAGATTACCCGTACTTTCATATTTCCTTCTCAATACACTAACGTCGTCCGCGATCCAGTCGAGTTCGAGATCGACAAGCTTTCCGGAAGTGGGCACCCCGTTCCTGTCCCACCCCGACATTTCGTAATAGAGATCAACCGCCTTGCGAAATTCGCCTTCGTCAATCTTCCGCCCCTCCAGAGCTCCTCCCGGCATCCGTTCGTGCCATCGGCGGATAACCCTGTCGTCGGAAGGGCCGAAACCTTCACGGATATTGAAAATCCGTGACAATACCAGCGATCGTTCGCTGGCTTTCATTATCTCAAACAGGCTCACATCCCATCCCGTTATCGCGGACACTGCTTCCACCAGCTTCTCGAAAGACATTGCGTGTATCGGAACGGAACAGAAATTACACAGGCTCAGAAGATTATTTATCCCCCATGCACGTTGTCCGAGCGAAAAGAACCTCACTTTCTCGGCATCCAGGGCAAGAGGATCGACCCCTTTCCTCAGGCCGAGAGGAGCCAGTTTCACATATCCCTCGCCCACGAAGGCGACATCATGGG
Source organism: Pseudomonadota bacterium (assembly GCA_023416335.1). Next base: position 7,503 of record JAEZHY010000032.1, on the reverse strand, counting down.
GACATTCCACGTGATCGGCGCCCGTTGAGGAAACGGCGAATCCTATGGCCATTCCAAGCTTTCCTCTGCCGTCATGCAGCGGGAGATCGTTGTTCTTGATGGTGAAAGCGAAGCGATCGGCTCCGCGTCCAATCTTCTCCGCCGCCATTTTGATGCCTTCAGCCAGGACCTCGCCAATGCCGCGCCGATTGGCGATCTCTTCTATCAGCCACAGCATGCCGTCGGCATCTCCAAACTTTACCGCCCACCCACCCATGTCCGCCTCCGTCAGAATGCCCTCTTCACAGCACTCCATGACGAAAGCAACCGTATTGCCGACAGAGATCGTATCCATGCCGTAGAGGTTGCACAGCTGATTTCCGCGGGCAAGCGCCTTGATATTGTCATTCCCTATCTGCGATCCCAGTGAGGCAAGGGTTTCATATTCGGGGCCTCCCCATTTGGGATCCAGCGGATACTTCGAGTCGTTGGAATAGACGCGCCGCTTGCATTTTACCGAACATGCATAGCATGTCCCGGCTGAGTGAAAGATCAACTGTTTGTAGCTATCCCAATTGATCTTGTCCGCTCCCTCGAATGTGCCTTCACGCCAGTTGCGCGTCGGGAGGAATCCCCCGGCGTTGATTCCCTTCACCAGTCCTGCAGTTCCCGCAGCCGTCAGCCCCACATTGGGAGGATGCACCTTGATGCGGGCATTGTGCCACCTTGCGATTTCGGCCACCTTTTCGGGCTCGGCTGTCTGCATTTTTCCAGTTCCACGCGCAGCAACGGCCTTGAGGTTTTTCGACCCCATGACCGCCCCCATGCCGGTACGCCCGTTGAAGTGCTCGATGTCGTTGGAGATGTTGGCAAAACGAACCAGATTCTCTCCGGCCTGTCCAATCGAGGCGACCCTCACGCGCTTATCACCGAGTTCCTTCTGAACTGCGAGCAGAGTCTCCCAGTTGTTCAAACCCCAAAGCGCCCCGGCATCCCGCAATTCAACTTCGCCGTCGTGAATATAGAGATATACCGGTTTCTCCGCCTTGCCGCCGACAATGATCGCGTCGAATCCCGCCATTTTCATCTCCGCCCCGAAATAGCCGCCTGCTTCCGATTCTCCATAAGCGCCGGTAAGCGGGGACTTGGCAGCAGCGGTGAACCTGTTGAACCCGGAGATGGGCACACCGGTGACGACACTGGACGCCAGCACCAGCACATTTTCCGGTCCCAGCGGATCGATTCCGGGCTTCAGGAGCTTCAGAAGATAATAACCTGCAAAGCCGGATCCTCCCATGTAGGTCCGATACCAGGTTTCGTCCGGTTCCTCGACCTCCCACCTGGATTCCGTAAGGTCCACGTGAAGTATTTTCCCATTGTATCCAAACGGCATTGTTTCAACTCCTTACTCGCGTCAGATCACCACCACTTTATCATGTCGGTGACCTGGTTTCTAATCTCGACAAACCTCGGGTCTGCATAATCCCTCGGGTGGGGCAGGTCAACCTTGATTTCCGCCTTGATCGTCGTAGGCTTCGGCGTAAGCACCAGGATCCTCTCCGCCACGTAAACGGCTTCCTCGATATTATGCGTAACGAAGATGACCGTCCGCTTCAGCTCCCGCCAGATTCTTATTATCTCGTCCTCGAGGTAGTAGCGCAGCTTGACATCCAACTGGCAATAGGGTTCGTCCATGAGCAACAGATCCGGATCGATGGCGAAAGCTCTCGCGATCACAACCCGCTGATCCATGCTGGCCGACAGTTTGCGGGGATAGTAGCCCCTGAAATCTTTCAGTCCCACCAGGCTCAGCATTTTATCGACACGTTCCCTGATGCGCTGTTCCGACCACCTTTTTACCTCCATCCCGAACCTGACATTCTGCTCCACCGTCTTCCACTGCATGCTGGAGGGTTCCTGGAAGACAAACGAGAGATTGTGTTTCTTCGGATCTGCAGGCTCCCCATCGATGTAAATTTCACCGGATGTCGAAGGCAGCAGCTTTGAGAGCACGTTGAGGAAGGTGGTCTTTCCACACCCCGTCGGCCCGACTATGCAAAGAAATTCTCCATCGTAAACGTCGAAGGAGATGTCGTTCAGAACCTTCAGATCGCCAAAGTTCTTGGTCAGACTGACCACCTCGACTTTTTTCTTACGGCTTTCCGCGGCCATAGCCCGTCTCCATCCTGTCAGATTGCCACGTCGCTGTTATTGGCGATCGTTCTACGCAGTTCCAGGAACTTTGAGTCCGTATATTTGCGCGGCCTCGGCAGGTCGATTTTGTAGTCCGCCTTGACCTTCGCAGGGCAACGGCTGAAAAGCACGATCCGATCCCCCAGATATACGGCCTCTTCTATATTGTTCGTGACGAAAACAACCGTCCGTTTCTCAGTCTCCCAGATGCGAAGCACCTCATCTTCCATCTGGTATCGCGTCTGGGCATCCAGATGCCCGAAGGGTTCATCCATCAGAAGCACTTCCGGATCGTTGCAATAAGCTCGAGCAATCCCAACCCGCTGTTTCATTCCCCCCGACAACTGGTGCGGAAAGGAATCCTCGAATCCTTCGAGCCCGACGAGTTTAATGAAATGCCTGGCTTTCTCGTTGCGCTCGTTTTTTGGCACTCCTCTGAGCTTCGGTCCCATGGCAACATTGCCCAGAACGGTTTGCCATGGAAGAAGAGCGAGTCGCTGAAAAACGATCCCTCGCTTCTGGCTCGGTCCCGTTACAGGGTCGCCGTCCATCAGGACACTTCCCGAACTCGGCTGCTCCAAACCCGATATCGTATTGAAAAACACGGTCTTCCCACACTGCCCCGGACCCAGGATAACCAGGAACTCGTTTTCCGCCACGTTCAGGCTCACATCCTGGAGCACTTCCATCGGAATGCCGTCCGAACTTGTATAAGATTTATAAACGTTCCGGCAGACTATTTTGTCTTTCATTGCGAGATCTCCCGCTTCCACGGACACATCTTCTTTTCGGCAAATCTCAACCCCACGGCGATCACGGCACCGACCGCTCCAATGGTGAGCATTCCCGAAATAATGATTGCCGGATTGTTCATGTCCATGCCGATCAGGATGAGGTATCCCACACCCTCATGGGCACCGACGAGTTCCGCCGCCAGAACGCACATCCAACTCAAGCTCAATCCATTCTGAAGGCCCGCGAATATCGCCGGAAGCGATGAAGGCAACGCAACCTCCATGAACAGCTGTCGCCTCGAAGCTCCAAGCATCCGGACGGCATCGAGCAGAATCGGCTCAGTAAAACGTATGCCCGTGTAAGCGTTCATTACGGCCGGAACAAAAGCACCTATAAAACAGATGAATATTTTCGGCGTCTCTTCTATCCCGAACCACAGGATCGCAAGGGGGATCCATGCTATCGGCGGTATCGGACGGAATATTTCGAAGATCGGCTTGACAATGGCGTCGATCCTCTTGTTCCATCCCATCATGAGCCCCAGTGGAATCCCGATCACGACCGCGATAAAAAATGCGCTAAGCACCCTGAGCATGCTCGCCCAGATGTGACCGAAAAGCGTGTTCTGCCCCACCGGGACACTGAGCATCTTCACCAATTGCACTGCAACTGCAGACGGGGAAGGCAGGGCTTTGCCAAAGTACCCGGTCGCGGCGATTCCCTGCCACACCACTGCGATAGCCGCAATGGACAGGAACGGTAACAACCGGATAATCCACGAACCAGTGGAAGATTCGGAGTTTTCCATTATGCCTTCCTCCACGGAGCAAGCTTGCTTTCAACTTTTTCCAGAATCAGCGCCATGACGGCGCCCGTAAATCCGATCGTCAGCATTCCGACAATGATGATGTCCGGACGGGCAAGGGTACGTCCCATCTGGATCATGTATCCCAGGCCCTCGGTGGCTGCGAGTAGTTCGGCGGCAACCAGGGTCATCCAGGCGGAACTCAGTGAAAGGCGCAGTCCGGTAAAGACCATCGGCAGAGCCGAAGGTACGCCGACCCTGCGGAAAGTTTCCCATTTCCCGGCCCCGAATGTCCTTGCTACACTGATCAACACCGGCTCTGTGATCTTTATGCCGAAATATGAATTGATAACGCTTGGCACAAAGGCGGACAGCCAGATGATGAAAGCCTTCGCAGGCAGTCCGATTCCGAGCCACAGAATTGCAAGAGGGATCCATGCAATCGGCGGGATCGGCCGCACCACTTCGAAGATGGGGCGGACTATCTGGTCGAGCTTTTTGTACCAGCCCATCAGAAGTCCAAGCGGAGCACCGACCACGACAGCGGAAATGTATCCTGTCAGCGCAATCGTCAAGCTGGCTTTGAAGTGCTGCCACAGGGTCGCCCCGTCCGGTGCCCGATTGAAAAACTTGGACCAGAACGTGCCAAGCACCTCCGGCGGCGAAGCCAGAAGGGCTCGCGAGATAATATTGAAGTAGACGATTGCTTCCCATATCAGGATGAATCCCAACAGGCTCCCTATGGAAAGCAAAAGCATCGAGTCCACTCGAAAGCGCGGCCGGGGAATTGGAGCCGCCCGTACCGGAGTGCACTCACACTCTGTCTGAGCGGAGATCCGCGATTCCATTATTTACTCCTTTCGTACCGCCCCTGCCGGCGGCTGATGCATTACAGGCAGGGGCATTGGTACGCGTTGCTCTGCAATGGTATACCAACTTTTAAGGAGCACCCCCCTCAAATGCTTTCCGGGGGGAGCTATGGACCATGAACCTCCAGACTCTATTTCTTCTCTTTCTCCGCAACCATCTTCAGAATCTTGTCATTGATGAAACCGCCCTTGAAGAACTTGTCCTTTTCTTCCGGAGTGATGCGGCCCTGCTGCACAAAGAAGTCTGCAAGGGCCCCCATCCACTTCTCTACTTGGCTCGGACCGCCATCCTTTTTCGCAAACAATGCGAGCTGTTCTTTTGTGTCGTAGATCGGACGCAGGGAGAATTCCTGCTTCAAAGCCGCTTCCGTGAGATCCTGACCGTTCTCCTTGAAATATACGCCGAGCATTTTGCGGCATTCCTCAGGATTGGCCTTCATTTCGGCTATGCCTTTCATGTACACCCCGAGCCATTTTGCGACTTTCTCCGGATTCTGCTCCATGGCTTTCTTGCTGGCTACAACGACACCGGGAATGATTGCCCCGACCCGCCGTCCGGAAGACATCTTCACCCAGCCTTTGCTCTCACCAATGTAGTCGAACGGCGCCCAAAGCTGCACTATGTCTCCGCGGCCCGCTTCGAAAGCGGCCAAAGCCTGGGACTGTTCCATATGAACGATCTTTACGTCCTTCTCATCGATTCCGAGAGCCTGAAGAGTCGCAATGGCGGCAAAATGACCGGTCGAAGCAGTCGTCAGAAGAATCGTCTTGCCTTTGATGGTCTCGGGATTTCCCAACAGCTCGGGATACTTCGGATTGAAGCCTTTGGCCTTCAGAATCGGGCTGTCGGGTCGTACCCACAGATCGTTCGTCTCGGATTCGTCATTTGAAATTGCTATGATGGATGCGCCATAACGGATCGCTGCGATCATAGCGGGCACAGAACCATAGGCGCCGACTTCCCATTTATCCGAAGCCAGTGCTTCATTCTGCGGAGGCCCGGACGCATAGATCTGCATGTTGACCTTGAGGCCGGCTTCTTTGTCCCAGCCTTTCTTTATGGCGATATAAGTCGGAAGGGCATGGTAACAGGGCTGGTGAGACGCAGCGATCACCTGCTCGGCCTGGCCCTGACTTTGCGCATTTGCCGTTAAGAAAAGAGAGAAACCCAGGAACAGGATGGAAATCAAAACGACGGTTCTCAATCTCATGTGGTTCTCCTTCCCAGTTCAGCTTTCGTTGTTTATTCAATAACCGCGCTACAACAGCTCTGAGCGTTCCTCATTTAATGATCTTATAGACCGCGTTGCAGTCCTCCGTGCCGTGACCGGCCGCGCTGCCCTCCCTGAAGTAATCGAGTGCCACTCTCATAGTCTTCGCATCGTTGCCCCATGCTTTGGCCATTTCACACCCAAGCCGCACATCCTTGAGCGCCAGGTCCAGGCCGAATCGGTTCTTGAAGTCATCCTTCGCGATCCACGGCCCTCGGACATCCATCTGGAAACTCTTCGCGCCTGTATCGTTGAGCAGATCGAGGAGTATGTTCCGATCGATTCCAGCACGTTCCGCGATCCGAATGCCTTCTGAGAGAACTACGAGATTCGTCATCCCGATGAGATTGCTGATTAGTTTGAACGCTGACGACGCTTCGACCGCGCCGAGGTAAACCGGTTTTCCGATAACTTCAAGAAGGTCTTTCATTTCCTCGTAGACCTCCTGTTTCCCGCCCACAAATATCGGCACTTCGCCGCTCTCGGCATGCGCGGGGGTTTTCCCCAGCGGGCACTGGAGGAATTTGATTCCCTCCGCCTCAGCTGCATCAGAAAGACTTCTCGCGGTTCCGGGGTCGATCGTGCTCACTTCGATGTAGGTCGAACCCGACTTCATTTTGCCCAGCAAACCGTCAACACCGAGCATGACCCCCGTGACGTGCCCGGGTAGAGGCAAACTGGTAAAAACGACATCGGCAGTCGAAAGTTCGTTGATATCAATGGCGGCCCTGCCGCTCGATCCGGCAGCAAGAGTCTTCTCGATCGCTGCAGAATTGAGATCGTATACAATCACCTCTTTGCCCGCCCGGATCAGGTTGCGAGCCAGGCCGCCCCCCATCATTCCAACTCCGATAAATCCGATCAGCATCTTGCGTTCCCCTTCCTGATTGATCCTTTACTATTAGTTCATCCCCTTTGGTTTTTTGCCCTCGAAACGACCTTTACCTCCTCTTCTCTCCGGTGCCTAATCAGCCAAAGCTGTCCAACAGCCAGAACTCCGAAGGCAAAACATGCCTGCACTCCGTACTGCAAAACGTCTCCCGCGCCGATCAGCGAAACCGTGACAGGATCGTTCATGATCATGTCTCCCCCGACTTTCCCGAGAATGGCGGCACCTGCATAAATGATGATCGGATAGCGATCCATAAGTGCCGCCAGGATATTGCTCGCAAATACGACAAATGGAATACTCAGCGAGAGCCCAAGGATCAGAAGAAACATATTCCCATGGGCGGCAGCTCCCAGTGCGAGCACATTGTCCGTTGACATGGTGACGTCCGCGATCATGATGATCTTTACGGCCTGCCAGGGGTTCACAGCTTCTTTGCCGCAGCTTCCGTCCGGATTCGAATCCGTCAGAAGCTTGAATGCAATCCAGACGATCAAAATTCCGCCCAACAGCTTGACGTAATTTACCTGAAGAAGAATCGTAACGAAGAAAGTGAGAACGATCCGGAGTACGACGGCGGCGCCTGCCCCAAGAGTTATGCCTTTCCTTCTTTGAGCCTGGGGAAGGCAACGTACCGCCATCGCTATTACCACCGCATTGTCTCCGGAGAGCACCAGGTTGATAAAGACGATGCTCAGGAAATCTGAAAAGAGCCCCCACGTGAAATGAACGACGCCAAGCGGCCCCAAATCCATTCGGTCC
>JAEZHY010000240.1 GCA_023416335.1 Pseudomonadota bacterium | reverse complement strand
GTTTCCAACCGGGGCACGGGAGTTCTCTCATTGAAGAGGCAATCAATAAATGGATCCGACCAAGAATCAGCATTCTAAAACATTGGACATCAGCCTGATCGTGTTTGCCATCCTGGCAATACTCATATGCATACAATCTTACACGATGAGCATAGGAACCCTGAGCCACCCGGAATCGGGTTTTTTCCCTTTTATCCTCGGCGCCTTGCTGCTGATTTTTTCCGGGATCAAGCTGTTGGTCGATCTGCATGCCAATGGGGCATTAAGATTCCTCAAACCCGATATGCCCGCAAAGAGGATTATTCCCGTTCTTTTCATACTTTTCGCATACGTTTTTGCCCTGGACGTCCTGGGTTTCATCTTGAGCACCATACTTCTGGTTTTCCTTCTAATCAGAATAATCGAGACAAAAGCATGGTGGGTCGGTGCACTGGTGGCCCTGGGGACTACCACGCTCTGCTACCTGGTTTTTCAAGTTTGGTTGCGAGTCCAGCTTCCCATGGGGATGCTCTGGGGAGACTAGCAGGCACCCGAATCTCCATGCGCTCTTTCATTTAAGGCGTGCCCGCTCGCATTCAAAGCGCAATCACCTACGACTAGTGTCGGAACCATACGGGAGTTCCCCTTCATGATAGAAAGTCTGCTCTACGGGTTTAGCGTCGCACTTGATCCAGCGAATCTCATGTATTGTTTCTTCGGCGTTCTGGTCGGGACTCTAGTGGGAGTGCTGCCTGGCGTCGGACCGCCGGTCGGGATTGCGCTGCTGTTACCCCTGACTTTTCAGGCACCGCCCTCATCGACGCTCATTCTGCTGGCCGGAATTTATTACGGTGCCATGTACGGCGGGTCCACGACGTCCATTCTGCTGAACATGCCGGGTGAAGCGGCTTCAGTAATCACCTGCCTGGACGGATACGTCATGGCTCGAAAGGGGAGGGCCGGGGCAGCTCTGGGCATGTCGGCATTCGGGTCCTTTATCGGAGGAACCGTCGGCGTGGTCGGATTGATGATCATTGGTCCTGTGCTCGCTCGATGGGCGCTGACGTTCGGGCCTCCGGAATTCTTTTCCCTGATGGTTTTAGGCCTTTCCCTGCTGACGTATTTGAGCAGCAAATCACTGTTAAAAGCATTGATGATGGCGGTAACCGGTTTGTTCATCAGCACCATCGGCATGGATGCGATTTCCGGAAAGCCGAGGTTTACCTTCCATGTCATGAGCATTATGGACGGCATCGATATCGTTTCCATGGTCATGGGGCTCTTCGGAGTCTCGGAGGTCCTGATCAACATTGAATCCAGCATAAAGGCGGAAATCTACAAGACCGATATCAAAAGCTACTTCCCGAACCTCCGGGAATGGAAAGATTCGGTCGGTCCGATTTCCCGCGGGTCCATCCTCGGTTTCTTCATTGGCATTCTTCCCGGACCCAGCGCCGTTATCGCGTCCTTTGCGTCCTATACACTGGAAAAGAGGTTATCCAAGAAGCAATTCGGCACCGGAGTCATTGAAGGTGTCGCCGGACCGGAAACGGCGAACAATTCGGGGGCGACGGGAGCCTTTGTATCCCTTCTGACGCTGGGAATTCCGGGAAATCCCGCCACCGCCATCCTGCTGGGTGCCTTGATGATTCACGGGGTACAGCCCGGTCCCATGCTGATGAGGGATGCACCCGATATCTTCTGGGGTGTCATCACCAGCATGTACATCGGCAATGCCATGCTCCTGGTCCTGAATCTTCCTTTGATCCCTCTTTGGGTTAAGTTCTTGAGGTTGCCGTACTACATTCTATTCCCACTGATCCTGATCTTTTGCGTGATCGGTTCATACAGCCTCAACAACAGTATTGTCGATGTGCTGATTATGCTGATTTTCGGCGTCGTGGGGTATCTATTGCGCAAGTTCGATTATGAAGCGGCACCTCTGGTCATGGCCATGGTTCTGGGGAAGATGTTCGAAAACGCATTCCGGCAGTCCCTGATTCTATCGGATGGAAGCTTCGGCATCTTCTTCACCCGACCGATTTCGGCCGTGCTGCTCAGCATGGCGATCCTGCTGCTGATTTCGCCTTTTTTCCTGCGGCGGCCCGGGATTCGGGAAGAGGACTAGAGAGCCGATACAGGAGCGGCGATCGTGTTCATATTCATGACACGCACAGGCTGAGGATAGACTATTGAGATCAGATCTCTCGGGATATAGACGTTCTGACGGGACGTTCGGAATTCGAAACCAGGTGCTCATTCTCGCCACGATCAACAGCGTGAACCCGACCGTCAGGCGGACCGCTTCCGCTGTGCCGGGTGTCCTGCCCGTTTGTCCGGGGTTCGGCACGGGACTGATGGGAGAAGACGCGGAACAATATTCCAGGACTTTGTGCAACATGGCAGTCAATCCCAATGTCTTCGGGGCCGTCATCATCGGCCTGGGCAAGGAGGGGATCGCTCGGAAGATTGCGGATGCCATGTCTGCAGCGGGACGTTGCGCTTATTTCGTAGATGTTTTGGAGGCGGGCGGCCCCGTCAATGCGACACAGGCTGCCGTTCGTCATGCCTGCCGGCTGACGGGGGAAGCGAGCCAAAGCAGGCGAGAACCCATGCCCTGGACGGAACTCGTGCTCGGGGTCGAGTGCGGCCTGTCCGACGGGTCCTCCGGCCTTGTCTCCAACCCCGTGACCGGACTCGTTGCCGATAGGGTTATCGACTGCGGGGGTACGGTCATCATGAGTGAAACGGTTGAAATCCTGGGTGCGGAACACATCCTTGCCGCGCGGACTCGGGATGAAACCACTCGAAAGAGGCTGTTGAGCGCGGTCGACCGCTGTGTGGAATACGCTCAGAGCTGCAATGTGAACCTTCTCGGCATCAACCCGATTCCCGAGAATATTAAGGGAGGGTTGTCGACGATCGAAGAAAAAGCCCTTGGAGCAATAAAGAAAGGAGGCTCACGGCCTCTGGTGGAGGTGGTCGACTATGGTGCAAGACCTTCGAAGAAAGGCCTGGTGTTCATGGACGCTTCGTCCATGGCTGTGGAAAACATGACCGCCATTTGTGCCGGAGGTGCGCAGGCGATTATTTTTTCGACGGGACGGGGCCATCCGATCGGCAATCCCATAAGCCCGACTGTAAAAGTCACCGGGAATCCCCATACGGTCAAACACCTCGCGGGTAGCATCGATGTTGACCTCTCGGCGGTAATAACCGGAGAGATGAGTTTTCATGCGGCCGCAGACACATTGGAAAAAGAACTGGTCGATATCTGCACGGGCAAGCAGACCCAAGCGGAGTTGCTGGGAGAGACGGAAGTTGCCGTAAGTCGAATCGGGCGAACCCTGTAAACGGGCAGGCATTTTCGCGGTACATAGTTCTGTTTTTCCATCCACTGATGTCACAGATGAGCGGAGATGATGTGCGCCAGGACCCTGGCTGAATATCCGGATATTCTGGATGTGTTTACGGCCGACTGGGAACGCGCACCTCTCGATCAATGGGCGGTTCCCAGGGCTCTCTTTCCACTACCGGCGATGATCTGCCTGCTGACTCCCGATTATCATTCGACTTTTGCCGATCGGACTAGTTGTTTCTCCTTCCGAATACTCTCAGCAGCAAGAGAAAGAGGTTTATGAAATCCAGGTAGATGCGGAGCGCGCCAATAACGGCGCCTTTCCTCTCCATTTCCTCACCGGCGAAACCGGCGTAAGCCATTTCCTTGATTTTCTGGGCATCATATGCGGTCAGGCCGACAAAAATAAGAATCCCGGCGTAGGTGATAAGCCAGTAAATCAGCGGGCTTGCGAAGAAGAAATTAACGAGCGACGCGATGATGATGCCTATAAGTCCCATCATCATGAAACTGCCCAGTGAAGTCAGGTCGCGTTTTGTCGTGTAGCCGTAGATGCTCATGACTGCGAACATACCCGCAGTCGTAAAGAAGACATTTGCAATCGACGACTTTGTGTAGACGAGAAAGATGGCCGAGAGCGTCAGCCCGTTCAGAAATGCGTAGAAGAAGAACATGAAGACGGCCGTCGAGGACTTTATCCTGTTTATCGCGGCGCTGAGCGCCACAACGATCCCGAGTTGGGCCACGATGAGTACTATCAGTGAAATCGGATTGCCGAATATCAACTGGAGCATTACGGGGCTGGAAACCGTATAGAGAGAAGTTATGGCCGTAAGTGCCAGACCCAGGGCCATCCAGTTGTAAACACGCCGCACGAAACTGGTCGTTGCCAGAGCATGATCTCTGCTGTAATAAGCTCCTCTTTCCATCGTCGATCCTTTCGAATGTTTTGAGCAGCACTATTCAAAGTTATATCGAAATCTCGAATAGTCATTATAATTCAACACAGTTGTGGAAACTATCCCCTTTCGGCCTTGTTGGGACGTCCAAAGGGGCATTTTATAATACAGCAAATCGGAGAGTCAATCTTGGAGCAGCTCGAAGAGTACCGTAAGGAATTCCCCATAACCGAGAATTACGCCTTCTTCAACAATGCGGCAGTATCGGCTCCTCCCAGGAGAGTAATCTCGGCCGTTGAAAACTTGTTCCACCAGTTCGGCCACGAGGGTCTGACACGCTACCCTCAATGGATGGCAACCGTTGACCGTACCCGGTCCCTCTTTGCGCAGCTGATAAACGCCTCTCCTGCCGAGATAGCCTTTACGGGAAATACGTCCGATGGCTTAAGCGCCATTGCCGCCGGAATCGATTGGAAACCCGGGGATAAGATTCTGGTCCCGGTCCCGGATTTTCCGTCAAACGTCTATCCCTGGCTGAATCTGGAACGCAAAGGGGTGGAGGTTTATTTCCTGCAGAGGAAAAACGGGAGGTTCGATGTAAACGATATCTCCGCTGTCCTGCGTCCGGGAACGAAGCTCGTCGCTCTCAGTTCAACCGATTTCAGTACGGGGTTCACGTGCGATCTGGCGGAAATTGGCGCCTTTTGCGAACGGCAAGGGATCCTGTTTTGCGTTGACGCAATCCAGACGCTTGGGGCCGTTCCGTTCGACGTAAAAGAATACGGCATCAGCTTTCTCGCGTGCGGCGGGCACAAATGGCTGCTGAGCACCATGGGAATCGGCGCTCTCTATGTTTCGACGGAAGTGAACAACCTGGTACACCCTGCGCGCGTGGGATGGAGAAGTGTCCAGGACGAAGAGAACTTCTATAATCTCGATCTTCGGCTGCAAGAAGATGCCCGTCGCTTTGAGACCGGAACCCTAAACGTCGCAGGGATAACCGCTCTTGGAGCTTCTCTGGAATTACTCCTGGAAATCGGAATAGACCGGATATTCGAGAAGCTCCTGTACTTGAACGATATGATTGCCGCCGGGCTAAGGGAGCGAAGTTTCGAGATTGTCAGTCCCGAGGAACGGAAGCAGAGGTCCGGCATTTTGAGTTTTTTGCCTGATGATGCGGAAGGGCTTTTTCGCTACTGCCTGAATGCAAACGTGCTCGTTTCCCAAAGAGGAAATGCGCTGAGGCTGTCGCCGCACTTTTACAATAACGAAGCGGATATTGAGAGATTCTTCGAAGTAGTGGATGAGTACGGAATACACAGGTAATTCTTGCACCAACACCAGAGCTGTTGTAATATGGGCGTGCGGTAAAGGGGAGTAGCTAGATAGCGCAGAGTCAACATACTGGTCGTACGGCCTGGCTCTGCGAGCCTGCTATATGGCTTAGCGAGACCTTTACATCCTCATCTGGGGATGTAAAGGTCTTTTTTTTGGGGGCAATTTGCACAAGCAGCACTCGGCTGCAAGAAGGGAGTACTCTCATGCTCCACGATTTCTATTTCTCGGCTTTAATGATCTTCCTTGCGGAATTAGGCGACAAGACGCAATTGGTGGCACTCACCCTTGCAACTCGATACAGCACCAGGGTTGTTTTGGCCGGGGTGTTTTTCGCCACGCTGATCGTGCATATTTTTTCAGCAGCCATCGGGAATCTTGCTGGGAACCTTCTTCCAACACACTGGATTCATTTTCTGGCCGGTATTTCCTTTATCATTTTTGGACTTTGGACCCTGCGCGGCGATTGCCTGGATGACGAGGAATGTGCGTATGACAGGAAGAGGCTGGCGTCCCCTTTCATGATTGTCGCAGTGGTCTTTTTCCTGGCGGAACTGGGAGACAAAACCATGCTGAGCACCGTTACGCTCGCAGCCGGTGGAGCATTCATTCCCGTATGGCTTGGTTCAACACTCGGCATGGTGCTCTCAGACGGACTGGCCATTTGTGTAGGGAAAGTACTGGGGACGCGCCTCCCTGAACGGGCCGTGAAAGCCGGCGCAGCACTGATTTTTTTTGTGTTCGGGTCTTGGGGGGCCTTTCAGGGCGGGATGCACCTTCCTCCTGTAACCTGGGCGTGTGGTGCTGCGACAATTGGGCTGGCTTCATTCATTTTCTTCCGGAAAAAGACTTCCGCAAAACCTGAGCCGGTCCTCTGAACATGCCGTCTTACGGCATGGCCGTCAGCAGTGCACTGTAAAACTTATACCAGTTCTCTCCCATAATGCCGCGGACGCTCTGCTCCGGATATCCCTTTTTCAGAAGCATTGCCCGAAGGTCGTGCAGGCGGGTTATATCTTCGAGGCCGGAATTCACAGTGTGAAAGCCGCAGAAGTCGCTTCCAACCGCAATGCCGTCCGTCTCGAAAGCCTGGGCGATCCAGTCTATGTGACGGAAGACATCTTCTATGGAAGCCTCTGCGCTGGGAGAGAGCATTTTGGGGTCTGCGGCAATCCCGATTACGCCCTTTCTGTCGAGGATGACCCTTATTTGCTCTTTTGTCAGATTGCGTGGAGTATCACAGAGCGCGCGCACGCCGGTGTGAGAGGACAGAAGTGGTCCCTCGTAAATCCTCGTGAGATCGCGAAAACCGGGTTCGGCCAGGTGGGCGGCATCGAAAGCGAAGCCTTCACGGGCGAGATTTTGTACAAGTTCTTTTCCTGCGCCGGTCAGCCCGTCGGGAAAGGGAATGTTGTTTCCGTCGCCGATCCTGTTTCTTCCCACGTGTGTGAGACCCGCGACCTTTATTCCAATGCGCCTGAGAGTTTCAAGACTGGTTTCAAGAAGGCAGTCGGAATTTTCGATGAGCCGGATCATTCCAGGTGTCTTCTTGTCGATGCACTGTTTCAGTGCATCAGATGAAGTTATCCGAACGAGACTCGTCAGGTACTTGTCTTCATACTCGAAAAGGTTTTTCAGGAATCGGGCCGATGAGCCTTCACCGTTATGCGTGTCGGGGCAGTAGAAGGCGGACACGATGACCATGGCATTGGCATCGCGCATTTTTTCGAGCGTGACAGGTAAATCCGATATATTTTCGAAAGAAGTATCCGGATGGGATTGGAGCATTGCGTACAATAAATCGACATGGCCGTCGATTATGTAGGAGTCGGGTTCGGGGGCCTCAGTTTCTGGAATCGGCATGGATGTGGTCGGTCTCCTGTACATGATGCAAAACTGCCGGGAAACAAGTGCACATGTTTCCCGGCATCAGAGCGGGTTTCAGGCGACTATCTCCGGACCGGAGATTCCGTCGGCGCATGTCACGTAGGCACGACATAAGTCGTCGATGTGCTTTCGTGAACATCAGTGGTCAAGATCTTCTTCTCGACTTCCTTCACTTGCAGCATCCGTTTCACCTCCCTTCCACTCTGGATTCGTCCGAACAGCAGGGCAGCATAAGCAGTTGGAGCTTGCTCAATGCGCCGGCAGCTTCCGCACAGAGAACCGCGAATTCATCGCGGGTTTTTCCTGCTCCGTAAGTCGGGTAAAGCTCTCCCGCTATAGAGTCCAAACTTCGCTGTCCGTCACACAGTTGGAGGAAGTCCGCTCCGAAGTCATTAATCTCCTGAATGTCGATCTCGCCGTGATTTTTTGTGAAGATGAGCCAAGTCCCCCTCCGCGGACAGGTTTCCGGAACACGGCCGGATTTCAAATCCATAATAAGACGCGGAATGTCGAATGTGAACTGCCGGACTGGAACCTTTTCATTGCGAAACGGCTTTGCACCCCGGACGCGAGGGATATCGACGGCAAGGTCGGACCTGTGAGATCCCATGCTGCCGGCGCGAATCAGGCAGGTTTCATAGTCGAGAAGCTCCGGTATGTAATCCCGTTTTAGAGAATTCAAGCGTGAAAGCATCTTCCGAGCAAACGGTTCGAAGTGCGTGTAGCAATCCCAGGGACTCAGACCGCGCTCTTTTTTCCCTTTCAGCTTGCTCACATTATCCAGGAAATCATAGAAGATATCCGCGATAGAAAGACCGCATTCCATGCTGAGCAGCAGGAGGGATCGTGGATACAGGGATGCAATAATGGAATAATAGCTTGCCAGGTCATTAAGTTTCTTGAGCGCCCCCGCGGGGCAGGGGAGATTGTGAAAGCTGCTGAAAATCGGGGGAGCGGAATCGATTAGAGTGTCGTCTGCAGGAAACCGTTTGCCTGAATCGAACTCGATCCCCAGCGAAAAATACGTATCCACCTCCCGGACCAACCGGTCGGAATATCTCTTGTAAAGATCGGTCCCGGGCAGAATGGTCGCCATCTGGACCAGTATGTTCGCATTGCCCGTTATGGCCGACATGAGCGCAAGTTTCAGCGTCTGATCCAGATCTTCCGCGGTCTCTTCGGGAAATCCGATCACAAAGCTCAAAGTAGGCAGTATCCCCTGATCGGTTGTCTCTCTGACTCTCTCGAACAGGATATTCCGATCGATGTTCTTCCGGATGAAAGCGAGCGTTTTCTCGGACCCCGAATCTATTCCGTAACACATGGTTTCGCAGCCCGCTTGGCGCATGAGCTTGAGAAGCGGAGCATCGACTGTATCGAGCCTGGAAATACAATACCATGGAAGCCTGTTCAGACCGGCCTCGATAACCGCATTGCAGAAAGCCTGAGCGAAATCGCGCCTCGCCGTAAACTGGTCGTAAGCGAGAAGAAAGCACTGCGCTCCAAAGTTGTCCGCCAGGTTTTTCATTTCACTGATGAGGCGTTCAATTGAAAAAGTCCTCGCGTGTCTTCTCCACAGAATTGACTGGGAACAGTAGATACAGTGATGAGGGCATCCTCTGCCGACCTCGAGAATCGCGATGGATCTCCGGATTCCGCAAAGATCGCGGTACTCCTGGAGAGGAGCGACGAAGGAGTAATCGCTTACAGGAAGTACGTCGAGGTTTTCGATCAGCTTTCTGTCGGGGGTCCGTAAAATGCGGTCTCCGGATCTGAAGGTGATGCCTTCTATTTCGTTAAGCTTATCTCCGATTTCGAGAGCTTCGACCAGTTCGGGAAAGGTCAGCTCGGCTTCTCCGCGGACAATGAGATCAACAAATGGAAACCGCGAGAGAATCGGTTCGTCCGTAAAAGCGACATTGTGTCCGCCGAAGATGACTTTGGTGCGTGGAGAGAGCTTCTTGAGTTCTTCGGCGATGCGAAGCGAGGGCGGAAGCGTGGTGCACTGGACGGAGAAGCCCACAGCCCCGGGTTCGAATGAGAGAATCTGCCGCGCGCATTCCCGGTAAATCGACTCTCCCATTTCGAGAGTTTTTCGTCGAATTGCCAGGGGAAAATCAAAGATCCTGACGGCGTGCGGAGAGTCTTTGAGCATGGTTGCAAGGTTTATCAGCCCAAGCGGGGGCATGTTGTACATGGACTCAAAATAGAAGGGAGGGAACACCAGAGCTATATTCATCCTGCCTGCCGTTTCAGAGGATTTGTGAATGGAAAACATGCATGCGTGAGGTCGAGTTTAGCGGCCCCTATTTGTCAGGTCAAACGTGAATTTTGTCATGTCGATTTACATTGTCCGGAGCAATTCCTAATTTCCATCCATTCGAAATTCTCAACCACACTCACTTGAGCTGAAGGTCTTTCATCCTGCAGCCCACGAAATCGCATTGAAACATGCTCATTTACCGCAGTCTTGTAAAGGAAGTGAATACGAAGGCGATGCTGTCGGAGCTTCGCTGCCTGCTGCTGGACGCCGCTGGTGCGCCGACTCGGGAGAGAATCCGCGATCTTCTGATTCGATCGGGCGAGATGGAGGCCGGGGTCGCCGATGCGTTATGCCCGGACATGGATGCCTCTTTTCCATTACTGGATGCCCTCCGGCATATTGGACTTCTCGCCGGAAAGGCCCTCTACCGCATCAGAAGAGCGCAACATGCGGAGGCACGAAGGGTGCTGGGGCAATTCAAAAGGGAAATGTTGGGCCTGTCCGCTTACTCTTTGCCCGAAAAGATAAAAGTATCGGTTCCGGAGGGATATTCCTTCTATGGACTCTATCCGGAAATGTATCTCGAATCGGCAAAGAAGTTTCACGAAGCGATACATCCGGAAAAAGTCGTATGCATTGGGATCAGGAGCATAGGGACAAGTTTGTCTTCAGCGGTATGCGGCGCCCTGGAGAACCTCGGATGCAGCACCTTCTCGATCACTGTAAGGCCGCGCGGGCATCCGTTCGACAGGAGAGTCTTCCTTTCTCACGAACTCGAAAGAAGACTGCGGGACCACGCAAATCTGCCTTTATTGGTGGTGGATGAGGGTCCGGGGCTCAGCGGATCATCGTTTTGCTCTGTAGCGCGCAAGGCTGCGGAACTGGGCTTCGAAGAGGGGAAGATCTTTCTGTTTCCGAGTTGGGAGCCTGATGGATCGGAATTCGTTTCCGAAACATCGCGCAGTTTGTGGCCCCGGTATACGAAGTTCAGCACGAGTTTCAGTCAGATCCGCTATGAACTCTCTGCATTTTCAGGGTGCGCCGGCGGGCCGGAGTTTACGGATGTCTCAGCCGGAAAATGGCGAGGCGTGCTGGTTGAAAATGGTCCGGATCTTCCCGCTGTCCAGCCTCATCATGAGCGTCTCAAGTTCGTAGCGAAGCGGGAGATCGACGGGAAAAAGAAGGCGGTTCTGATGAAATTTGCCGGGCTTGGCAGCCATGGCAACCATGTTTGCCGGAGAGCGCAAGTATTGGCCGAAGCGGGGTTCCATCCTCAACTGATCGAAACGGGGGATGGGTTCCTGACCATGGAGGTGTTGACTGGTACCCGCCTGCGAAAAGGTGAGACTGAAAAGACCTTTCTCGATCATGCGGCAAGGTATTTTTCCTTTATCGAAACTTCTTTCCCCTCCGAGGGACCGCCGGCACGGGACGAGCTTCTTGAAATGATCCGGACTAATATCATCGAGGGCCTGGGACCGGAGTGGGAAAGATATTCCGAGAAGGTAGTCGCGAGTTCAAAGAGGATGAGAGAAATCCGGCCGGTTTACCTCGACAACAGGGCAGCGCCCCATGAATGGGTACTCTGTACCGGAAGAATCTTCAAGACGGATTCGGCTGACCATTTTGACGACCATTTCTTTCCGGGACCTCAGGATATTGCATGGGACCTTTCCGCTTTCCGGATCGAATTTGGTCTTGGGCCGGATACCTGGGGTTATTTTGTCGAAAGGTTCGAGGAAGAGTCCGGTACACGCATTTGGGGCAAAGAAGTTTTTTATGGGATCGCCTATCTTGCTTTTCGGCTGGGTTATTGTTCGCTTTCGGCCGCTTCGCTGGGAGACAGTGAAGATGGATTGAGGTTTTTGAAACTCCGTGAAAATTACGCTTCCCTGCTCAAATCGGAGCTGATTCGACTTCCCCGGCCCGTATAACGCGGTGGAGACATATGGAAGACAATGACACGAGACGGCTCATTTGTATAGATCTGGACGGGGTCCTGAACCTCTTTGACGAATGGAAGGGATCGGAATACTTCCACCCGCCCCGGCCCGGGGCAGCCGATTTTTTGGAACGGTTGAATACGGCAGGCTTTAAGGTGGCCGTATTCACCGTAAGGTGGCACGAGTGGGCCCGAACCTGGCTCGAGGAAAACGGGCTCTCTCAGTACGTGGAGATCGTAACGAACAGGAAAATAGCTGCGCATGTATACCTGGACGACCGCGCAGTTTGTTTCGAGGGGGATTTCAATGAGGCTTATAAGAAGATCCTGAATTTCAGAACATTCTGGGAAGACCCCGCGGCTGTCTCCCTGAAGGATGCCCCGGGTCCCCGAATTTCGAACGGCGCGCAGTTACCTGTGGTGCCAGGCGAGACGCCTTTCGAGCCACCTCGAAAGACTCGTGAAGGCATAGCAGATGATGAAGTAGATAACGGCGATGAATAGGAATATCTCAGCAGGAAAGACCATAGTCCTGTTATTGATCTGAGTAGCGACGTGCGTGAGTTCGGATACTCCAACGATAAACGCGAGTGAAGTATCTTTTATCAGCGACACGAACTGGTTGACAAAAGACGGGACCATATTTCTGAGCCCCTGTGGGAGCACAATGTAAAACATCGCCTGCCAGGGATGAAGCCCGGTAGATATGGCCGCCTCCGTCTGTCCTTTCGGTATCCCTTCAATTCCGGCCCGCACAATTTCAGCCATGTATGCAGATGTGAAAATGGTGAGGGCCGCAATGACGGTCTGAGCTTCGGGCATCGGGCGCTTCATGAGCGCAGGCAGAAGGAAGTACATCCAGAAAATTACCATAAGGAGAGGAATGCCTCGAATCGCATTTATTACTGCGACGGTGACATACCTCACCATTCTGTACGGGGAAACGCTGAGCAGGCCGAGGGCGAGTCCGCCGACAAAAGAAAGAATGCAGGAAACGACTGCAAGATAGAGCGTTAGCGCAATGCCGCCCAAGTGGCCATGGGGATAAGCGCCGATAAAGAAGTAGACGATGTTGCGCCAGATAACGGTAAAATCAAGCCCCATATCAGCGGCCTTTAACGGGTGTAAGGACGTGTTTGTTGTACATATTCACGGCCAGTGCGATGAAAAGGGACATCCCGAGATACACCACCGTGGCTGCGGTAAATGCCTCGTATCCCTTGAACGTATAGCTCTCAACCTGCCGTGCCTGGTACGTCAGTTCGGCTACCCCGATGGTCATGGCGAGTGAGGAGTTTTTCGTCAAATTGAGAAACTGGTTTATAAGAGGCGGAATAATGATCCTGATCGCCTGCGGTAAAATGATGTACTGCATGGACCGCAGGAAGGAAAATCCTGCGCTTCGAGCCGCTTCCATCTGTTCTTTGGGGATGGAACGAACCCCGGATCGGATGTCTTCCGCGATAAATGCGCTCGTGTAGATAGACAGAGCGATCACCCCGGCTGCAAATTCGAAGTTAATGGTTCCCAGCCAGTCGTTTATAAAAGTTGGCAGGATCTTGTAAGACCCGAAATACCAGAAGAATATCTGGACGAGCAGGGGCGTGTTTCGGGTGAACTCCAGGAACACCAGGGCAAACCACCGCGTCGGCCGGAATGTGCTCATGCGCATTACGGCAATGATCAACCCGAGTAGAAATGCAAGGACGATCGATACCGACGAGATCTCGATGGTGGTAACGATTCCGGAGAGTATCCAGTGGAAGTACTTCCCGGAGGTAACGATCGCCCAGTCGAACTGATAATTGGACACGATTCAAACTGCCTTGAGAAAACTCTCTTCAGCCGTGTTGATTATTTACCGGCGGTGATCTGAAAATTCCTCTTCATGGGAGTCTTGCTGTCGGGGCCGAGCCATTTTTGAAAAATGGCGGCTGCCTGGCCGGATTTCTCCATATCCAGAAGTGCGGCATTTACGGCGTCCACAAACGCCTTGTCGCCTTTGCGCATGCCAAGTCCATAGGGTTCATCGGAAATCTGGAAATCGGGAATTTCAAACGCGTCTTTATTGGGCGCTGCTCCGCGAAGACCGGCAAGGATCGATTCGTCGGTTGTCACGGCCACGACTTTGCCCTGCTGCAAAGCGAGGAATGCCTGCGGGTAGTCGTCAAAGGAAAGCACCGTTGCGGTCGGAAGAGCTTTTGTTGCATTCTGTTCGGAAGTGGAACCCTTGGCAGTCCCGATCTTCTTCCCTTCCAAATCCTTGAGGGCCTTGATGGTACCCTTCTTTGTGAGGAACTTCTGTCCGGTCAGGAAGTAGGTATGGCTGAAGTCGATCTGCTGTGCACGTTCCGGGGTGATGGTCATGGTTGCGGCGACTATGTCGATATTTCCTTCGGTCAGTTGCGGCATGCGGCTGGCGGATGTGACCGCCTTCACTTCAAGCTTCACTCCGAGTTTGTCCGCAATCGCCTTCAGGAAATCGACGTCATAGCCTTCGATCTGGCGAGTCTGCTCATTGATGAAGCCGAAAGGCGGCGTGGAGTCCTTTACTCCCCCCACCAGGACGCCCTTCTTTTTGACTTCCGCCAAAGTGTCTCCCGCAACCGCGGTTCCAAAAGCGCATCCGACAAAGGCAGCCACTATCAGGAAAATCGTAAACTTTCTCATTGTTTTCTCTCCTGTCCGGTTCAGTGCATGGGTGAAAGGACTTGTTTGAGGAACTGCTGAGCCCGCTCGTGCCTGGGGGACTTGAAAAACTCCTCAGGCTCCGCTTCCTCAAGAATGGTCCCGTTGTCAATGAAGACGACGCGATCCGAAACCTGGCTTGCAAAACCCATTTCGTGAGTTACAACAACCATCGTCATCCCGCTATGGGCCAAATCCTGCATAACCTGGAGAACTTCACCGATCATTTCGGGATCGAGGGCCGAAGTGGGTTCGTCAAAGAGCATGATGCGGGGATTCATCGCAAGGGACCTTGCAATGGCAACGCGTTGCTGCTGGCCGCCGGACAGCTGCGCCGGATAGGAATCGCGTTTCTCGGCCAAACCCACCCTTTCGAGAAGCGACATTGCCTGCTCCTCGGCTTCCTTCCTGGACTGTTTTCTGATCTTGATCGGCGCAAGAGTAATGTTTTTCAAGACGCTGAGGTGCGGATACAGATTGAACTGCTGAAACACGAAGCCGACTTCAGCCCGCAACTTGTTGATGTCGGTTTTGCGGTCGGAAAGGTCCATACCGTCGACGACAAGTCGGCCGCTGTCTATCGGTTCCAACTGGTTTATCGTCCGAATTAGGGTCGATTTCCCGGATCCGGACGGTCCGCAGACCACAACCACCTCACCCTGCTTGACATGCAAGTTGATTTCGTTCAAAACGTGCAGCTTACGAAACCATTTGTGGACATTTTCGAAACGAATCATAGCAAAACCTGTCTGCAAAACCGACCGGTCGAGCCGGGCAGAATGCATAACCAAAAAGTGAACAGCTGAGAGAAGGCTGTCGGCTTGGGGCGCAAAATGGAAATAGCGAATGAGCAATGGGAAGTAACGCTAAAGTCTATACATTAGAAGGGTAAACAGGTCAAGCCCGCATGGTTGACGGACTGCAGTAATGCGTTTCATTAATGGACTTTCGCCGTATGGTCCGAGAAATGGCGGGAATGAAGATTGGGTTCCTTGGGGGAGTGCGTACCCCCAAAAAAGGTGAAAGCCAGGAGGAGGGAGGGGACCTGGCTTTCGGGCAATAGGGTTTATAGAAACCAACTCTTTGGCGACATTAATATTGGCTCTTTCAAGGAACAATACAATGCGGAAAAGACAGTAATCATGACGGTAGGAATACTGTATTTGCCACATAATGTCATATATTTGCGGTGGTCGCACAACTGCCGGTCCAACCCGTGTTATGGTGGTATATATCGATATGAATATTGAAGAAGCAATTCTTGGTTCCTCACTCGTTATCGCTCATAGAGGTGCTCGCTCTCTTGCTCCTGAAAACACTCTTGCCGCGGCGCGGAAGGCATTTGAAAACGGCGCGCAGATGTGGGAGATCGATGTTCGCGTTACCAGGGACGGCGAACTCGTGCTGATACACGATGCTACATTGCAGGAAACCACCGACGCGGCAGCCGTTCACCCGGGGCGTAGTCCGTGGCCGGTGCATGATTTCACACTCGCCGAGTTGAAGGAACTCGACTTCGGCGGCTGGTTCAACGAGCGGGACCCGTTTGGGCAGATCGAGGCCGGGAATGTCTCCGAAGCCGAACAGGCGGCATACCGTGGAGAGCAGGTTGCGACTCTGGAGAGGGCGATCCGATTCACGCTGGAACACGACAGACTCATCAATATCGAGCTGAAAGACTTGTCCGGGTTGCCGGGACATGACTGTATAGCAGATAAGGTGGTGGGCCTGGTCAATTCTCTGGAGGCGATACCGAAAGTGCTCATTTCTTCCTTCAATCATGATTATCTCGCGCGAATCAAAAGACTGGATAAACGCATAAAGACCGGGGCGCTTGTCGCCAATGCGCATCCCGATCCCGTGAGACTGATGCACGAGTTGGGCACTTCGACTTACCATCCCGCATTGCGCGCGGTGAGGGTCAGGCAGTTCCGGCGTATGAAGGAAAAAGGATTTGGAATCCTGGTCTGGGTGGTAAATAATGAAAAGCTCGCCCTGGCTTTGAATAAATTGGGGGCGAGCGGAATCTTCACGGATTTTCCGCAAATGTTTGCTGGATGAATACCTGCGTTCGGCGCTCTCTTTTGTCCGTGTGCCGATGGCATCGAGCGAAAATGAAAATAATGTTATTGGCCGCATTGCCGCAAGAGTATGCCCCGCTGAGGAAGATGGTGCCCGAGTGGCGTCTTCTCGAAAAAAGCCCGAATAAGAAAATTGCGATCCGTTTGCACGACAAGGAAATAATACTGGTCGAAACGGGCATGGGTACTGGGGCGGTTACGGCAGCGGTGAAAAGTTCCCTGTCTGTCTTGCGGCCCGATCTCATTGTATTCGCCGGGTTTGCGGGAGGTCTCCATCCCGCTCTTTCCGTAGGGGATGTCTGCGTTGCAGGAAATGCCGGATCTCCGGCATCGGGGACATCCCTGTTCTTCAGCTTTCCACCGGAACTGAGCGTTTTCTTCTCGGAAAACACTGTGAAGACGGTCTCGGCTTTCACTGCTCTGCGGCCGGAGAGCAAGCGGGCTCTTTCGGCGGTTGCCGGCGGCGGTCAGGCCGTGCTGGATATGGAAACCGAAATTGTTGCCCAGTCATGCGCCGAAGCCGGGATTCCCTTCATATGCTTCAGGTCGGTCAGCGACGCCATAAACGACGAACTCGGGTTCGATCTGAGCGATATATCGGGTGCCGATGGTAAAGTGAGGATCGGTAAGGTCTTGATTACGCTCGTTAGGAAGCCCTCTACGGCAATTGCCTTTTACTCCTCATGGCGTCGATCGAGCCGGGCCGCGGAGAATCTTTGCAGAGTGCTGAGGGCATTTTTCGGGATTCCGGCCGGGCGGCTGATTTCCGCGTCGAAGAAGATTCGTCTCGGACCGGCCTCCTGAAGATACAGATGAGGGCCGGGGAATCGGGACCTATTTGGGCTTTGCGCTTTCCCCACTGAGAACCATATCCACGATCGAGAAAATATCCTCTGCGGCGATCACGTTTATGCCTTCAGTGACGTCCTCCTCGAGATTTTCTAAATCTATTCTATTCGGTTCGGGAAAAATTACGGTTTTTACCCCCGCTCTTTGGGCTGCCAGAACTTTTTCGCGTATGCCGCTGACCGGGAGCACCCTGCCGCTCAACGTGAGTTCACCGGAGAGGGCGACGTCGCGTCGGGCCGGTCTGCCGGTAAGCAGCGACAGAAGCGCCAGGGCTATGGTAATGCCTGCCGACGGCCCGTCCTTGGGGACTGCACCGGCCGGGATGTGAATATGTATATCGATTCCGTTGAAAAAATCCGGGTCCAGTGAAAATTCGGCAGCATGGCTGCGCAGGTAGCTGAGGGCCGTTTGCGCCGATTCGCGGATCACTTCTCCGAGCGAGCCGGTAAGAATCAGCTGCCGGGTGCCCTTCATGAGGGTTGCTTCAATCGAGATTATCTCCCCGCCAAACTCGGTCCAGACAAGGCCGGTTGTGACCCCAACGCGCTGCCCCGCCTCGGCGATTTCATGTGTGTACCTCCTGGGGCCGAGAAGGGATTCGACCATGTTTCCGTCGATTTCGATGGAAGTGGAGCGTTCCTTTTCGGATTGCAGACATAGCCTTGCCAGTTTCCGGCAGACGGTGGCTATTTCCCGTTCGAAATTACGCAGGCCGGCTTCCAGCGTGTAATCTCGTATGATCTTGGGGATCGAGTCCCCGGTGAACCGAACGTTTCTGTTCTTGAGGCCGTGTTCGCGCAACTGGCGCGGGATGAGGTATTCGCGTGCGATAGTCTTCTTTTCGTTTTCCGTATATCCGGGAAACCGGATGACCTCGAGCCGGTCAAGAAGCGGGGATGGCAATTTTTCAACAATGTTCGCCGTAGCTATGAACATCACATTGGAGAGGTCGAAGGGCACATCCAGATAGTGGTCCATGAACCGGGTATTCTGCTCCGGGTCGAGGATCTCCAGGAGAACGGATGCCGGATCGCCGCGGAAATCCTGGCCTATCTTGTCTATCTCGTCGAGCATGAATACGGGGTTTTTCACGGCGAGATGTCTCATCTCGGTAATGATTCGGCCCGGCATCGATCCAACGTATGTTCTGCGATGCCCTCTCAGCTCGGACTCATCGCGGAGCCCTGCGAGCGAGATTCTGACAAATTTTCTTCCGAGCGCTTCGGCAATGGATTTGCCGATCGATGTCTTGCCGGTTCCGGGAGGGCCGGAGAAACAGAGAATAGGGCTCCTGGTCATCTGGGCGTGGCGTTTTTTTTCCCGGATCTGCCGGACAGTCGCCCGGAGTTCGTCAAGGTCGATGGGCTTGGGCAGGTAATGGGCCGCACCTTTCTTGAGTGCATCGACAGCGGAGCTGACGGTGGCATACCCGGTGATCATCACGATTTCGGTATTCGGCGAAACCTGCTTTGCAGACTGAAGCAACTGAATACCGTCCATTTTTTCCATCTTCAAGTCGGTCAGGATCAGTTCGTAGTCGAACTGCCTCAGCTTCTCCAGCGCCTGCTGCCCGTTTTCCGCCGTGCCGACGAGATACCCTTCCTTGCGGAGAACGTACTCCAGGTTGGTCCTGGCTATCTCTTCATCGTCAACGACAAGGATGTTGAATTCAGTCAAATTACAGAGGGTCTTGACGGCCAGGTATTCGAGGATCCGTTCCTTTACCTGTTTCAAACCGAAATGCTGTGCATGAAGGATGGTTTCCGCCCGCCCGATATCGAGGTTGTCGTCTGTAAAGCTTTGCCAGGGCAGAGCGAAGAGGAATTCGAGGTAGTTTATTCCTATGGAGTACTCCGGCATGCCGGGGTCCATTTTTTCGAGGCGGTCCAGTTCCTTTGATGCAATTACCGCCACCGAAGGCGGAACTTTACCGGCCTCAACCGCCTGCCTCAGATCGGTCAATTCGGCGTCGGGCTCTTCGAGAGTCCTTTGCTCTATTTTTTCAGTCTTTTTGAAAAAGCTCATCTCCTATCCTTCGTATGCTGTTGCAAATCGCAACAGCCGCTTTATGGCTGTTGCGCAAAAGAACAGGTTGCTATCCGTGCGATTCAGCCCGATGTCATCTTTACTATTGCACTTTGCAACACAACCGGCAATCCGCATCTCAATCCTCATTGCTTGATCAATTAAATGATTTCGGCCGGTTATCCGGAAATACGGTTGATGGCACGCCTCTTGACTATGAACGCATTGAAAGATTCATGCTCAAAATAGGCGAACGGATCGGAATATGCCAAAAGAGTGTAATGGAAAAGACCTTCAAAATCACCCCAGGAACAACCGGAAGATCCTTGTCATAGGCATCAACGGAGTTTTTTCGTCGAATGCCGTCAATCACAGCGTCCACCTTGCCGAGCGCGTGCGGTACGACCTGGTGGCCCTGAGCGTGGATTTGTCATGCGAGGGACTGGCTTTTGAGAAGCGGGCTTGTGAGTCTTCGGCAGTCCTCCGGAGTGAGGCCCTGCTCAAAGGCATCCATTGCGATCATATGGTCAGGTCCGGTGACCTCGATCTGGTTATCGGAGATTTCATCCGCGAAATCAAAAGAGTGGAACTCGTCGTCATAGATTCCGAAGCGGCAGTGGAAATGGTCCGGGACATTTCGGTTCCGGTAGTAAGCGTTATGTCGGATTCAAACAGCAAAGGAGTCAGGGCAATGTCAGGTGAACACGGGTCCTCGAAGGCAGGCACGATAGGGCGAACAGTCGGGTACGGGTTATTGAGCGCAGCCTGTTATGCTGCAGTCTTCACACATGCCGATGCCGCGATGCGCTATTTCACGCAGGGAGGATGGTACGCTGCGCTTCCGATTACGACGGTTTTGGTCTTTTCCTTCGTACACGGGGCTTTTGCACACAACTTGTGGTCAATGCTCGGAATCGAGGCGCACCAGAGAAACAGGGTGCGCCAGACGGAGCGGAAGGTAATCGAAAAGAGAAAGCAACTGAGCAAAAGACCCCGCCTTTATGCTTACGTCAATCCGTTTCACCGTATAGACAGATAAACAGGATTGAAGCTGTTTCTTCTCAGTTTATTACGAACCACGATGCCTGGAGAAGGATGAAAAATGCACGATTTAATCAATGGAGCCTCTAATTTTATCGATCTGAATGCGATCTCTATAATTTTTCTCTTCCTTGTGGGTTTTATCGGAGGTCTGGTGAGCGGGTTCATCGGATCGGGAGGGGCTTTTGTTCTTACGCCTGGAATGATGAGCCTCGGCGTCCCTGGGACTGTAGCGGTTGCCAGCAATATGTGCCACAAATTTCCGAAGGCCATGGTCGGAGCCTACAAACGTTTTAAGTACGGCCAGGTGGACGTAAAACTGGGCCTCATCCTGGCGGCTTCCGCCGGAGTCGGCGTACAGGTCGGAATCAAAATACAACAGATAATTCTGGATAAATGGGGCCAGGCCGGGTCCGACCTGTATGTCAGCCTTTCATTTGTTGCCGTTCTGCTGGTGGTTGGGACTTATGTATATCGTGATGCCGTGAACATATCGAAATCAGGGAGGGCTGAAAGCGTTTGCTCGCTTGCACGGAAACTCCAGGGTCTGAATATCCCGCCGATGGTCCATTTCAAAACAGCCAATGTGCGCATTTCCGTCTGGTTCACAATTCCCGTTGGGTTCGCAACCGGTCTGCTGGCCGCAACGATCGCCGTGGGAGGGTTTATTGGAGTGCCGGGGATGATATATTTCATCGGCGCATCCGGTCTCATATCGTCTGCGACCGAACTCGTAATTGCCTTCCTGATGGGGCTCGGCGGATCGATCAACTGGGCAATGCACGGGATGGTGGATATCAGGCTCGTGCTCATCATCCTGGCCGGATCTCTCCTGGGAGTTCAACTGGGAGCAATCGGAACGACCTACGTCAAAGAACATATGATCAAGATCGTCATGGCCACAATCATGTTGATCGTGGCGGTAAGCCGGGCCCTTGCGATTCCGCAGTACCTCGACAAGCTCGGCCTGGTTTCCTTCTCGCCCCTTACAATAGACGTTCTCAACAAAATCAGTTTTGTGACGATGTGCGCGGCATTGTTGATCGGAGCGATTATCATCCTGAGCAGCATGTGGAAAGCCAGACGCGCCGAATTTCTGCAGGCGGCGGTTGCAAAGGCCTGAGCAGCCGCTGAGTTCAATGTTGTTGCTTTAAGGAAATACGCCGCTGGTTCCCAAGGTCCGCCTCATATGCGTCAACTTAAGCGAACCGACTCGCTTTTTGCGCTGAAAGCGCTAAGTAGGAATAGCCCAGGGTCAGCGAAGCGCCAC
>JAEZHY010000211.1 GCA_023416335.1 Pseudomonadota bacterium | reverse complement strand
GCCCTGCACAGATCGTTATCGAGAAACCCGGTTTCCCCTTGTTTTATTATTTCCAACGGACCTCGCACCGGGTATGCGGCATCACAAACGCATCCCGATTAGATGAAAGAGCGCTGACACGGAGTTGTATTTAAGAAGGATCCAAATAGCGTGGGGACCGGCGGCCCCCACACCCCCCCGAGCGATCGGCCCAAGAGGGCCGAAATCTGGTGCAAGTGCCCGGT
The DNA here is from genome assembly GCA_023416335.1 of Pseudomonadota bacterium. Next base: position 12,647 of record JAEZHY010000211.1, on the reverse strand, counting down.
CGGGGGGGTAACCTCTTCCACCTCGGACAGGGAATTAAATATCAACTTGAAAGCAACTTGGTATGAATCCCTCTACTGTTTGATTTCGCTCTGCCTGTGCTGCATGTAAGCATCGCGCATGGAAGCGTAGGGATCCAGGGCCGATTGCTTGAAAGCCTCATACTGACCGGGCATAAGGGATACCTTGTTCACCATTTTTTCCGCTTTGACGGCCGGCCCGACCCAAACGGGAGTTGACGTCCAGAAAAGAGGGTCAAACGCGGTGTGATCGACGGCATATCCGAATGCATCACGCGCGTCGCTTGGTCCCAGCACGGGAAGCATGACAAAAGGGCCGGAATCGAGGCCCCAAACCGCGAGTGTCTGTCCAAAATCTTCTTCGTGGGGACTGCTCATACCAAGCCGGCTTTGGGCGACATCGAACATGCCCCCCATGCCCCATGTCGAGTTCACGATGAACCTTTTCATTTCGGTGTCGGCCTTCTCTCCGTCGTGCTGCAGAATGCAATTTGCAAAACGGGCCGGGAACTCGAAATTTTTCGCGGCATTGTTTATTGCAATTCTCGCTTTCGTGGGAACACACGCGGAGTAAGCTGTTGCCGCCGGTTTCAGCGCCCAGAAATAGAGCTTGTCGTTAAATTTGAATACAGCTCTGTTTATACCCTCCAATGGATCGCTTACCTTCTGCGCGTTTGAATCTTCAATATCGGCGGTCTGGTCGCCATGTTCAGGGTCTATCCCCGTAGCGGCCACATGCGCTGCAGAGAAGAAAATGAATGAAAACAAGAAAATAAATACGATTCCAAAACATTTTATTGTGCTCATTCGGATTGCCTCCCTCAAGATTGATGTATGCAGCCTATCAGAAGTGTTTGAGGCGTGCAATGAGAACGAAAGTACACTGAGAATGATTTCAAAATAAGGGAGGCAAAAGATTGGACAGCCCGGCCGGTTTCCGGCTGAAATCCAAACGAGATAAACGGCATGGAATGCAATGGGTCTCATCCTCTGAAGCAGGCAGGCTTCATTCTTTAGATCAAGAATATGGCATCGACTCTGCGCTATGCGTCCGAACAGCATCCTGAGCACGGATTTTTGCGCGAAAAATCCCGGTTGCCCTCTGGAAGCCTCATCGGAGCCGTCATAAAGTCTTCCGAGGGCAGGCGCGTCCAAGAATGCCTGAGGCCCGGCACGCCGGGCGGTTTCGTCCTCCACAGCTCGTTGCTTATTTTCCTCGTACGATGGTAGTATATTGCACCTTCAGGGGAAATCGGCTGTACAGAGGAAATACCTCTCTTCATTAATAGCGAGATGAGGGAGAGCGGGAGATATCGGCTGAAATTAACCGGGCTTCAGCCCAAAAACCGGAGAGGGACGTATTCTATGGACATCGAGACAAGTAAATTGCTGGCAAAATATAACCAAACCGCTAACAGGCAGATGAATCTTCTGATCGAAAAATTGGATAGCTCCCAGTGGAACAGGGAGTTTGGAGGATATTTCAAGAGTGTCAAAGAGCTTTGCAATCACATTTATCTTGGTGATTTCAACTGGTTGAAGAGATTTAGCCGGTTGCGCGCCTTCGATTTCATCAGATATTCCCTATTCGATAAGGATCTGGCTTTCGGAACAAATCCGATAAGTGAAGTACCCGATTATCTGTCAAAAAGAGAACAATTAGACGATAAGCTCATACAATTCACGGATGAACTCCGTCTGGATGATTTGGATAAGCCGCTGGCTTATTTGGATTCGAAAGGGAACAGTTATACGAAGAATTTCGGAGGGCTTGTTCTCCATGCCTTCAACCACCAGACTCATCACAGGGGGATGGTGTCCGTTTACCTGGACATAATGTCTATAAATAATGATTTCAGCAATCTGTCTTCAGCGCTTTAGGCCGTATTCGTTCAATTCGACCCGGTCATTTCCGGTGGGTACGGTATCATCGTGCCCACCTTTAGTTTTGCAACGCTCCGGCAGGAGTTAACATTGCCTGCCAACATTGAAAAGGCGTCATCCCTGCCATCCGGTTAAATAATGCCGCGAACCCCAATTCCATTATCGGCAATGGAAATCTCAACAACTGCTTCGCCTTCGGCACCCCCCAGCCTTATTGCGCTAATGCTTATCCCGAGCCATGTAGCTGGACGAAACTCCGAATTCTTCCGCCGCCTTGAGCATAGGCTCGGACCGGACCAATTCATATAGAGCCTCAGGTTAGTCGCGTGGATAGTTCTGTTTTGTTCTTTTTAAGCCGGGAGGAGTTCTCATCATCCTTGAACATAACTTATTCGTGGGTTTGATCGGAGTTGTCGCCAAATCCGGCGTAAACTTGTCGCAAACCTGTCGTAAAGATCATCTGATTTTGTGGAGGAGACGGTAATGCTGTTTATGCGTCTCGCCTTCACTGACCAGGATGTGGTTCTCTACCATATCCTTCCAAGAAGGACTGCAAGAGTTTTGAAAACGTTTGTTTTGGATTCACCTTGAGTTTGGACATTTCTTCCGTCTTGCGGAATTCTTCAATGTACGATTTAATATCAAGCTATTTTCACCCGGAATTCCGGGGCATTCTGGATTATGGCAGGAGTGAATACCGCTTCTAAAAAGTCATGGGGATAAAAATTATGAGAAAGCAATTCTTGGTTGGGCTGCTGATCTTAGCATGGCTGCTTTCCGTGCCGGCGTCGAAAGTCACCGCTTTTAATCTGAATCTTACATTCAGTCTGCCGACATCCGACTATTTCCCCATAGTCAGTCCTTACGGAGTGGGTGTTGGCCAAAACGGGACCTGCTATGTAGCTGATTTCGACAGGAACTGCATCGAGGCAATCGGTCCTTCGGGTAACATTATTTACACATGGGGGACTTACGGCAGCGGCAATGGCCAGCTTAATCAGCCATCCGGGGTAGCAGTGGACAGCAACGGCAATGTGTATGTAGCGGATACCAATAACCATCGAATCCAGAAGTTCACATATAACGGCCAATTTGTCTGGGCCAAAGGAGGCTACGGAACAACGGGTGACGGGAAGTTCTATCGGCCTGGAGGGATTGCGGTGGACAGCAACAACAACATTTACGTTGCGGATACTTTCAACCACCGAATTCAGAAGTTCGACTCGAACGGCAACTACCTGGCCAAGTGGGGGAGTAACGGGAGCGGAAACGAGCAGTTCAACAGGCCGGCCGGAGTGGCCGTGGACAACGCGGGATTGATATACGTGGCGGATACTTACAATAACCGGATTCAGATTCTAAACTCGAACGGCACATTCAATGCGTCCCTTACCGGTTTTGGCACCAGCCAGTTTGCGTATCCCGCGAGTGTATCGGTGAACTCCAATAACGGCATTATATATGTGGTCGATTACCACCATCAGGTGTTTGCCGGGCTTGCCACCGGTACTCTGCTAAATTCCTGGGGCTCTGAGGGATTCGGCAATGGACAGTTCAACTATCCTAACGGAGTGGCCCATGACAGCGCTGGATATATCTTCGTGGCAGACACTCAAAACAGTCGGGTCCAGAAATTTAATTCCAGCGGCAATTACCTGGCCAAATGGGGCAGTACCGGGAACGGCAACGGGCATTTTGCCCATCCCGGAGGTATCAGCAGGGACGGTGCAGGAAACTTCTATGTGGCCGACCACGATAATCATCGTATCCAGAAATTCGATAAGAGAGGTAATTTCATCTGGTCCATCGGAACTTTCGGTACCAGCCACGGGCAGTTTTCAAAACCAAATGGGGTGGCCGCAGACGAACAGGGAAACTTCTACGTAGCCGACACCTATAATAACCGTATCCAGAAATTCGATAAAAACGGAAATTTTATCTGGGCAAAGGGAGTTCCCGGCTCAGGTAATGGGCAATTTCTCACGCCGACCGCCGTGGCGTCGGACAAGCAGGGAAATTTTGCCGTATCTGATAATTGGAACAGCCGTATCCAGAAATTCGACTACAACGGCAATTTCGCCTGGGCAGCGGGAACCTCCGGTTCCGCTGACGGCCAGTTCAATAATCCTCAAGGTTTGGCGCTGGACGGGCAGGGGTATGTCTATGTGGTGGATGGCACCAACAGTCGAGTTCAGAAGTTCGATCCCAACGGCACTTTTATCCTGTCCTGGGGAGGTGCAGGCAGCGCAAATGGAAAACTCTACTGCCCCTTCGGTCTGGGACTGGATGAACAGGGCAGAATCTATGTGGCTGATAGCTTTAATAATCGTATCCAGCAATTCAGCTCCGATGGAGATTTCCTCGGCGTGTGGAATAGTTTTTCTCCGGAAAGCGGCCGTTTTTACCGACCCTGCGGAATTGTTGGGGCTGGCGGCTTCCTCTATGTGGCCGACATGCTGAGCAGCCGCATTCTGGTTCTCGATACCGGAATCCATCCTTCTACGACGCCGATTTTGGAACTTCTATTGGTGGAATAACTACAAAAAAGGAATGGGGGCGTTTCTCCAGTGACATTTCGTAAGTGCTTCTATGGAATGAGACGGTGATTTTGCCGAACGGTATCCGGTTTAGGCAGGAGCATAATATAGAAGAGCATCCGAAATGCAACACTAGCCAGATGCGGCGATAGTCATATTCCTTGCCAACTCGTTTAATTTTCACAAACTAGGCATTTTGCAATAATATGATCCGCACTCTCAGCATTCCGGTATTCTCAGGAGGAAGGCCCTGTGTTTCCCACTGGGCCTTCCCGATCGATTTCTTTCTTACTTCTTTTGGGGAACAGGTTTCTGCTCGACTTTTTGACCGTAGTTTTTGTTGGTTTGCGATTTGGAGTTTGACGACTGTGTATTACTTCTGGATGTCGACTTGGCTTTGGGCTGCTGAACAGGTTTTTGAGTCTGGTATTTGAGCCTTGGAGCCTTGCTGTCGGGACCGCCACTTACCTGGCCCGCTAGAACAAACGCCGAAGATGAGAGCAGAAAAAAAGAACCAACGACCAGAGATAGAGTTGTTTTAATGATTGATCTCATAGATTTTCGCTCCTGTGTCATGGTCAGTTTCATGAATATCAAACATAGCCTGTACCAAGAAACAATTTTTAAATCAATTCAAATATTATCCAGTGCCGCACAGTCGCAACCGGCGACTAGAATTGGCAATCAAGCCCTATTAGGAATGCCTCCTCCTTCCCCACCCGGGGCTATCATGCTTCTCTTTCTTTTTCTTTTCCCACCCGTATTTATCTTAATCCTCAGCGTTGTAAGCGACGTGCAATAATCTAAATTCTTATCCGGCATCACTTTCCATTCCTCTGTTTCACTCCTGATTTGAACCCTATAAGAGAAATAGTGGGAAGCTCACGGTACCTTGCCGCTGTATGTAATAAAAGCCGTGGAAGGAGCGCACACACTGAATCAGCGACAGTTCACACATCTTGCCGGAATGTTGAGGCCGGCCGGGAAGATCTCCTGCGTGGCATATGATTTTGAGGTCTTGAGCTGTCCTTATGGAAAGATTTTTCAACTATGGGAGAGCTGCATTGACCTTGCAGAACTGGTTGCAAGATCAAAGAGGCAGAGCCATTGCTTACCCTGCCCCCGTTATTGGACCTTTGGATAAGCCTGTTAGCTGAGGTATTTTCTTTTTACGGACCTTTATCGTCCAGTAGCATTGCATCAGATGAACCCGGAAAAATCACCTGCGTCCTGACCTACTGCGAAAACAAACTTAACTCCCAGGTTATTGGAATGGACAGACTCAGACGAGTAAGGCCGAGCACCGATTACGGTCCCCGGCCTTATGATTGAATGAATATTTACCTTTTTCTTTTGATTTTTTGAAGCTCGGCTACGGCGATCCCGTATTCTCCTTCTACAGTATATAGCAAATAAGTCTTGCCATTTTCTTGAAAAATTGCCGGATCCCTTAGCTCATTAACCCTCGGAATGGTCATTCCCACTTTCGATGGTGCGAGAGGCAGATTGACGCCCTCATAACCGGTTTCGGGCCGAAGAAAGGTAGCGGGTTTCGTCGCTGTCCAATCTTCCCAGTTAGGTGTGAGCTTGATCTTGGACATAATAATATGCTCCGGCGTATCTCCAATTCGAGAATAGAAGACGGTCATCATATTGCCGTCAAGCATTACGGCAGTGTGCCGGATCTTTTTGAATTCGGGATCTTTGTCGAAAGGACTCTGCGGAGCTTTTTCGAACGGGGTTATCCCATCCTTGGACCGGTACAGAGGGCTGCCTCCTCTTGCCATCGCGTAATAGTAGTCTTTCCACTTCCAAACGCGAAAATACCACTCGCCTATGATCTCGGGAACAACTTTAAAATTGAGCCCATCCTTTGAAATTGCTACAAAGGTATCCTGCTTTGAATCACCAATCTTCTCAGCATACTGTGGGTCGGTTGATTTGAGAACGGCCGCTGTAGGAGCATGTACGTAAAGCCGAATCTCCTGTTTCGAATGATCGATTATGGCATCCGGGGATGCAACATGGTCGGGAGCACCCTTTATGTCATTCACATTAAGTACACCAGGCTCGTAAATCTTCCATGGGCCGTGCAGGTCATCGGCATAGGCCAAACGGATGTACAATCCCTCATGATGTGAAAAATAAAGGTAATACTTGCCAAGTCTGTTTTGCACCCAATCGGGCACGCGTATCAGCGTTGGACCGTTAATGTTCTCTTTAGCATCTCCCATCATGGATGGGGTGATAATTGGGTTCTCAAAAAAACGAACAATCTTATACTCGGTGGATTTATCCATTGCAGAAGCACAAGGTGCGTTCATAATGATTAATCCTACAGCAAAAATCAGAGACAGTGACACGAAATGGCGTCGGAACATGTGAGTTCTCCTTTAGACGCATCCGCTTTGATAGGGCTAGTAGGCAGCTCCGGGAATGGTTATGCCCACGAAACTGGATCGCGCTTGAGTGCCCCAGTGCCCCTCCACATTGGTAATTATGTAAAAGGATTCTGAAGACTTTATTGGCTTTCCATCAGGAGTGTACCGAGTGAACTGAACAGCCCAGTGCTGCTTTTCCCTGGACGTCTGGACCAACCACCGCCAATCCCATTTCGTGTACCCCCAGCCTTCCTTCTCAGCCAACTGCTTTGTGTCGTTTTCCTTTGCATAGGCTTCAGGGGTGTCCCAAACTCGGACTTTTTCTCCTGCAAGCCTTACGTGAGGATAATTGAGCGTTTTTGCCCATGATAAAGCATCTCCGCTATTAAAAGCTGTCATAAAATCATCCAGAGCCTTGCAGCCGATTTGGATCTCCTGTGAAGCTTGCTTGAGCTTCTCAGAGGCACAATCGTCTTGTTTGGTCAACGGGTTTTCGGCAGCAGATGAAATACTCAGAATTCCTGCACTCAGTATCACGCAGGTAAAAACAAGGATGCGGATAGTAATCGATAGTCTCATAGTCAGGCTCCTCTCTTTTTTGAGCTGATGGTTCAGCAGATCCGCAGTGTTTTTCAACCCGAAATTGTCCATAGAGACAGGTGGAACCTGCGCCACCTTCTCTCCCATGAAGCTTCTTGATGGTTTCTGCTGCTTGCTGCTACCAGAGCCCGATGATCTTCCACCACAATATTCCCACGCTGAATGTGATCAACACGTTGAGTGTGACGACAGCGAAGTTGATCCGGTAAAACCTGGGTCTGGCGAAGTGCCCTTGAGCAAAGTAGACCGGTCCGGGGGCTCCCCCGTATTCCGTCAGGCCCCACATCAGATTGCCAAAAATTCCAAAACAGATGACAACCATCATAGGAGGCGCCCCGGCTGCTACCGCTGTGGCAATGAATGGAGGATACATGGCCGCCACATGCCCGCTTGCCGTCGCGAACGCATAATGTATGTAGATATAGATCAGTCCAAGGCAAACAAAGGTCGCCAGCCAACTCCAACCCGTCAGTGCCGCGCTGAACCCTGCAGTCATCCACTTGATGAAGCCGAGATCCGAAAGGCCGCCCGCCAGACCGAGAATAGCCCCAAACCAAATTAGCGTATCCCATGCCGGGTACTCTTTCAGTACGTCCTTCCAATCGACTATGCCAAGAGCAAACATCAGGGACACCACACCCAGCCCAACTGTCGTAGCGCTCAAGCCAGTCCACAGGCTCGTTCCCCAGCCCAGCAGAGCGAGGACGAGCAAGGCCGAGAAATAGCATTCTTTCCGGGACATAGGCCCAAGCTCCGCAAGGCTTTGGCGTCCCAACTCGCGCGCCTCCGGTGTACGCTTGATCTCCGGGTCCAGGAGCCAATAAACGAGCAGCGGCATCGTTATGAAGCATGCAAGACCCGGGACCAGGGCGGCCACGGCCCAGTCGACCCAACTGATTTGGATCTTCAGGGTCTTCATCGCCAATTCGGCCGCGAGCGGATTCGCCGCCATTCCGGTCAAGAACATTGCCCCGGTTATTGGCGCGTATTGAAAACAGGTCATAACGAGGAAATCGCCTATCTTACCGCCAGTGGGGCCCGGATCCGATCCCAGCGCCCTGTTGATGGATTTGGCTACAGGGAGGATTGCGCCTGCGGAGCGAGCTATTACCGATGGAGTGGCCGGAGCAATAATGAGGTCGGCAAGCCCCAGCGCATAGGCGATCCCCAGACTACTTCCGCCGAAGAGAGACAGCATCTTGTATGCTATTCGCCTCTCCAGACCTGTCTTAACAAACCCGAGCGAAAGGATGATGGCGCAAAATATCAACCATACCGTACCGTTGGCAAAGCCGGACAGCGCCTTTGCCTCAGTCAGGGTCTTTGTATAGATGGCAAAGGAGATCCCAAGCAGCATGATGGCTCCGGAAGGAAGGGGCTGGAGCAGAATGCCGCAAATGATGGAAGCAAAAATGGAAAACATTTTCCATGCCTGCGGGGTTAATCCCTGGGGCACGGGTGAAAACAAGAGAATTGCAAGAACGACAAGTGGTAAAGCTCCTGAAATGAGTTTCTGTTTGGAGATCAATCCTCTGCCCGGCACTGCGATGCCGGCCGTTGGCGGGCCCTGGCTTAACTGAATTCCCATGTTTTCCTCCGTCACTTTCTAGTGAACTCACACAGTCATTCGCAATCAAACCTTTTGATCCCACTGCCGCTCGTTCCTTATTTCCCGTTCATGATTCCCTTGCACAATTCCACGGCTGCGCCGGCGTTGCTGCCATATCCATCGGCGCCGATCTGTCCGGCGAAGCTGTCGGTAAGGGGAGCGCCCCCCACAAGGACTTTCACCTGGTCTCTTATTCCTGCATCTTTCAGAGCGTCTATCACCTTCCCCATCTCCGGCATCGTGGTTGTCAAAAGCGCGCAAAGACCAAGGATGTCGGGTTTGTGCGTCTTGACTGCTTCGACTATCTGGTTCCTGTCAATGTTGATTCCCAGATCGATTACCTCGAAGCCGGCCCCCTCAACCATCATTGCGACAATATTCTTCCCGATGTCGTGCAGGTCACCCTTTACGGTGACGATGACCATTTTGCCCCTGTTTTTCACCTGAGCGCCCCTGGAGTCGATCAGGGATTTCACTATTTTAAGCCCGGTCTTCATAGTTATTGCGGAAACCAGCATCTCCGGAACGAAAATCCTGCTCGTGGCAAAGTCCCTCCCTACTACGTCCATAGCCTCGATCAGGGCCTTGTTGATAATGTCTTCAGGCTCGACACCGGCATCTACGGCGGTCAGCACCATCTTCTCGATTTCCGATGTCTTTCGGCAGATCACCCCATCCTTAATCAGTGCCAGATAGTCACTCATCTTATTCCTCCCTGATCTTGGCCTCTCATTGTCTCGGCTGCGGTTTGGTGTAGTTGCCGTACCGGAGCAGCGCTTCGCCCATCGCTCGGACATTTTCCGGCTTTACGTAATTAGGTAAGGAATTGGCGCTGGACAGAATGTAGCGCCCCCCAGGGGCCAGGGCTTCGATTCTTCTTCTTACCTCATCTGCAGTTTCTTCTGGAGTGCCGGTGGTCAAAGTGTAGTGGAGGTCGATATTGCCTATGATTGTCACTCTGTGACCGTAAAGCCGCTTCACCTCCTCGATATCCATTGGCCCCGGTTCGAAGTTGGCGATGCCCGCGACCCCCAGGCTGATAATGTCTTCCATGAGCGGCATTATGTTGCCGTCACTGTGGTACACTGCGGGGATCCTCATAACGTCGATGACCTTTTTCATGACCGGCGCACAGAACTCGCGGAAGTGCTCCGGGGAGATCATCGGAGCGTTGCCGAATCCTATATCGTCGGGGATGAAGAACAGATCGAAGGGCAGCTCCTGCATGTTTTTTGCGACTCTTGCAGACCAATTGCTGAAGCGTTCCAGGACCTCTCTGACGAAATCCGGTTGCATAATGAGACAAATGCAGAAATGATCTATTCCCATGGACAGGTAGGCATTTCCGACCCCTGTGCGAACGGTCGCAATTGCCGCTGAATCGCCCTTATAGCGTGCGAGGAACTCTTCCGCCGGCCGGTACAGGGATTCGTCGTCGGGATCGGGAAGGGCATCCAGCAGCTTCAGATCATCGGAGCTCCTCAGGAGTCCTTCGGTGATGTGGTCATGGCCGTCGATATTCTCCGTTTTCGCATATCGCGGCGGGGCCAGGTCGTAGCTTACGACATCGAGCGGGATGACCTTTCTTACATCCGGCGGGATCCGTATCATCCCAGGTTTTTCGATTTTCTGTGTATAGGTGGCGTGGCAGAAATCATTGGTACCCAAGAGTCTCGCCGTGACCTCGTTTGAGATGTAATTCTCCACCCATGGCACCCTGTCCGGAATTGCCCCTGAAAGGACGGCGAGGACTCTTTCTCGTGACGTCATCATCATTTTTCTCCTTGGGTTTTGTGCCGAAACGACGAGCTGGTCCAAACGTGAGCAAACGTTTGCTCAATCTCTCAAGAAAATGCTCTATCACAAAGTCTGACGAGGCGGGCCTGTGGAGGCACGTTCCACAAGCCCTAAGGGCGCCAGCATCTGGGGGACTATGGGCAGAAGACCGTCCAGCCACCCTACGAGAGATGCCACAGCGTTTCGCCCCATTTCTTCAAGCGGCATTCTGACAACGGTCAATGGCGGATTTAAGACCTCGGCAAGAGGTGCATCATGGAGCCCAATAACAGAAACGTCACCCGGTATCGCAAGCCCAGCATCTCTTAAACATGCAACGGCCCCGATAGCCAGGGTAAGGTTGCCGGCAAATATGGCAGTAGGGCTGCACCTTTTCATCAGCTTGGCTAGACTGAGCCTTCCGCCTTCGTAAGAGAACCAGGAAACCTCCTCAACAAGATCAGGATCATAATCCAACCCGTTTCGCGCAAGGCTTTGCCGGTATCCCTGAAAACGGCGCAATGCCGTATCGTATACGAATGGTCCGGCAAGATGCGCAATGCGACGGTGACCGAGTTCGATGAGATGGTCGACGGCCAGTCTGGAGCCTAAAGTGTCATCGACAATAACAAAGTTGTTAGTGGTAAAAGTAGCCCTGTTGAGGAGTACGAAAGGACAGTTCAGAGAGTTAAGATCGTCTATTACCGAGTCTTCGAGACGAGCAGTGGCAAGCAAAAGGCCGTCAAAGCGGCTCTCCTGGAAAAGAGTCATGTAGAATTTCTGTTCGATCGCTCTTTCATCAATGTGGCTGATGAGTACCGTGTACCCATGCCGGGCGGCTTCCTCTTCGACCCCGCGAACGATCGCCGGGAAAACCGGGTTGCCGACATCGGGGATCAAAAGCGCCAGAGTGTGAGTTTTTCTGGTCTTGAGGCTTCTTGCAAGGACGTTGGGCCTATAGTTGAGTTCCTCTGCGGCACGCAGGATTCGCTCTCTTGTATCTGGGCGAACCCGAACATTTGCCTCTCCTGCGAGAACACGCGAGACAATCGGAACGCTCACTGATGCCCGCAGAGCAACATCTCTGAGCGTTGGCACATTGAGCAATCGTTTTCTCATATCTAGACGATTATCAGAATTGAGCCGCCCTGTCAAGTACTTAGGCACCCATTTTCAGGCACCCAGCCGCCTGCCTGTTCGGAAGTTAAATATCCTGCCACTGTACTTATCAGCCCTTATCAGCCTCGCCGAAAGTGGCGTTCCAACCAAGGGGCTGCGCTAGTCGACGTATCTTTGCCGGAACCGTAAGAAACCTTCTTCTGTCCAGTTGCTTGCCCGACCAGGCACTTGCGCCAAGTAAGCCGCAGAGCGGCGCAGGGGGTGTGGGGGCCACCGGTCCCCACGCTATTTGGATCCTTCTTGAACGCAACCCCGTATGGGACCACCGGGGAGGAGGCAGCTTTCGATCGGTCATGAAGGTCACGTGATTTTCTTGGGGGATACTCCATGGTCGAGACTTCGCTAAGTATTATGATATTCTTTGAGTGGGCGTTATGGCCGGAATCCAGCGCAGCCGCCGGCCTTTGGCCTGTTTGAAAGGAGTCTTCCGACTTTGAGGTGAGATAGAAGTTTTCTTTTTACCACCGGCCCCCCGGATCCCGGCTCAGAACCTCTGCCGGGGTGACGTATACGCGAGTCATCCTTTCCGGCAAATAGAATTATGTTTCGAACCTTTGACTCAGGAGACCAGGAACATCATTACACCATCGGCCGGATAGGAAATGATGAAGACGCTGCCGATACAAACAATGATGCTTTTCATGTCGGCGAATTACCAGTTGT
>JAEZHY010000137.1 GCA_023416335.1 Pseudomonadota bacterium | reverse complement strand
CTTCCTTGCCCTGATGCTCAAAAAGGAACTCTGCCGGCGACTGGAGGATGCCGGACACAACTTCGAGTGGGCCGACATTAAGCAGGACCTGAAAGCCCTGACCAAGACAGTGATCGAAGAGGACGGGGAAAAGATTTGCTGTTCGCAGCCAATGCCAGGGAGTATGCGGCAAGGTCTTTCAGTCAGTTGGCCGTTGCAGTCCCCCCAACGATCCGGGAAATCTAAGATGTCAAAGAACAGAAAATGTAGTGCCAAGAATCCTGGATGCACATCTAACCTATGGAAATCACGGAATTAGTTTATGTGTACTGTAGAAGTTGAGCTAAGACAGAGCATAAACGGTATTTTCAATGCGTTGCTCGCGAGCCTGATCATCAACCATCTTCCAACAGGTAAGATTTTGAGGCGCTCCCGGGCCGCGGGCGCTATTTCCCTTCATGAGACACTCTTCAACATTCTGGTCGCGCTGGTAATCCTTCCGTCTTTGCTCATCATGGTCGAAAACAGCAGGAAAGGCGCGGAGAATATCGAAGCCGACGTGGCGGAAGACATACGGGACCGTCCCGGGACCTCTCGGGCATGCTGGGCACCTGGTACGAGCACCGTATGAGTCAGGTGTCGGCGCTTGCCGAGCACGCGAGCAAATTCAAGATGGCGCCTTCTCAGCAGCTCCAGCAGGAAGTTGAGCTGATCAAGTCTTCTGCGCCGGATTTTTTCAATATGTACGTGGCGGACCATACGGGCACGACCGTCGCTTTCCATCCACCTGTGAACGAAAAAGGTGAAAGCACGATCGGGCTCAACTTTTCCGACAGGCCTTACTTCGAGAAGATGCTGAAAACGGGCGGCCCCGTAGTGTCGAATATCTTCGTGGCTCGGGGAGGGGTGTTTTCCCCGACCGTGACACTATCCGTACCGATATTGGTGGAAGGCAGTGTCGTCGGTTATGCGCTGGGAGCATTGGACCATTCTGGAATCCAGAGATTTCTCCAGTCACACGGACAAGGGAAACAGGTCTTCGCGACCGTTGTCGATGCGGAGGGTAAAACTATTGCCAGCACTTTCCCCGGCAGAACGACCATGCAGGAGGTATTGGAACGCAAATCAGGAGCCCGGGATTATCTCACCGAGACTTCATATCGTTGGACCCCTACCGATAAGAAACCATCCGTGATTCGATGGCAGAACTCATTCCTCGTTGAGGAAACCGAACTCGGGAAAGTTCTTCCCTGGAGGCTGCTGATAGAAGCTCCGATGCAGCACCGGTAGGAAATTCTGATGGTTGCCCAGGTCCAAAGCTTTTCCATAATGGGAGTTGTAGTGCTTCTGGCCATGCTGGTGGCGGCTCTCCTGTGCAGATGGATCGTAGATCCTCTGACCAAATTGGCCGGAGTGACGGGAAACCTTCCTCGTGAACTCATGGAGAACAACGACATATGCCGGCCGGACATTCAAATCAGGGAAATAGGCTTTCTGATGAACAATTTCCAGTCAATGTCGGATACGTTGAGACAATATTTCGATGCGTTTAGCGAACAGAAAACGCATCTGGCGGAATCGAATGCCGAGCTGGAAAGGGAGATAGAGGAACGCAAAAGAGCGCAGGACGATCTGCGGGAAAGCACGCGGATACTGATAACCCTTATAAGAAACCTCCCGGGAATGGCTTTCCGGTGCCTGAACGATGCCGGATGGACCATGAAATTCGTGAGTCAGGGATGCAAAGCCCTGACCGGTTATGATGCAGCGGACCTGATCGATTCGAGGAGGTTGACATTCTCGGATCTGATTCATGAGGACAACAGGGAGCGGGTAGCATCCGAGATTCGAAAAGCGGCGGGTGAAAAAAAAGCATATGAAGTGACCTATCTGATAACTGCAGCGGATGGAACAGAGAAATGTGTCTGGGAAAAGGGATGCGGAGTCTTTTCCCGGGAAGGGGATCTCACGTGCCTTGAAGGTTTCATGACCGATATCACCGAGACCAAGCGGGTCCTGGATAGCCTGCAGGAAAGCGAAGAGAAGTTTCGAACCCTGATGAAAAACGCTCCCGACTCAATTTTCATTCAGACCGAAGGGCGCTTTGCCTTTTTGAACGAGGCTGCCGTCAGGCTTTATGGGGCTGATTCAGAAAGCGATCTCCTCGGAAGCGAGATAAAGGAAAGGCTGCACCCCGATAGCCTGGATTCCGCTTTGGAGCGCATGCGGTTGATAAATGATAGGAAAACGGTCCCCCTGGTTGAACAGAAACATATGAAGATGGATGGGACCGAACTGGTAGTGGAGGTTTCATCCATACCGTTCGGTTATGGCGGGACCAATGGCGGACTGGTTTTTATTCGGGACGTGACCGAACGAAAACGTGCGGAAAGAAAACTGCTCGAAAGCGAGGAGAGATTCCGGCAATTGGCGGAACATATTCGGGAGGTCTTCTGGATTACAGATGCCCTAACTTCCAGGACACTTTATGTGAGTCCGGCCTACGAGGAAGTGTGGGGACGTTCGTGCGGCAGTCTTTATACAAATCCGAGGTCCTCGATGGACCCCGTCCACCCGGACGATAAGGAGCGCCTGAGCAACTGCCTTGCCGAGGCGCACGGTGAAGCATTCTCCGTCGAATACAGAATTGTGCGCCCCGACGGTTCCACACTCTGGATACATGAGCGCGGCTTCCCGGTAAGGAATGAAGCCGGCGAGATTTATCGGTTTGCGGGTATTTCGGAGGACGTTACGGACCGGAAGCTGACCGAGGAGAGCAATGCTTTTCTGGCTTCAATTGTGGAGTTTTCCAATGTCGGCATCATAGGAATGAACCTGGGGGGCGAAATCGTCAGCTGGAACGGTGCTGCGGAGAGAATATACGGTTTCAGGGAAGAAGAGATGAAGGGCAGGGACATTTCCATTCTGTACCCCCCGGACCGTCTCCCTGAAATAAGCAAAAATATGAATCGAATAAGGCGCGGCGCCCCGGTCAATAATTTTGAGACTGTCCGGTTAAAGAAGTCCGGTGAACCGGTTTACGTTGCTCTCACAATTTCACCCATCCGGGGCAGAGGACAGGAGGTCGTCGGGGCTTCCGTTATAGTTCGTGACATCTCGGAACGTAAGTGGACGGAACAGGCGCTGAGCGAAACCGAGGAGCGTTTCCGCATAACTTTTGAGAATGCCGGAATCGGAATGGCGCTGTGCGACCTGGACGGTCATCCGGTAAGGAGCAATCCCGCGTTACAGGAAATGCTTGGCTATAGCGGTGAGGAACTGGCCGGTATGACCTTTGCCGATTTCACCCATCCTGACGATATCGATCTGGACTGGAGGATACTTGAGGAATTACTGGCAGGGCGCCTTGACCAGTGTGAAATCGAGAAACGCTATATTACCAGGGATGGGCGCGTGATCTGGGGCGGCCTCACGGTTTCCATGGTTCGGAATGCCGAGGGCAAACCGATGTACCTTATATCGATGTCGAGGACATCACTGAACGCAAAAGAGTGGAAAGATCCCTTCGCGAAAGCGAGGAGCAGTTCCGGACGCTGGTGGAGAGCGCTCCCGACGCAATTTTCATTCAGGTTGGAGGCCATTTTGCTTACGTCAATGACGCAGCCGTAAAGCTTTATGGGGCAAAATCAGCCGGCGAACTCGAAGGGTGTTCCGTTCTCGAAAGGATTCATCCGGAATGCCGGGAATTCGTAGCGGAGAAAATTCGCCGGACCGTTGAAGAAGCCGGTCCCGAAACGCACGAACAGGAGCATTTGAGAATGGATGGGACAACCATCCACGTGGAAGTTAGCGCTGTACCCATTCATTACCGGAACAGCAGCGGTGGACTAGTGTATGTGAGGGACATCTCGGAGCGCAGGAGGGTCGAAGAGGAAAAACAGGCATTGTGGGCGCAGCCCGACCAGGCCAAGAGGATGGAGGCTATCGGTACTCTTGCCGGGGGCATCGCGCACGACTTTAACAACATCCTTTCGGCTATCTTCGGCTATTCCGATCTGGGAACAGGCAGTGTCGATGAGAGCAGTCCGCTCCGGTATTATTTCGAGCAGATCATGAAAGCGGGATACCGCGCCAGAGATCTGGTCAGGCAGATACTCACTTTCAGCCGCCAGACCTCGAATGAGAAACGGCCGCTCAAGCTGAGCACCCTGATAAAAAGAATCGGCCAAAATGCTGCGGGCGTCTATTCCTGCAAACATCGAAATTCAAACAGGAATTTCGACCGGCTCCGACTGGGTCCTTGCCGATAGCACGCAGATCCACCAGCTATTGATGAATTTGTGCACCAACGCCGCCCAGGCAATGAAAGGGCAGGTCGGAACCCTCGGACTCTGCCTCGACGAAGTACGGGTGGATTTCCCCTTCGCCCACCCGGGGCTAAAGGAAGGCTCCTATGTCAAGATCACGGTAAACGACACCGGGCACGGTATTCCCGCCATGATCATGGATCGGATCTTCGATCCATACTCCACCACAAAACAGCGTGGCGAAGGAACGGGACTCGGACTCGCCGTGGTGGAAGGAGTGGTAAAGAACCATAACGGGATCGTGACCGTAGCCAGTGAAGTTGGCAAGGGCACCTTTTTCTCCGTTTTTCTGCCTCAGCTTGAAAGCATGCAGGAACAGTCGGACATTGAACTTGTCGAGCCTCCCAGGGGCAAGGGACTCATTTTGTTTGTCGATGACGAACCGGTTCTGGTGGAAATCGGATGCAAAATCCTTCGAAACCTGGGATACACAGCAGTCGGGAAGACAAGCAGCCTCGAAGCGCTCAAGGATTTTGCCGCCCGGCCCGGAAAATTCGACCTCGTCATAACCGACCTGTCCATGCCGAAAATGACAGGCCTGGGTCTGGTCGAGCAGATTATCTCGCTCCGTCCAGATATTCCCATCATCATGTGTATGTACCGGTTTCAGTGAGGAGATCACACCTTCCCATGCAGCCGACCTGGGCATTCGGGAAGTGATCCTGAAACCGATTGTCGCCAGGGACCTGGCGGAGTCCGTCCATCGCGTTCTTATGGCTCCGTCTTCCGCCCTCACTTACGGTCCGTAAGCCATTGCTCCGGGGCCGCCTTCGACGAAAACCGAGCCCAGGATCTCACCGGAACCGGGGTCGAACGCAAAGACCGTGTCCTCTGCGCTCGACGAGATCCACAAAGTCTGTTCCGCAAAGCACAGGGCGTTCAACTCAGAAGCCACCTCATACAAAGCTGCTATTTCCCCCGTGCGCGTATCCAGTCGTGCCAACTCCCCGTCATTCCGGCGGGTAATCCAGAGTCCCCCCTTGCCGAAGGCCATCGAACGCACGGGTTTCTCCATTTCAAACGGCGTATGTGCCATATTGTTCGTGGGATCGATTTTGATCACCTGCTTGAAGGCGGGATTCGATACCCAGAGCGCTCCGTCGGCCCAAAGGGTTGCTGTCGGGTTCCCGAGCAGACGGACCTCGGCAACCAGGGCTCCCGATTGCGGGTCCACCCTGGTCACTTGCATATCCACGCTCGGGACCCACAATGAACCGCCTCCCACGGCAACATCCGTGAGGAGGCTGTCTGTAATACTAATCTTGGAGACAACGGTATTTGTCTTCGGGTCGATCCGGTTGAGAATCCCCTGCGTGCTGCTGATAACCCAGACTGACCCAAAGTCGACGGCCACGGCGGTTGGGGCCTTGTCCAGGGGAATCGAACTTTCGATCTTCAGGGAAGCGGGGTTGATCCTGAACAGCTTGTCATAAGCGAAATCCGTGATCCAGACGGCACCTTCACCAACGGCGATACCCCTGAGGGCCCCCGGGATTTCGATGCTGCCGGTGACGTTGAGCGAATTGGGATCGATCCTGAAAAGCCTGCTGCTTACGATTGACTTATTCACGACCCAGAGTGCTTTCCCTGATAAAGGGAGTGGGCCGGTATCGGCAGAGGTGTTTGTTTCGCTTTTGCCGCTGGAAGACTTCGAAGGCTTCCGGTCGGAATTTTCCCGGCTGCAGCCTTGCGGGAAAAGGCTTAGCGAGACGACGAAGAGGCACAGGAATATCGGCAGGGAGCGGGCTAAAGAGAAAGTCCGTTTCATTTTTTGAAGCCTTTCAGAGTAATTGTCTTCCCCCTTTCCGGTAAAGCGTCGGTCGGACCGAACCTTTTGCCGGAAACGGGGCATACATACAGCACGGCATAATAACAGGAATCCCGAGGAAAGAGCCATGTGAATGAATGCGGGGCAACTCCATTTGAATGGGCTCAACGTGGGATGAATAGATGTCAAATAGTAGACGTAGTCCTATTGTTATCAACTTTCCGGTATTGCTGATCTATTGCAGATTCCGGCTCAATTGACAACGCTTCCTTCCCACTTAGATTAAGTGCAATCTTGTTTCTAAATGGAGGGAACTATGGAAAGAGAACGGAAAGTCGAAAAGGGTTCCGCTCTGATCCGCAGTATTATTCTGCTCGTGCTCGGCATGGTTTTCATTCCCCTGGGACTCAGCTTCCTTCCCGGGATCGGTATTGCGATCGGGGCCGTATTGATGGTCTGGGCCCTTTATCCGTGGTTGAAAACGTTTCACCTGAAGAAGGTGAATATCATTACCGGTGTGGTGACGGACAACTATTTGGACTCAAAGAAGATTGCCGTCGCGGTCCTGAGTGCGAGGAAGGAGCGTGACGGTTATGATTTCGATCCGCGGCGGATCGATCCTTCCTCCGCTCATTTCGGGCCGCTCAAAGCAAGGCCCGCGGACGACATGGGCGATCCCGGGGTCTACATCCGCAGCTTTGTTGACGTAAATGAAGACGGGATTCCGGACCTGGTGCTCTATTTTTCCGGCGATGATGCAGGCGTTACGGCACATACCAGAGAGGCCTGTTTCCGGGCAAAGACGTGGGACGGCGAAAGGATTCACGGCTGTAACGTGCTGGAATTCGAATACCCATCGGACCTGATCGGGAAGCTGGAATACGCGTGAGCCTGGACCGGGGCTTGGCGTTTTCTGGAACAGTTTGCACGCGAAGCCGCGAAGTCGCGAAGAAGAGCAAGGATATAAGGAAAATAGTGGATGCAGCCGGAAAGCGGAATTTGGCGTCCGGCCAAAGTTTTCCAGCCGTTGTTCGTTTACGCCTGCCGACGTTGTTCCGTTGTTCCATCTGAGTTGCGGCCGATCTCCCGACCGCGCCGCTGCCAGAAAATGTGCTCCTCTATGTCGCCCATCGCAGCTTTCCGATAATCATCCTTCGCGCCTTCGCGGCTTCGCGTGAGAAACACCGGTGCTTCCTGTTTGCCGGAGAACCTTCGAACTGCTGATGGCGATTTTTTCGAAATTCCCTTGACAAACTCCGATCAATTCCTTTATTTCTTTCCAAACACGATTGGAGAATTATGACTACCCGGCGCTACTATTATTATTTTTATTCTTATCCCACCAAAGGGACCGCCTCGGGTATGCTCAGCTCCTGACAAACTGAATATTGTCTTCTTTCGAAGCCGTGAGTGCCTGAGGCACTCACGGCTTTTTGCGTTTTATGGGCCGATTTTATCGAACGAAAAACCGCGAATTCATCGTCACCAGTCCCAGGAGGTAAAGAAAAATGATCATCGTATTGAAACCCGACCATCAGGAAGAAGACTTGCTCAGAATCGTACGGCGCCTTGAAGACATGGGCCTGCAGGCCCATATATCGAAAGGCGAGCAGCGGACGATCGTCGGAGCGATCGGAGACGAACGGCTTATCCGGGAGGTCCCCATGGAATCCTTTCCCGGCGTGGAATCCGTGCTTCCCATCCTGAAGCCCTACAAGCTGGTAAGCAGGGAGTTCAAGCGGGAGAACACGGTAATCCAGGTGAACGGGTCCGAGATCGGCGGAGACCAGATCCAGATCATGGCCGGTCCCTGTGCCGTCGAGAGTCGTGAGGTCCTCGAGGAGATAGCGGAAGCGATCGAACCCGGCGGGGTATCGTTCCTCCGCGGCGGGGCTTTCAAACCGCGCACCTCGCCTTACGCCTTCCAGGGGTGGGGAGAAAAGGGGCTGAAATTCCTGGCCGGAGTTCGCGACCGCTTTGGCATGAAAGTCGTGACCGAACTGATGGATCCGAGGGACACCGTCCTCGTCAGCAAATACGCAGATATCATCCAGATCGGCACGCGCAACATGCAGAATTTCAGGCTGCTCACCGAAGTGGGCAACGTGGACAAGCCGGTCATCCTGAAAAGAGGCCTCTGCGCAACGATCAAAGAATTCCTCATGTCGGCCGAATACATCATGGCGCAGGGCAACGAGAAGGTCATCCTGTGCGAAAGAGGCATCCGCACCTTCGAGACGGAAACCCGCAACACTCTCGATATCAGCGCCGTACCGCTTCTCAAACAGTTGACGCACCTGCCCGTCATAGTCGATCCGAGCCATGCGGTGGGCAGGGTGGACCTGATTCCCGCCGTGTCCAGGGCAGCAATAGCAGCGGGCGCGGACGGATTGCTCGTGGAAGTCCACGTGCGGCCCGAGGAGGCGCTGAGCGACGGTCCGCAGTCGCTGCGGCCGAAGGCCTTCCTCTCCATGCTGGAAGAATGCCGGAAAGTTGCAGAGGCCATAGGGCGCTCGATTTGATACAATAAAGCGGATTCTCATCCTCCTTCGGCTTGAAGTGCCGGAGGAGGAAAGAAGGGCAGACAATCCCCCCGCCTCCCTCGCAAGAGAGGGGGAAAGGAATTGGCGAGGAGACCAATAATGGACGATCCAGACTTTAGGGGCACGGCGACCCGGCCACGGTGGAATACCGGATCCGGCGTGGCGATAATTGGCGGGCTCGGCGAAATGGGCCGGCTTTTTTCAAATTTCTTTCAGTCACACGGGTTCCCGGTCAGGGTTGCCGATCTCGAAACGCCCCTCACCCCTGAAGAGGCGGTATCGGAATCCGATATCGTCGTCTTTGCAGTACCCCTCCCCGATACCGTCGAAATAATCCGGAAACTCGTTCCCCTCATGAGGCGCGATCAACTCATAATGGACCTCACAAGCCTCAAAACGGCCCCGATCCGCGAAATGCTCCAATCTTCGGCGCATGTCGTGGGACTGCATCCCATGTTCGGAGGACGCGTGTCGAGGCTCACCGGTCAAACCGTAGTGGCCTGTCCCATGCGTATCGGCCCGGTTGACTGGGAGTGGCTGAAGGGGCTCCTGACGGCTTCCGGCATCAGGGTGAAGGAAACGAGCCCGGAGGAACACGACAGGATGATGAGCATCATCCAGGTCCTTTTTCACCTCACGACCATGATCATCGGGCGTGCTTTCAGAAAACTGGACATAGACATCGCCGAGACGATGGAATATACCAGTCCGAGCTATCGAATCGAAATGACGCTGGTGGGAAGGATATTTGCCCAGAACCCGGAACTCTACGCAGCCATAACGGGTATGAATCCTCATTCCTGTGAGATTTTTTCCGCTTTGAGAGACGGGCTGGACACGTTCGAGAAGTTTTACCGGACGGGAGACCTCGAAGCCATAATGGAGGATTTCGAAAGAAGCGCCCAGCACTTGGGAAGCTTTTGCAGAAACGCATACCGCGAGAGTTCGGAGATCCTCGATTTTTCGGTTCGGCTGGCAAATGGCAAGGTAGTGAACGGTGAGCAGTGAACAGTGAGCGGAAACCCCGAGTCTTTTGCGCTATAAGCGCTAAATAGGAATAGCCCAGGGTAGAGCCGTAGGATGGGTGGGAGCGGAGCGGGAACCCGTCGTTTTTTGAGGCTCGTTCCCCTCTCAGTTGCCGGGAAACTCAGCGACTGTCGAATAATACGACTTCTTCTTCCGTTTTTTCCGTATTGCGACTTTCCCGCGTTTCCAGGCGCCGACTTATGCCTCTCCGGCCAATCAATCCCGGGCGTTCCGAAAAGCGATGGGTTGGCACCCATCTCGCGCTGTTGCTTCAAAACCGGGGCACAAACATCCCAAGGGGGAAAGGGAAAGTAATGGACAACACACTTTCAAAACTCAGCCTCAGAGTAAAGGCCGGCCAGGTTTCAAAATTCCTTTCCCTTTTTCAGGAAGGATTTTTTCTGAATTTCGCAACGGGTTCCTCTCTGGAGGAGGTTCTCCGTTCGGCCGGATTTTCCCGCGAATACCTGGACGCAAGGGTCCAGACGGTGTTTCTCGACGGTACGGCGATCGACGATTTCTCCACCGCCATCGTTAAGGACGGTTCGGTGGTAGCGCTCTCCGCCGCTATGCCGGGACTTGTCGGCGCGATATTCCGGAGGGGCAGCCCTATTGCCGCGCTCCGCTCGGTTACCGATGCCGCCAAAGATCCGCTTTCCGGACCCGATAAAACGGAAATGGTGCGGATAAAGCTCTTCAACACGGTCGCGGAAGAAGTCGGTCCTGAACTTCTCCAAAGAGGCGCCGTGTTCGGTCGCGCCGGCCTGGAGCGCTTTCTGTCCGGCAGGCGCGAATTCGTCGAACAAACATTGCTGGAGGCCGAACTCTGCGGAGACACCCTTGCACCCGCGTCCATTTTCAGCGTATCTTTTCCGAATTCCGAATTCATAATGCTTTTGGTCTGCGAATCCTCCTCTTAGCCACGCCGGCCACGATGATCTCGTGCTCATATTTTATGGGTGACTGTAAAGTTTATTCTCCCCTTTTATCCACTTGATTCGGTGACAATACTGAATTAACATACAAGCTGATAAAATAGAGAATGCATCTGAGGTAGATCAAACCCCTTGTGCATCGAGACTTTACCCAATCGAGCAATGCCTTTAAGCG
Source organism: Pseudomonadota bacterium (assembly GCA_023416335.1). The sequence goes on along the minus strand of JAEZHY010000137.1, from coordinate 5,159 downwards.
GCTATCCGGTGAGCCATCCCTCCAGCATTCGGTCGTGTGTATCAATCGGGATTAGTTAGTTGGCGGCATTCAATCCTAAGGAAAAAAGGACTGACATGAACATTTTTGTAGGTAGTCTTTCATTCAAAACCACGGAAGAAGAATTGCAGAGGGAATTCGAGGCTTTCGGCGAGGTGGATTCCGTGAAGATCATCGTCGACCAGGCTACGCTCAGGTCGCGCGGTTTCGCGTTTGTCACGATGCCGAATCAGGAACAGGCTCAGGCTGCGATAGCCGGGATGAACGGCAAGGAATTGAACGGTTTTACCCTTAAAGTAAACGAAGCCAGACCCAAAGAGTCTCGCGGCCCCAGGCCCGAACGCACTGGCGGCGGCTACGGCAGCAGCCCTCGGAGCAATTCCGGTTTCGGTTCCGGAGGCTCGTCGGGCGGCGGCAGAAGAGACCGTGATTTCGGTTCGTTCGACAAGGGAAACAGCATCTACGATACGAAGGGCGGACGCAGTGGGGGCTTCGACAGAAAAGGAGGCGGACGCGGACGCGGTGGATCGGGCGGCCGATCCGGCGGCGGCAGAGGCTCCTACTAAACACCTCGACGAATACCGCTTTACTCTATGATTGATCAAAATCCGGGAGTGTTACATCCCTCCCGGATTTTGGCGTCGGCACTTCTCACGTTGGAAAAGCAGCGCGGTCCCACTACGTTTCAGCCCGCAATTGCTGCAGCGCTGGCTCCTGCCCTATAATCCGAATACCTTCAAACTAAAACTCGTGATAAAATTATTCCATAAATGCGAGCGACGGTGCTGCCGGCTGGATCGGCCCTGCCGGTTAGCGCCATGCGTTTCTTCGTGCATTTCTGCCCGTGTACTGATCGACAGCCGTAAAAAAACCGGAGGCTTACTTCGATGCATGCGGTCGCGCTCTGTGCTCCTTATGATGGGATGGCCCGTACGGCCCGGAAAATCTGCGAGGTATTCGACCGGCCGATTTTGATAGAGATGGGTGACCTGCAGGAAGGTCTGAAGAAAGCCCGGGCGCTCGTGGAGCAGGGCACGAAGGTCATTATCAGCCGTGGCGGGACGGCCGGGCTTCTCAGGGAAACACTTGAAATCCCGATCGTCGAAATACAGGTCACCGCATACGACATCCTTTTGGCCCTCCAGAAAGTCAGGCATCGGAACAGCCGGATCGGAATCATCGGTTTCGGCAACGTCGTATTCGGATCCCAGAAAATCGGGGAGATCCTGGGCCTGGACCTCATCACCCTTGCGATCCGGAGTGAGGAAGACGTCCGCGGAACCTTGCGCACTGCCGCGGAAAAGGGTGTCAATATCGTCATCGGAGACAAGGTGGTCGTGTCCCATGCTTGTGAGATGGGCTATGAGTCCATATTGATTGAATCCGGTGAAGAATCTATTCTGGAATCCTTCCGTGAGGCCTACAGAATCCTGGAAGCCGTCCAACTCGAAGCGCGCAAGAGCCGCCAATATCTCGGCACTCTCAACCAACTCAAAGCGGTGCTCGATTCCGTTGATGACCAGATAGTCCTCCTGGACGCCGAAGACAGGATCCAGGCGTGCAACCCGGCAGCTCTGCGGGTTTTCAGAAAAGACGAGCGGCAGGTAAAAGAACAGCCGCTGCATCTCTATCCGCTGGAACCCCTGAAAGAGATCAAAAAACGGTTGATTCCGCGCCGGAACCACCTTGCCCATGTCCGAGGAAAACCCGTTTTGCTCGACTATATACCGATCGAGGCAAAAGGGGAGAGGATGGGGACGCTGATCGTCGGCAAAAACATCTCCAAGCTGCAGCAGGCCGAGAGAAAAGTCCGATCGGAACTCTATTTGAAAGGGCATCTGGCCCGGTACACCTTTTCGGATATCGTCAGTGAAGATGAGAGCATCCTAAGAGTCATGAAGCGGGCCGAAAGGTTTTCCTCCTCGTCGTCCACCGTTCTCATCCTGGGGGAGACCGGCACGGGCAAGGAAATGATCGCGCAGAGCATCCATAACGCAAGGTTCGGTCCGGATCGTCCTTTCGTAGCCATAAACTGCGCAACCCTTCCGGAATCACTCCTGGAGAGCGAACTCTTCGGCTACGCGCCCGGCGCGTTTACGGGTGCCCGGAACGAAGGCAAAAAGGGCCTCTTCGAACTGGCCCACGGAGGCACGCTCCTGCTCGATGAAATCGGTGAACTGCCGCTCAACCTGCAGAGCCGGCTGCTGCGGGTTATCGAAGAGCGCCAGATTCAGCCGATAGGCGACGGCCGGGTCATCCCGGTAGATGTACGGATCATTGCGACGACAAACCGGGACATTGCCGAAGAGGTGAACGAAAAGCGTTACAGGGCCGATCTTTTCTACCGGCTGAACGTGCTGCAGTTCCGGGTCCCGCCTCTCAGGCAGAGAGGCCGGGACGTAATCGTGCTCTTCAATCATTTCGTCCTCAGGATGAACCCGAAATGCGATATAGCCGGCATCGTCACCAAAGAAGTCGAAACGCTTTTGTGTGAGTACAAATGGCCGGGCAACATCCGTGAGCTGAAAAACCTCGTGGAAAGGCTGTCCGCCATGACCTGCGGGTTCACTCAGGCAGTCGAAGAAGTCCGCGAATGGATACGGGAGGAACTGCCCGTCGGAAGCGGTGCAGCCGAGGCTCCGATCGGAGATCCGGACGAAGAAAACCTGACCCTCCGTGAGCTGGAACTTTCCTGGATAAGGAAGCTGTCCGAAAGCTCACAGATGAACAAGAGCGAACTTGCCAGATTTCTCGGCATAAGCCGGACGACTCTCTGGAAGAAAACGCGGACGCATTAGGCCGTAATCAGAGAACAGGTATTCTGAAAACATAGAAAGCGGCAGCCGGGTTATACGGAGTTGCGTTCGAGAAGGATCCAAATAGCGTGGGGACCGGCGGCCCCCACACCCCCGCCCCGGTAGGCCTGATGGTTTCGAGTGCGTGCTTTGCCGCTGTCCGGGCGACTCCATCGCAAGCCTCTTGTGCTCCGCACCCGGAAATAATTCCGGGCCACCCGTAAGACGTTTTCCATCTTCGTGCCACATGGCCTGGCGGTGGGCACCTCGGATCGGGGGGCAATGTCTTGCGTTGAGGAAATACGCCGCTGGTTCCCAAGGTCCGGGGGCTGTTGCCCAAATGGAGAAAAAGCTTCTTTAGCGGGCATTTTGCGACCAAGCCCCACAACCCTCATCCCGGCAGTTTTAAGCCGGGAGCCAGTGGGGCCGCCGGGAAACGAAACCCGGTTAGGACGAGAATGAAACTTCGCTTTTGAGTGGAAAGCCCCCGTTGGGTTGAGGCACGGTTTCCTGACCGTGCCGACCGGAAGTTGCGGAGGGTGGCCCAGGCAGCGTCTTTTTGCTGCCTGGGTCCCTCGCTGGCCGTTCACTTCTATTGAAGTTTCACAAGATCCTGGCCGCCATCCCCCCGTTCACCTCCGTCCCGCTGGTTCCCAAGGTCCTCCTCATTGGCATCAACTTAACAGAAACACCCTCTGTTTAACCCTCCTCAGGGTAAATATGATCGGCGCGCGCGCCCGTCTCCCGGGGTGGCGCTCCGCTGACCCCGGGCTGAAATTATTTAGCGCTTTCAGCGCGCAGAAACACCTCGGTTCGCTTAAGTTGACGCATATGAGGTCCGCCTTGGGAACCCCGTCCCGCCATGCCGGACGGTGGGCACGATAAAGCCTTACCCCGCTCCGCTCCCCCACCCTACCGTTTGCAAGCTACGTTCACTTATTCGACATATATGTTCACTTTATGAACATAAACGGGCGCCATTCGCGCTCGCATGCATTTCTCATCTCCCGGTTTTCCTTCATAAGAGCCTGAAATCACAATATCTCCTGTCGAGAAATTCCGCCGGCACGTCTATTGCTCAAAAAACAATCACACCACGTTTTAAACTCTGGTCGATCAACTCCAAATGACGAGTCAGTATGCTCAAGCGTTGCTTCATAATTTCCGATGACCTGACCGGCGGGGCGGATACCGGCGTCCAGTTCTCCCAGCGCGGCCTCAGGACTTCTCTGGTTACCTCCCGGAATATCCGTGCTCTCGACCTGTCAAAATTCCAGGGAAGTGACGTACTGGTCGTAAACACCGCTTCCCGGGCCATACGGCCCGAGGAATCCTTCCTGTCCGTAACCGACACTATGAGGACCTACGACAAAAGGCTCTTTCCCGTCATTTACAAGAAAATCGATTCCACTCTCAGGGGAAACATCGGGTACGAGATAGACGCGATTCTGCAGGGAACCGGTATCGAAACCGCTTTCATCGCGCCATCTTTCCCTCAGCAGGACAGAACCCTCGTCGGGGGAATAATGATGATAGCCGGAAAGCCGGTTGCTCTGACGGAAATGGCAGTCGATGCGGTCAGCCCAGTCAGGGAATCACACGTCTGGAAAATCGTCCAGGCGCAGTCCCTTCATCGGGTGGGATGGGTTGACCTCACTCACGTTTCCTCGGGGGGCGATAACCTGTGGAAGGCTGTTCAGCGGGAAGAGGAAAAAGGGAAGCGGATAATAATCTTCGATGCAGTACGCACAGAAGACCTGGGGCACATTGCCGACGTTGCTTTCGCCATGGAGAAGACTCCTCTGCTCGTCGGTTCCGCAGGGCTGGCGGATGAAATTGCCGGGAGGATATCTCCACCCGACCGTGCAACAGGTCGAACTCCCGGGCTGAGGGGACCTTTCCGGAATATCCTCTTTGTCAGCGGCAGCGCGTCGGGGATAACGCATGCGCAGCTGGAAAGAATTCAAAGAAGCACGGCCTGCGGCTGCATCGAGCTGACGGCGCCGCTCCTGTTCGATGACGACCGAGGGAGGGCGCAATCCAGACGACGACTCTGCGAATTGGTGGTCGAAGCACTCACGCGGGGACTTGCCATTCTGAAGGTCCAGCCGGAGAGGATTTCCTTTACCCGACACGAAAGGACTCCTGCTCACCTGGAGATTACGGACAGCCTCGGTTCCCTTGCGTTCACCGTTCTTCAGGAAGCCGTTCCCGTGCTCGGCGTAGATCGCATGGCGCTTGTAATCATCGGAGGGGAAACGGCGATGAGCATCCTCGGTTCGCTTGGAGTTGAAGGTATCGAAATCGAGAGAGAACTCCTCGGCGGAATCGCCATGAGCCGTATCC
>JAEZHY010000119.1 GCA_023416335.1 Pseudomonadota bacterium | reverse complement strand
AGTGCCGTTCAGTTCCCCTCGGCTTATAGTGCACCTAAGAGAATGATGTCTGACGATTTACAGAACCGACAACATGAAAATCTTGCTAAAAGAACAAGAAAACGACCGACAGTAGTACAAAATACGTGAAATTTAATAAAATAAGAATACTGATAGGAATTTATCTTTCGATTTGCGACTGAATATGTCAATCGTAATAAGTAATGAAATATTAATATTCTTCGCAAAAGGTTTTTTTCGTGCTTTTCGTGTATTTCGTGGTTAAAAAATTTTCGTATTTTATTGTTTTCGTCATCATAGCCAGCCTTTCCTCTTCGTAACTGAAAAATAACCTGCCCGTCACATATCTGCAAAGTTCCTCCGGTATCTTCCGTCAAACCAAAAAAACGGAGGGATTATCGATTGAAGAACTTTAGTCTGAACACAGCATTGCTACAAGAGATTCTGGAACGGGCAAAGCCGATGGGGCACAACGAAGAACCCGAAAACCTGAACCTGGGTTTCGGGTTTCTTTATTATGGCCTCGTGCGGGCACTTCGGCCCAGGCACCTGCTGGTAATAGGATCCGGTTTCGGCTTCAGCGTCGTTTGCTTCGCGCTCGGGATTAAAGACAACGGGGGAGGCGCGCTCACCTTTGTCGATCCGTCCTATTCCCTTCTAAAAAACGGGCCGTTCAAAACGATCGGCGGAGCTGACAACTGGAGCAAGCCTCAGAAGGTTCAGGAACACTTCAGGCAGTTCGGGGTAGAAGAGATTGTGACGCACTTTAAGCTGCGCTCCGATCAATTCTTCTCGTCCTATGACAATCTGGGATTGCCGGAAATAGATATTGCATTCATTGACGGCAGTCACGCCTATGAGCACGTGAAACACGATTTTCTTCGCTCACTCGAGCACGTTCACAAGAATTCCTACATCCTCCTACACGACACGAACATCTATGTCCGCGAGTTGATCGGCCATTCGGGAGTCAAGAAATGGCTGAAGGTAATCAGGCAGGAGAAGCAGAATTTCGAAGTGATCAACTTCCCGTTCTCTTCCGGCATGGCGCTCGTCCATGTTCTGCAGGATGAGGTATGGAGGTATACGAAAGAACCGTGCATCCAATAACTTACATATTCGGCTTTGTCGCACTTTGCTGTTCGTTGTTCCTGTACTGGCGATACATCTGGTTTTTCAGAAACCCGCCGAGAAAAGTTCCCCCGGAAGACTCCGGTATCCTCAGTCCTGCCGATGGGACCGTGGTCTATGCACGGGAAGTGGCACCATACGAGGAGGTGCTCACGATAAAACGCGGCGTTGCTGCTACGCTCAACGATATCACCCGGCAGGACGTCGCCCGTCCCAAGATCCTCATCGGAATCTTTATGAGTCCTTTTAATGTTCACTTCAATCGCGCGCCGGTTTCCGGGCAAATCGGGTTCATCCGCCATTATCCGGCACTCACGGAAAATGTCTGCATGGCGGCAATGCACCTGAGAACGCTGCTCAAGAAGCTGCCGCTCTACAAAGGCAGCATACACATCGTCCAAAATGAAAGGACCGTCACCAAAATCGACGGCGTATATCGCGGAAAGCCGCTTTCCTGCTACGTCGTTCAGATTGCGGCAAAAAGCGTGAGCGGCATCGACAGCTATTTCGGGGAAGGGAATCGTGTCCGAGCCGGCCAGATATTCGGGATGATTCGCATCGGGTCCCAGGTGGACCTGCTCATAACACCCCAGGATGGAATGGAAATCAAGGTCCGCACGGGTTCGAAAGTCCGTGCGGGTGAAACGATACTTGTCGAATAGAAAGGAAAAAATGAAAGTCGATCTGCATGTCCATTCGAAGTACTCGGTCCGCCCGTCGCAATGGATACTCCAGAAGCTGGGCTGTCCCGAAAGCTTCACCGAACCGGGGACACTCTATCGGGTAGCCAGAAACAAGGGCATGGACCTGGTCACGATAACCGACCACAACACGATTTCCGGCGCCCTGGAAATAGCGCATTTGCCCGGCACGTTCATCAGCGAGGAGGTGACGACCTACTTCCCCGAGGACGGCTGCAAGGCACATGTGCTCGTGTATGATATAGACGAGAAGATCCATGGGGAGATTCAGAAAATCCGGGAGAACATATACGATCTCGTTCAGTATCTCGGAAATACGGGAATCATCCACGCCCTGGCACATCCGCTATACGCCGTAAACGACAAGCTCACGTTGGAGCATTTCGAAAAATTCATCTTGCTGTTCCGGAATTTTGAACTGAACGGGGCCCGTGATGAATTCCAGAACCAATCCATCAGGTTCATTCTCGAAAAACTGACACCTGAAGCCATACGCGGACTGATTGAAAAGCACCGGATAATGCCCGCATTCACAGAGCCGTGGAAGAAGAACCTGACCGGCGGATCCGACGACCACAGTTCCCTGAATATTGCCCGGCAGTTTACCGCAGTTGAGCGCGTGCGAACCCTTGATGAATTCCTCCTGGGAGTGGAAACGGGGCAGGCTCGGGTTGAAGGAAAAGCATCCGATCCGCAGATCATGTCCCATAATCTCTACGGCATCGCATACCAGTTCTACAAGCGGAAGTTGAAGTTCGAAAAAAACGTGAACAGGGACCTTGTCCTGCGATTCCTGGACCGGTGTCTGCAATCGGAGCACGAAGAGGATACGGGATTGGTCAATAGAATCCTTTACGCCTGGAGGCAGAAAAACGCTCCGAAGCAGTGTGAAGAGTCAAAGATAGAAGACCAGTTGCGCTTCGAGGCAAAGAAGCTCCTTCAGGACGATCCCGTCCTCATGGGAATAATCAAGAACGGAAACACCAAACTAGAAAACAGGGCCGACAGATGGTTCCACTTTCTAAACCAGGTCTCGAACCGAGTGCTCCTGCATTTCTGGAATTCCATCCTGAGCCACTTCTCCGGGGCCGACTTCTTCAATATATTCCAGTCCCTGGGATCGGCCGGGGCGCTGTCCACTGTTCTGGCCCCTTATTTTGTGACATTTTCGGTCTTTTCGCGGGACAGGGAGTTCAGCAGGAGTACGGTCGAGCATTTTTGCCCCGATGCTCCCGGGGTGGGAGGCAAGTCGGTCAAGATTGCCCATTTTACCGATACCTTTTATGAAATCAACGGCGTGGCGCTGACCCTGCAACACCAGCTCAAATTGGCAAGGAGCAGCGGAAAGGACCTTACCGTCATTACCTGTGACGGGGAGAAGCGGCCTCATGTGGACGGCTCCGTCAATTTCGAGCCCATCGGCGTCTACGAATTCCCCGAGTACCCGGACCAAAAGCTGTTCCTGACGCCATTCCTGGAAATGCTCAATTACTGCTACGAAAATCAGTTTACGAAGATTCACACCGCCACGCCCGGTCCAATCGGCCTGGCTGCCCTCGCAATTGGAAAACTGCTGAAGGTCCCGGTCAGCGGAACCTATCACACGGCCATCCCGCAGTACGCGAGCAGGCTTACGGGTGATGGAGGAATAGAAGGCCTGGTCTGGAAATACATCGTCTGGTTCTATGAGCAGCTCGATTACATCATGGTCCCCTCGAAGAGCACGGGAGAGGAACTGATGGGCAAGGGGATCTCCCCCGATAAAATCCGTCTTTTCCCAAGAGGCGTAGATACGGAGAGGTTCAATCCGGCAAAGCGCGACAGTGAACTGCTCACGCAATTGGTCGGAGCGGGCGGGGGACATAAGATTCTCTATGTAGGCAGAATCTCGAAGGAGAAGGACCTCCTGCTTCTGGGCCAGGCGTTCAAGGAATTGATCAATACGTTCGAGGACGCTGAACTAATTTTTGTGGGGGACGGACCCCACCTGAATGAGCTGAAGGAGTTCATGGACGGGACTCCCTGTATCTTCACCGGGTACAGGGACGGCGAAGACCTGGCTGCAATTTATGCAAGCTGCGACATATTTGCTTTCCCCAGTGCGACGGATACCTTCGGAAACGTCGTGCTCGAAGCCCAGGCTTCAGGAGTGCCCGTTGTCGTCACCAATTCCGGCGGACCGCAGGAAAATGTGATTCACGACAAGACGGGCCTGGTTGTGGAAGCCGGCAAAGTCGAGAGCCTGCTGGATGCCCTCGAATCGCTTCTGGCCGATCCGGCACGAACCAGAGCAATGGGTCAGGCTGCACGAAAGCTGATGGAGACTCGCTCCTATGGGGCAGCCTTCGAGGAAACGTGGCGAATGTACGGCGGGAAGCCGGCACGGCGCGTTTCGGAGACGGAAGCAGCGGAGAAGGATAAGAGAAAAGCAGCCTGATTTGGAAACGACTTAAAGGAGTTACTGCTATGGATGCAAATAGTCGGACTTTCTTCAATGGAATTCTCGTTGCCCGGCTTCGAAAACTTCAGCCGGAGTTGTGGGACGAAGTATCTGGCGTGGAGAACCGGAACGCGGCCGGGCCCATGGATGAGGTCGATCTGGCCTGCGAGCGGTCCCAGAAGGAGTTCTCTCTCATGATACGCCTGCACAAGAGCCGGAATGCCCGGGAAATCCAGGATGCGCTGAAGCGCCTGGAAGCAGGTCTATATGGGGTTTGTGAAGAATGCGGTACTCAGATCGAACTGGAAAGGCTGAAAGTTCAGCCTGCCGCTTCCGTGTGCATCGAATGCAAAAAAGAGATGGAGGCGGAAGAGAGGAAGAATGCGAGCAAGTACCAGTAAGAGAAAAGCTGCAAGCCCAGTGACGTCATCCAGATCAGTTTTTCCCGCACGGCCGGATCCCTCTCCCTGGTGTTCCGAATCGATATCCGTCATCCCGGTAGTGCGTCTGAGCCGGGATTCAGCATAGCCGCTTCTCCCTGCATGGTGTGAGGCGGTTAAACTTTGGTCTCAAGCAGGCAAGTTTTCATAAAGCCGCATCAATCCTGTGGGCAGCCCGGAGTCAAGAACCCGGGCTGCCGTAACAGGTTGCAATACGGAGTTGCGTTCAAGAAGGAGCCAAACAGCGTGGGGACCGGTGGCCCCCACACCCCCTGCGCCGCTCTGCGGCTTACTTGGCACTTGCTGTGCCCGCCCCGCAAAGGCAGCGGGGCAGGTACAGCAAGCGCCGAGCGATCGGCCCAAGAGGGCCGAAATCTGGTGCAAGTGCCCGGTCGGGGGGTAACCTCTTCCACTTCGGCTGGGAATTAAATATCAACTTGAAAGCAACTAAGTAGGACAAAGTCTCCCTACGGTGCCGGCTCCGCGGCGTAATGCAACAATTTTTGCCTTTGGGCCTTTCTGCCGGCATACGGAAACCCGCAAACTCAATCCGGCATATTTCAAATTCGACTCGGCTTTAATTGCCGATCCTCTCTCATTCCGTCGCCCGGGTTTAAAACGATACGCCCGCCGAAAATTATTACCCCTGACAACCCCTTATAATGCCTGACAAACCCTGACTAACCCTGACCGGAAGAGATTCCGAACCCTGACAAACCTTGAAATAACTCTGACACAAGTCTGACGAAGTCTGAAATGGGTTGAAAAACCCTGACGGCATCGCCGGGACCAAAGACAAAAGAAAAAAGCCGTAACCACGAAATGTACGAAAATGACGAGAGAAAACAATGGGATCAGGATGGGTGGAGCGTAGCGCAACCCATCGCTTTTGGATGAGCGGGATAACGAAAATCACGAAAGAAAACAACAACATAAATATCTGACGTACCCGGAGTGCGGTAGGGTGGGGGAGCGGAGCGCGGTGGCTTTATCGTGCCCACCGCCCGGCCATCGGAAGAACACCGGCCACGATCAGCCCGGTTCGCCTATGCCCTCCGGAAGGGATATGAAAACTCATGAAAGCGCCGCTCATGCCTTGCCTTCTGAAAGAATGTTGCTATTCGGTTGTCAATGATCCAGCCGCATCCCGGGAAGATTCTCCCGAATCTCCGTTTTTATAATCAGGACCGTGCGGGTCAAATCATAAAAGATGAGTTTTTCAAGTAAGGATAATCTTGTTCAAAAAGATTGAAATTCTCTCATGATCTCCGTCGAGTACCCGGGAAACCGCACCGGGCAACGTTCGCCCCTGCGTACACCGCTGTCGTTCCCTTCTTGGCAAAGAGCTTAACTCAACAGTCCGGTATTCATGTCCGCTTTCTGCCGCGAAAAGACCGCAGGGAGCCCTGGCGCTCAACACCCGGTTCTTCAACCACAGCAAAGGAGTTAAATTATAAGATACGGCATTATTTCGGAGACCTCTCGTGTTCACCCCACTCCACACAAAAAGCGACTACTCACTGGGATACGGCACTGCGTCTATAGAATACCTGGTCGCTCGCGCGGTTGCGCTGGGCTATACCGCGCTGGCCCTTACCGATCTTGAAAACCTCGGAGGACAGGTGAGGTTTCAACGTCAATGCCGCGCCCATGGAATAAAAGCCATCACGGGAGTCGAACTCCGGACCGGCTTTGGCGTGCGCAGTTTCGGTAACAAGGGGGGCCGACTCGTGCTCCTCGCAGCCGATCTGACCGGTTACCGCAGTCTATGTCGGATTGTCAGCCGGAGACGCATTGCGGACCGCCCGCGGACAGGCGGCGGTACCGGGGGCGATGATCCGGTTCCAATTGCATCAGCAAACTCCGAAGGCCTGTTTGCGTTGAGCGACGACCCTCAGGTTATCGAACGGCTGCTCTCTTTGGGCAATTTCCAGGCCGGGCGCCTCGGCCTGCTCTGCGTTCGGCCGGGCGATCGGGAGCGGGGAATTCATGCACGGGAAGTCGCAAGGAGATTGGGTGTTCGACCGGTTGCCGACCTGGATGCGGTTTTTCTCGACGAAGAAGACCACCGGCTGCATCTGCTCCAGGCGGCTATCCGGCAAGGCATGCTCATTTCCGAGACGACGAAGGCTGCCGAGGTGGAGAGTATGGAACGCCGCCTTCGTCCGCCCGCTGAAGTCGAGTCCCTTTTCCAAGACTTTCCGGAAGCGCTGATCGGTGCGGCGGACATAGCCGATGCATGCCGGTTCGATATGAGCGCTCTAAAGGTAGAGCCTCCCACTCTGCAATTGCCTGCGCCCCAACATCCCCGGGATTTGCTGCGGCGGTTGTGCAGCGGAGCGGTCGATCGTAGACTGCGAAACGCCGGCGCCTGGACGAGTGCTTATTCCGACCGCCTGGAGATGGAACTCCGGCAGTTCGAACGCCTCGGACTTTGCGGGTTCATCCTGATCGTAAACGAAATAGTTGCCCACTGTCGTGATAGTGACATCCCGGTGGTTGCCCGCGGATCGGCGGTGAGTTCCCTGACCCTGCATCTGCTCGGTGCGACACCGGTTGATCCCGTTGCCGATGGCCTGTTGTTCGAGCGCTTCCTGCACGAGCGCAAATCTTCCTGGCCGGACGTCGATCTTGACCTCCCATGGCACCGCAGGGAAGAAGTGATCGACTGGGTCTACCGTCGCTTCGGCCGAGACCGGGTGGCAACGGCAGGAGCGTACCACACATTCCAGCGCCGGTCCGCTCTGCGGGACGGGCTAAAGGCTTTTGGATTCAAGACCTCACATATCGAGGAACTAAGCCGGAACCTGCCGTCCGAAGATCTTGCGGTCGCCGAATTCGATTTCCTGGACCTGGCGGACGAAATCGTCCCGGATGATGTGGCCCCGGGTGGCCGGACCCAGGTCGCCGGAATAGGTCTCGGCAATGTTTTGCCGCTTGTTCAGCGCCTTATCGGCCGACCTCGGCATCTTGCGGCCCACCCCGGAGGGATTGTCATCGGGAACGGCCCGCTCGAAGACGTCCTCCCGCTCGATCGGGTTCCCAAGGGCATAGTCGCAACCCAGTGCGACCTCACGGCCCTGGAAGATCTGGGGATTATCAAAATCGACCTGCTCGGGAACCGTTGCCTGAGCGAACTTGAAGAAACGCTTCGGCTGGCAGGAAATCCGAATCCATCCAACCTGGAGGCAATACCCGAAAACGATCCGGTGACGCTGGCCCTGGTCGACAGGGCCGAAACGATCGGCTGCTTCCAGCTCGAAAGCCCCGCCATGCGCTCGCTGCTGACAAAAATCCCGATCCGAAGCCAAAACGACATAACTGCGGCGCTGGCGCTTATCCGACCGGGAGCATCGGCTGGAGCAGCCAAAGCCGCCTTCATCCGCCACGCCCGTGGGGAAGAAAAGAATGAACCATTCGATCCGGAGATATCCGACCGGCTCGGCGAGACTCATGGAATGCTCCTCTACGAGGAAGATATCATGGCGCTGCTTAGCCGTGCGGGTGGGGTAAGCCTGGCTGAGGCCGATGAGTTACGTTCGGCGATCATCCGAAGCGCTGGTAATCCGGAGGTTCTTGCCGGATTGGAACGCGAATTTCTGAATAAATGCAGCGTGTCCGGGCGATGCTCGAACCCATCAACCCTGGCGCGCGCAAGATCGGCCTGGGCTGCCGTCGCGCGTTTTGCAGCATATTCCTTCAACAAAGCCCACGCAGCAAGCTATGGCCGGCTAGCCTATTTGTCGGCATACATGAAGGCCCATCACCCCGTGGAGTTCGCCTGCGCCCTGTTGAACCATCACCAGGGCATATATCCGTTGAGGACCCTTGCCGCCGACCTGATGCGCGGTGGAGTTGAGCTGAAAGCGCCGCACGTCAATTCTTCGGGTTACTTATCGTGTCTGGAAGATGGTTATACTCCCGTCATCCCGGCGAAAGCCGCGATCCACTTGGCCTCGGTTCGCATCGGGCTGGAAAAGATAAAAGGACTTACGTCGGCAACAGCAGAAAATATCTTGGAAAACCGGGCAGCAAACGGTCTGTTCACAACCCTCCGCAACTTTCTCAACCGCGTCAAGCCGAGCCGTACTGAGACTGCAGCGCTGGTCCTTTCGGGGGCCTGCGACAGGCTGCATCCGCTGCTCCCCGAATGGTATCCGTTCGTGCACGAAGCTGCACTGGAGATCCTGAAAAAGGGTGGAACCCCGGCGGCAGTGGATAGCGTGAGAGCGGAAATCCCGCAACGGGCAACAACCCGGCCGCAAAGCAACCCCGACCTTTATGCCGCGCTGGTGCGGGTGCGAAATGAACTGCGGTATTTGGAAATGCACTTGTCGGCACACCCTACAGCACTCCTCAGAAAAGAGGCGGAGCGCTACGGCTGCGTTCCGATCCAAACCGCCGCTGCCTCAAAGTCGGGAGCGCGCGTGTGCCTGCTGGTAATCATGGCCGCCATGCGCCGGGTACCTACCCGAAGCGGCATATTGCAGTTTCTGACCCTCGAAGATGAAACCGGCCTGTTGGAAGCCGCTGTTCTCCCGCCAGCTTATCGGGCTATGGGTGACAAGGTCACCACCCCAGGGCCGTTTCTGGTCGAAGGAACACTCAAATGGCAGCAGGACGCCGCGCACCTTGAGGTGTTTAACCTCTCACCCTTTCACCAGCGCAATGAGCCTTTCGGCGCATAAGGTTTAAGGTGGATCGGATCAGCTGTTATAATGTTAACTTACCTCCTCAACTGCAATAGATGATAAAACTTGCGCATTCCTCCTTTGCTTCTACTCGGACAGCTCTCGGGGTTATTATTAAGCGAATTTTCTTGCGCAAAGGGCAACCACTATGCTTATCCCGTTCACTTTCCGAGGGCGGCACTTCGGATAGCCTCTTCCAATTCAGATGAAGGCTGCCATCTGAAGTCTCGGTCAATCTGACTATTTGCCCAGTGTCCCTGTGCTTTGCTTAATGAGCGGTTCTTTTCTAGAATGGGGAAACTCGCGCCAAACCCCGTCATGATAAGGTGAAGGTGTCTATGATGCTCCTTTGTATCCAATTTCCCCTTCCTGTCCAACTGGATGAGCATGTAATCAATTCGCCTTACCGAAACCGGCTTACGGTTACTCGTCTCCACGATCACGAACGCGCATCTCACCTTTTGCCCTGCAAACTCAGTAAATTGCTCTTCCGAATCGGGCTCATAAAATCGTTCAAACCTAGCAACCGGAATACGCTGGAAAGAATCATTCGGATTTATAAAGAAAACGCGGATCCCCAATCCCATCTATTCTCCTTTCGACACTCACATCGTGTCTTACGAATCCTTGTTTGTTTAACTCCGGATAGACCAGTTCAAATTATTTAATGTAAAACTCCGAGTCATCTAACTTGAAATCAATTCCAAGTTTTTCGAGTATGGCTGGCAGAACCTGATGAATTGCCCTCAGGCTGCACAGAATTTCATTCATATAAATATCAGGATGCAGTCTGGCTGAATTGAATCCGAAGCTCTCAGCTTCAGCTTTTTCAGAAAGTTCCTCGCAATCGCACGTGACCAGTTCCATAAGCTCTGCCCTGAGAGGGACCCCTGCCCTGAACGCTTTGTCTTTAACGATTTCTATCCATTTCCTATAATTCTTCAAAGTACGATGCCTAAATTCTTTCAGCATAGGCATTAACTCTTCGTTATCCTCCAACTTGCAGGCTGCCAATTCAATTAAACACGGTTCGATATTCTCTGCTCCGGTATTCATGAGGTCTAAATCATCGTCTGAAATCAACTCCATCATATATGCATTATAGAACCCCCAAACGTCATTCAATGACAGGAAAATGTTATAAATTAATTTAGAGTATGGATTTCCTTCTAAGATGGTTAAAAGTATTTCTTCTGATTCTTCATCACTTTTTTCTTTATCATATATTGAGTCATAATCGAAATACAATTCACTTGGAATATTATTAGGGATACTGACTCCAAGTTCCATTAATAGGCTTAATGTGCTCCAACTCAATAGGCCTATCTCATCATCTAAAGGATATGTGTCATATCCAGTTTCCTCGCTTTCTTTAGCTCTATCAGCCAGAAAGTGTATGAGATCTTCCCATTTACTGGCTTCTTCAATAGAACCGGTCCACAAGATGAAAGATGGGTCTATATCGCCGATATTTGTAATTGTGCGAATCTTTTCTTCCATATCATGAGACATGTGTTCACCCTTCTTCCATTTGCTAATTTGTGTCTGGGAAACACCAAGCTGAGACGCAAGTTCCTTTTGACTGCAAGATAATATTTTGAGAGCCAATTCAATAAGTGATTCACTATGCATTGGATACTCCTTATGGGATTTTACAGAGAATTTAAGGGTTTGGTCAATGATCTCGGTTGGGAAGGTATTCTGGGCGGAAATTTAGTAAATGTCAAGAAAATTTACTAAACATGTGCCCAAATCCTCGAAAGCCTCAGCGGAGATCCAGAGAAGATGGGGTTCTTATGTGGACAGCAGGGAAGGGATGTGACCTTCCGGACACAGTTGCGATCACAGGAGGTGTCTGACTTTCTTTCAAGAAGACCAGGCATGGTCAAGCATCCCGCGCCCGCCTATCTCCGATGGAATGTGCTGATGGGCAATTTTGGAAGCTACATTGAGCCACCATTTGCGGTAGAAACGTGCAGATAGCACCAAAGCGCAATCACCGCCTCAGAGGCTCTCTACCATTTCCAAATCGGTTTGCATTTCGGGGAGCTTTATGCCCGGAATGCAATCTTCTAATGAAAGAGGTGATCGATGGCCGGCCACTCGGAACCGCCCGTCGGCAGGATAAGTGGAATATCGCGACGGCAGAAAATCAAGCTGGCCGCCATTATCATTGTCTCCATTGCAGCGGGTATGGTGATTTATGAAGGCCCTCCGTCACTAAATCTTTGGGGCACCGTAATCCTTCAGCTCGTTTTGTATGGCGCCGGGGCCATTCAGCTGTCATGTTCCTCCATATTGTCATGGCGGGCCGGCAGGAAATTGCTCAGCCTGCTATGGGGGCTGACCGCTCTTTTCCTTTTCCTTCTGTCTCTTCCTCTAATTCAGCGTTTCATTGAACTTCTTATGTGAACGCGATCTCAGGTCGGAAGGAACCCTCGCCTGCCCTCAACCTCCGCGCGCTGCCTTGATGTGAGTCGACTGATACCTTTTTGTACGAAAATCCCGCCGGCTTTGCTATATGATCGAAGACGATCGCCGGGGAGGTAGATGCACCCAGTCCTTCAATTCTTCAAGAATTCGGTATTCTGTGCCGGGGAGAATTTAAAATGATGAAGACAATGCTCAGGCTGTTGGCGCCGGTTTCCATGGTTATGCTCTTGATCTTTGCCGGACCTGGTTATGGATCGGAATACTTTCCTCTCAGGGAGGGTTTCACTGCTGAGTTTACATTAACCAGCATCAATGAACAGAGAAAGAGTGTGGCGGAAGTGGTGGTTGTCAGCGGCTCTAAAGAGAAATTTGACGGACTTGAATTGACTCCTATGACAGCTGCTCTCAAGAATGGCGGGGAATATCTGAAGATGTTTCACTATGAAAATGAAGAAGGCATTCTGCTCGTTGCAACACAGGAACCCGGTGATAAAGCTCCGAAAAGGAACAAGAGTGAGGAATGGGAGTTTAAGTACCCTATAGCTGTCGGAACCACCTGGACTGAGTTTAAGGAGGTGGATTTTCTCAAGGAGCAAGTATCGGTTACCATGACAAGTACTATTGAAAAAATAGATGATGTTGTCACCGTGCCGGCCGGTAACTTCGAGAGGTGTTTAAAAATAAGAGAATACTTCAGTGGAAAGGTAAACCTTGGATCGTATGGGGGCGAACCTGAAGTCACAGTGGAGGAATTTACCTGGTATGCCCCGGGAGTCGGCAGCATCAAACATACGTTTGAGGTCAAATGCAGTAATCCTAAAATGGGCGGAGGAAAAGGAATAGTTGAGATGACATCATACAAGAATTGAAAGATTGTGGGACAATCTCACTGCTTGGAAATGTCTTCCTGCCCCAATACCGGAACCGGACGGTCCTCACGGCCAAAGAGGGCATGAGGACCTGAAAGATTGACCGGTAACCGTCAAATCGGCTGCAGAAGCTTCATTGACTTTTCAAGGTTTCAATGATTCTCTCCTGAAAAGCCAGTTCGTATTCGTTGGGGCCCCATTTTCCGTCGTAGCACTGGATGCACTGGTCCCCTATGCACACGTTTCCACCATTCGGGTAATATTTCCCCTGGAACTCGCATTCCTTCTTCTCCGGCATGTGCAACTCCAAAGCCTGCTCTTTCTGTAGTTTCCCTTGCTCCCATGAAGGAGTTCGGCATATCATGGATGCCTGCCTGAAGATGATCGAATTGCGACAGACCTCTTCTTGAGTAATCCCAAGGCAGGCGCTATACAGATAACGTAAGTATGCGCAGTTGCTCTTGCTTCCCGCCTGCCCCGGAGTACGGAGCCGAACTGTCAGGCCATGATCGAAACCTGAATATGGAAACGAGTCGGCTATGGGCTACTTAAAGGATTTCGCCCCGTTTGTTCCGGCAACCATGGATGATTTGCTGAGCTTCGCAATTGCTGGCGTGGCCGCACTGCCAACGTTCGTCATGTCCTGTTGGGTTCGAAGCCGCCGTTTCGCACACTTCCCGTTACCGGCACTGGCCCTTATGTCGGGAGGAATAATTGCCTACCGGCTTGGCGAGTTACACCGGCTTCGGATGCTCGATCCCAAGGGCTACTTCTGTGGCATGCCGGACTACTTTTCTATTGTATTTTTTGTGTGGATTGGGACCTGGGTGCTCGCAGCCGGGCTGGTTCTTATAGCCCTGAAAAGTACTCGGATTGTCGGGCGGCGGATTCTCCTGTGGGGAGCGCCCCTTTATGTTCTCGCCTGTGTGCTCGGATACGTTGTCGGCAGATATGCGGGGGGCTAGGTGGAGAAGAAGCCGGTTCGGAGGACAGTAGGGGTCGTGCCGATTAGCAATAGGTCCGGCAGGAACATGCGACCTCTTGCATTTTGTTGGCGAAGTCGCGGCCGGATGTTGCCGGGGGGAGTGGCTTGCCATCCTTGCGATAAAGTTCGATTGCTTCTTCAACGATTTGGCAAAGCTCCTCAAAAACCGCCTTTTCGTCGTCGCCGTGGGTCCCACCATATATAAGGCCCGGTGCACTGCCCACGTAGCAGCGATCTTCCTCGGACCACTCAACGATTTTTACATACCTGGCGCCGTCTTTCATCTTTCGGACTCCGCAATGGCGGGCCTGGCGGTCCGGACTGATACTTTTGGCATCGTGCGATAATTGTCCCATACCCCAATGCGCTCCGTCAATGAGCGAATTGGGATATGAGGTTGAACATGCACCGATGCGGAGCTATTCGTCCAGCAGCAGGGACGCAATAGGAGCGAAGGAACGATTCGCACGAATAGTCCTGATCTTATTCTGCATTTCCGGGCTCAGGTGTTTGACGAGTTCGGCATTGTAGACACCGGACGTTGGAGCTACGTGAGGCCCCTGGCATATCGGGTTTTTGAATATCTGCTGGGTTGCGATCGCATAGGAACGCGACGTCCACGCGGGTGAAGACGATCCATCCTGGAGAACGGCCGGATTGACCGCGACATCGACATCGAGCGCAAAAACTGAAATGGTGTTGTCGCTGTTGGCAACGATATTGAAGCGACGGAACTGCTGGGGCAGGTCCCTTAATGAAGGCGTTTCGACCTCCCAGAAGCTTTTTTCGAGATCGACAAAACCGCCCTCCAGCAGTGCCGGTTGCGGGGTGATGGCATTGCGATGCACGTGCCCCGCGACCCACATAATAATGTTTTTGTAAGTGTGGAGTTTAGCGAGCAAGTTCTGCTCGGTTACATAGGAACTCGAGGATACCGTTGACATATGCTGAGGCGGGTCGGCCGGGACTCCCTGCGCGTAGGGCCAAATCGGGATATGCGCACAGATGATCATGAGTTCCCCCGCGGCCTCTCCCGCGTCGAGTTCGTCAACGAGCCACTGGTAACGTTCCTGGTCGAGTGCCGCCGCCGCGCCGCACAGGACTTTGTCGGTATCGTCCAGGACAATGACTTTGATTGGTACATCCGACCTCGGGTAGAAATGATAGCAGGCAAACGGGCTGTCGGCGCCGCTAACCGTGCGGTTGACCATTTCCGGCGTGAACCCATGCCCCGGAGGGTTCGACGTGGTATTCAGAAATTCGTTCATCCACTCTTTCATCGAGAGGGATCGTCGGTTCGAGTCGGCGGTGACCTGAGGCGGGGACGGGAAATTGGCCTCCGCACCCGCACAGATGATTTCCCCCGACGGACTCCCACCATCTACGACACCCATATAGAAGCCGGGACTGTTGTTATTGAAGTATTGTGCAAAATCCGGAGGCAGTGAAGTTATCTGGCCCATCTTGAGTACATCGGAACCGGTATAGGTATCCTTGACGGTAAGGCTGGAATTGGCAAGCGTCGAATCGACGGATGCAGAACCCATCCAGAACTGGTCGTGGTTGCCGATGGTCTGGTACCAGGGGATCGACTTGTCCAGCCCCGCTGCCTGGTAGGGTTTCTGATACAGGATGTTGCCGGCCCCCAGGTTTGCGCCTGAACTGGGGTAGATGAGCTGACCGTCGAGGACGTCAATATACCATCTGAGTTCATTGTACTGGGTGTTGTTGGCGGCATCGCCCAGGCTGATGCCGAAATCGAACGGCGCCCTCCGGTGCTGGACGTTTATCGTCTGAACGGCGGCGTCGAGGACGTGGGTCGTATAGAGGATGACCGCCGAGTAGGCCGAAGAATTGCCCAAAGCCGTCCCTGTTGGAGTCCTGGGCTCCGGATATTCATAACCCAGGTAGTTGCACTGACTCGGGCTTTCTTTATCGGCGATGTGGATATCGCTTATGGCGAAGAAAGACAGGAGCTTGATGGCCGAAGGGTCTGGAACCGACGGTGTAACGGCTCCGGTCTGCATGTCGGGCCGCAGGTAGGGATATCCGGGTCCGTTCCCGTTCCACTCACCGTAATGGTATAATGCATATTCGCCGACCTGGCGCGGCAATAGTATCGTCGAGCCATGAGCCGTCGGAACGACCGTCTTTTCCAGTGTTGTGTAAACACTTTCGTTTATCGGGTACGACGGCACAGACGGACTTTGTTCCATAACATTGCTGCCGGCGGCGAGCACCTTGTCCAGCGAAGCATGAGCCGACAGTTCCAGTCCAAGAGCTGCCGAACCAAGGCAGTATTTCAAAAAATCTCTTCTCAGAATGCCCACGGTGAGTCCTTTGAAAAAGGGATACGGCGCGCAAAAGTCACCTCGCCTATCCGGTTTAGGAAAGGTATTCGGGGGGGGGGAGTTTCGTGCCTTTTCCCCAACACCACAACAGAAACAGTAATAAATATTTTCAGCGGCTGGTTTTGATCGCGTTTGGTAATACGGCATTTTCAGTACTTTCATGAAGCAAATTCGAAATGCGTCTTGTTGGCCAACCGACGCGCTGCCAAAAGCCGGTCGGTTCTTCTTTCAAAGAACAACCTGAAAACACGAAATCGTTCCTAAGGACAAAAACTTTCAACCACGAAAGCCCTGGGGCAGCATAGCCG
>JAEZHY010000037.1 GCA_023416335.1 Pseudomonadota bacterium | reverse complement strand
ACTCGGACCCCTGTTCTGGTTTTAACGGCTCGGGATGCAGTTATCGACAAAGTGCAGGGGCTGGACGCGGGGGCAGACGACTACCTTACCAAGCCATTCGCTTTTGAGGAACTTGTCGCCCGTGTGCGTGCGCTACTCAGGCGTGGGAAGGTTGAACGGTGCGAACCACTGAATTGCGCCGATCTCGTACTTGATCCAAACACGAGAACTGTCACTCGCTCCGGAAAACCTATACCTCTCACCCGCATCGAATTTGCTCTTTTGGAACTTTTGCTCCAACGCCAAAATCATGTTGTCACCCGCACCCAGATTCTCGAGCACATCTGGGAGGCGCACTTCGATCTTGGAAGCAATGTTTTGAGCGTCTATATCAATTATTTGCGGAAGAAGATCGACAAAGATTTTGAGCAGCCGTTACTCCATACTGTGCGAGGGGTTGGCTATGTTCTTGCTGAAAGCTGGGCTGAGAAATGAGGTTGCCTTTTCAAAGTCTACGAATGCGCTTGAGCACTTTCTCGGCCATTATTCTAACAGTCCTTTGGTCCGTATTCAGCCTCTGGCTGTATTTGAATTTGCAGCACAGCTTATTAAAGGGAGTGGATGATACCATCAAGGCTGTGGGAGAGCAGATTAGCGGGCTTATGTCAGTAAGCGAGAAAAGAATTCGCTACCATAGGATCGCTGAGGCCATCGAGACCGGGGGAACTCCCGCTGCTGCCTCTCTTGTTCAGATCTTGGACGGCGAAGGAAAGGTCGTTGACTCATCAGAAGAACTGGAAGGGAGTCCCCTGCCTGTCGATATTTCCATTCTCAAGAAGGCTCATGAGACTGGAATAGCCTGGAGTGAGGTTACTTTTGGTGGAAAACATCTTCGAGAAGTGAGTATGCCTGTTCGTGGAATAAATCCCGATCAGTTGGTGGTGCAAGTTGCTATGCCCCTTACTGAAGTCGATTCAGCTCTCATGAAGACTCGATGGATTCTCTTGGTCACTATCCCTTTAGGTCTGGTGTTAGCCTGCTTGACCGGATGGTGGCTTGCCGGTAAAGCCCTTAAACCTGTTGCCCAAATTACTGAACGGGCGCGCTCGATCAGTGCTCATGATCTCAAAGAAAAGCTCGATATCCGAGGGAATGATGAACTCAGTTTGTTGGCTCAGACCCTTAATGAAACATTCTATAGACTCGATATGGCTTTTACTGCTCTTGATGAAGCATACCGCCAGATCAAACGTTTCAGTGCCGATGCTTCTCACGAGCTTCGCACTCCCTTAACTTCACTTAGAGGTGAAGCGGAAGTTGTTTTGCGTCAGCCTCGCAGTCAAAACGAGTACCGGGAGGCACTTGAGCATATTCTCAAAGAGTCAGAACGCATGTCCAAAATTGTTGAAGATTTAATGCTTCTGACTCAAGCAGATGCTGGAGAGGTCATAATGGAGAAGGCGCCCCTCCGGCTTGATCTTCTGATCCGTGAGGTTATTGAATCTTTTCTTCCTTTGGCACGGCAGAAGGGCGTCGAAATCGCTACGATCAACCTTCCCACGGTCGTGATTATTGGCGATGAAACATATCTGTTCCGGCTCTTTGCCAACCTCATTGATAACGCCGTCAAATATACACCTGAAGGGGGACAGATAACGATCTCAGCCGAAACCAAGGATCAGCTGGTGCAGGTGACGGTATCAGATACCGGCCCCGGTATCGCGGCAGAGCATCTTGCACATCTAACCGAACGGTTTTACCGGGTGGACAAAGCCCGTTCGAGGCAAATGGGCGGAAGTGGTCTTGGGCTTTCTATCGTTCAGTGGATTGCTCAGTCTCATCAAGGAAGAATTGAAGTTGAAAGCAGCCCCGGCAATGGAAGTTCATTTCATGTCAGCCTCCCAATCCCTAAAGGTTAGAGAATTCTAACTTTCATCTAACATTAACTTAACTTTGCCTCCTTATCTTCAAAAAGAAATAGATCATCGCGAAAGGCGTTGGCCGGAGGGGACCATTTCTGTTGAGCATTATGGTGCGGATAAGGAGTGTCAATATGAGTAAATGGTCTGTGGTCATTCTCAGTCTATTGCTCTTTGCAACAACAGCTCTTGCGCAGAGCGGGTCTAAAACGTGGAATTTTGATTCCGAGAAGGCCGGTGAAGTGCCTTCAGGATTTAATCCAGTTGTCGGTGAGTGGAAAACCGTTCCGGATTCAACAGCCATTTCCCATCACGCACTGGCGCAGGTTGCCAGAAACTCAGGTTCCACGTTCAATCTCATTCTGGTTAGCGATACGAGCTACAAGGATGTTGATGTTTCGGTAGCCATGAAGGCTGCGGCCGGGAAAGAAGACCAGGGCGGAGGTCTGGTGTGGCGGGCAAAAGATGCCGAGAATTACTATGTGGCCCGCTTCAACCCGCTTGAGGATAACTACAACCTCTACAAGGTTGAAGACGGGAGACGATCCCAGATAGAGGGCACAAAAATCCAGGCACGTCCGGGATGGCACGCCCTGCGCGTTACGATGAACGGAAACCATATCGAATGCTACTTCGATGGAAAGAAAGTCATGGATGCAAAAGATTCCACTTTCACCGATCCGGGCAAAATCGGGTTATGGACGAAGTCTGATGCCCAAACCCATTTTGACAAATTGACAGTCAACGTCGGGTAAATTTCTCAAAAATGAAGGAGAAGGGGGAAATGAAATACTTGAGGCTTTCCCTGCTTATTTGGGTGGTGTTTACAATTGCTGCATTGAGCCCTCTGCTTGGACCGGCACCCTATGCTTCTCAAAAACTGGACACCGGGAAAATAGAGCAGGCCATCGGGATCAAAGGAGAAGCTAAGGATGGTGAGTACAAGATCTCGATCCCCCAGAAAGACCTGGCGGTTTCGGTCGATGGCTTCAGAATTACTCCTCCCATGGGCCTGACAACCTGGATAGGCTTCACTCCCATGCAGGATATGCAGGATGGAGCGATGATCATGGGTGACATCGTGGTGGACGAGCGTGAGGTCGGGCCAGTCGAGAAAACGGCAATCGATCAGGGTTTACATGTAACCGGCTTGCACAACCATTTTGTTAGAGACGACCACAAGGTCATGTTCATGCACATAGAAGGGATGGGACCAACAGAAAAGATGGCTCAAAGCGTCCGAATGGTGCTCAATAGAATAAGTGAATTGAGGCATGGCAACCCGGCGGAAGGACAGGCCCAACCGGTAGAGAGTAAAATCAATACCGCAAAATTGGAATCCATCCTTGGCCAAAAGGGACAGATGAACTCCGGGGTTTTCAAGGTCGTAATCGGGCGCCCGGACGTAAAACTGACCGATCATGGAATGCCTGTTACCAGCTTTATGGGGTTCAACACTTGGGCCGCTTTCCAGGGAACAGAAGATAAAGCGGCTGTAGCCGGTGATTTCGCCATGCTCGAACCGGAAGTCCAAAATGTCATTGATGCTCTCGTCCGGCA
Organism: Pseudomonadota bacterium; assembly: GCA_023416335.1. Next base: position 10,682 of record JAEZHY010000037.1, on the reverse strand, counting down.
TGGGATCGAAGTGGTAGCCGTACACAACCATATGGTAACTGAAAATCCGAGAATTTTCTTTCTGCACTATTGGGGTGAGGGGCCAGCAAATAGACTGGCTGAAGGATTAAAGGCCGCCCTTGATCAGACGGGAAAAACCATGGGCTGAGATAGATTGGGCCAAGATAAATCTTGCACCAGATTCGGGAACCATATCATCTTTAATGGCCCCGATTTACCGGCGAGAGGAGGTAGCCTCCAATGAAGCATAGCCTATTATTTATCGTGCTTTTGACTTTCTCGGCGCTATACAGCTGTGGACGAGCAAAGACCAACGAGACGGTCATATATGTTTCCGAGGACCAGGTTTTTTCGGAACCCATTCTCAAAGATTTCGAAAAAGCGACGGGGATAAAAGTAAGGGCCGTCTTTGACACGGAGGAGGCAAAAAGCGCGGGCGTTATGAACCGGTTGATTGCGGAGAAGAACAATCCGCAGGCCGATGTCTATTGGGCAAACGAGCCTATCCGCGCCGAAGTCCTGAAGCAAATGGGGATAGCAGCCACTTATGCTTCACCCAATGCTGCTGAAATTCCAGATATCTTTAAGGATACCGAGGGTTATTGGACGGGCTTCTCCGCCAGGGTAAGGGTTCTGCTGTCAAATAAGAACTCAAAAGATAAACCGTCATCGATACTCGCTTACACCGATCCCCGGTTCCAAGGGAAAGCGGTAATAGCCAATCCGCTTTTCGGTACAACCACCGACGAAATAGCCGGACTTTTCACCCTTTGGGGTGATGCCTGTGCAAAAGATTTCATGGAAGGTACGAAGAAGAACCAGGTTAAGGTCTCGACAAGCAATGGCGAAACTGCGGATATGGTGGCTTCTGGAGAATTCGAATTCGGCCTTGCCGATAGCGATGATGCAATCAGCCGCATTCGGCAGGGCAACCCGGTTGACATCATTTATCCTGACCAAGGGGAAGGCGAAGTCGGAGCGTTGATTGTCCCTAATGCCATACTCCTTATAAAGAACGCTCCACATCCTGAAAATGCCAAAAAGTTGATCGATTACATATTGTCCCAAGAAACCGAGAGAAAACTCGCTTTCTCTGACGCTGCTCAAATCCCGTTACATCCCGGAGTTGAGCAACCGCAGGAGGTACCCAAAATTGCAAACATACGGACCATGCGAATTGATTATGCCAAGACCGCCCAGAAGGTCTCGGAGCTTAGACCTTACTTGAAATCATGGGCAGGCTCGTGAAACCGAGAAAAGTTGCATTCAACTCTGTTTTTCTCCTGCTCATAGTGGCCGGTCTATTGCCGGTTATACTTATGATTTCAAGGAGTCTGGTTTCAGATGGCCATATCAGCCTCGCTCATTACAAATCTTTGCTCCTGTCCTACCGAAACTGGGTATTGCTTAAACAAAGCCTTGCCCTGGCATTCCTTACCACTTTGATTGCCACTGGAATCGGAGCGCCGTTGGGAATCCTTTTCAGCAGAACCGACCTTGCATTTCGCCGCCTCTTTGCCCTCATTCTCGTAACCCCGCTTTTGCTTCCACCTTACATCAGCGCTTTTTGTTGGTTCCTGGTGTTTGGTCGAGAGGGCTTTATTTTCCGGCGCTTTGGTCGAGAAGTTGCGGGGATTACCTCTTCATTGCTGTTTGGTCTGCCGGGTTGTGTTCTTACACTCTCTTTGTGTTACATGCCTATTGTGGTCCTCATGGTGATGATTTATGCAAAGACCATAAATCCCGATCTGGAGGCTGCCGCGCGGATAGTTTCACGCTGGCGTCGAGTCCTGTGGCAAATAACTCTTCCTCTTATACTGCCCGGAGTCTCTCTGGCCGCAATGCTTGTTTTTCTGCTCAGCATGGGAGAGTTTAGTGTCCCCATGTTTCTGCGCTATAACGTTTTCCCGGTCGAAAGCTTCACTGAGTTTTCCGCGTTCTACAGTTTTGATGCAGCGACTGCGGCCTCAATTCCACTGGTTTTGATAACAATCCTCGTTCTAGCAGCAGAAGACCTGTTTCTCCGGGAAAAGACCTTCCAGTTAAGACCAGCGCATGGACAACCAGTGCCGATCAGACTCAGAGCTTGGCGCTGGCCCTTGTTTGTTGTAACGGCTCTGCTTTGCTTTATCTTCGTCATAGTTCCATATACGGTCCTCTTTGTCCGTTCGGGTTCGCTTGCCGTTTATGGGAAAGCTTTTGCCAAGGCTGGTGACAGTCTGGTCCGAAGCGTCGTACTCGGAGTGATGGGCGCATCAATTCTGACTATTCTCGGTGCGACTTCAGGTTATATTGTTTATAAAAAGGCCATTCGGTTCTGGCGTGTAATGGATACACTCACAATCTTTCTTTTTGCCTTGCCGAGCACCATACTAGGTGCCGGTCTTGTCAGTCTTTGGAATCGTCCTTTCACAAATGTCATATACCAGACATTCGCCATCATTCTCCTCGGGTATATAGCCCAATACACTGCGTTGACCAGCCGTATCACCGTGACAACGCTTGCTCAGATTCCCCCATCCATGGAGCAGGCAGCACAGGCTGCCGGGGCGGGTTGGGCAAGACGCATGTCACAGATCATTTTACCTCTGGCAAAGCGGGGACTTATTGGAGGCTGGATTGTGGGATATATTTTCTGCCTGCGGGATACAGGCATCTCCATGATGGCGTATCCTCCCGGAAGCGATACCTTCACGGTCCGAACCTTTACTCTGATGGCAAACAATCCGCCCGAATTAATAGCCGCCCTTTGCGTCATCATGATTATGGTCACGCTGATACCTCTCGCTATGGTCGCAGTCCTCTCCGGAAGATGAGGGCCATAGGAAGAAGAACGGGAAAAATGGAAGGGATCACCTTTGGAACAGTATCGAAATTGTACAACGGCAAAGCCACTGTAGCGGATTTTTCGCTCCAGATCGCGCCCGGAGAACGTCTGGTAATTCTCGGGCCTTCCGGATGCGGGAAGACAACAGTGTTGAACATGCTGGCCGGATTCATCGTTCCAGATTCGGGTAAGATCATGATTGACGGAACATTGGTCGCAGCCAATGGCCTAATCTTCAGAGAACCTGAAGAGCGAAATCTTGGCATGGTTTTTCAAGACCTGGCATTGTGGCCGCACCTTAGTGTCAGGGGAAATCTTGAATTTGGGCTGAAGGCCAAGGGCATTAGAGCGGAAGAAAGAGCGCAGCGCATCAGGGAAGTTCTTAAGCTTGTCGGAATGGAGAAATATTTGGATGCCAAGCCCGGCCAACTTTCCGGAGGCGAACGGCAGCGTATCGCCATTGCACGTTCACTGGTGCCTCGCCCAGGAATTTTGCTGATGGATGAGCCGCTCTCAAGCCTTGACTACGAGCTGAATTTCCTGCTTCGAAGGGAAATCTTAGGTCTTCACAAACAGCTCGGTTTTACACTGGTCTATGTCACACATAACCTGGAAGAAGCTTTCGATATTGCAACACACGTTGTGGTTATGAAGCATGGGAAAATAGAGCGAATGGGATTATCCGACGAAATGAGAGAGCACTACAGCAAACTTTCTATGCAAATCAAGTCCAACGAGAAAGAAGAGTATAATGGCTGAAGATGAAAAAACGAGTGCAGTTGCGAATTCTACAGATATGCCAAATGTAGTGTCAGACAGCCCTAATAGGCAGCACGAAGACCGGTTGCCTTCATGGGGGAAAGTGTTCTCCTATTTCTTCCTGCTCGGTTTTATTAATATTGGCGGCCCGGTAGCACAAATAACCATGATGTTCAATCATATGGTCGAGAAGCAATGCTGGCTTACAAAAGACCGTTTCACAAAGATCATGGCTTTCTGCCACATGCTGCCCGGCCCGGAAGCCTTACAGTTGGCTATCTATGTGGGATACCTGAAACGGGGTATTATCGGCGGGACATTGGCGGGCGCTACATTTATCATTCCGGGTGCGGCCTTGATGATCCTGCTCAGCTATCTTTACGTGGCCTATGGTTCCCTGCCGCAAGTCAATGACATCTTGTTCATCCTCAAGCCCGCTGTTCTGGGCATTATCGCCGCCGGAATCATCAAACTTGGAAGAGCGGCGGTAAAAAACATATTTTTAGGTTGTGTGGTCATTGGCGCGATATTGGCGATGGTTGTCGCCAAGTTGAATTTTCTATTTGTTCTCATCCTCGCCGGCTTTATCAATTTGGTATATGCCGAGTTCACAGCCAAGCTGCGCGGACCGTCGAAGCTGCTTGCGATTTCGCCGCTCGCCTGGGGCGGTGTCAAAGTGGGTTTTTGGTCGGGGGCTAATGTGGGTTGGCTTCAGATCGCGTGGCTTTTTCTCAAGACCGGGGCACTCAGTTTTGGCGGTGCATACGCATCTCTTATTTTCATGCAGCATGGGGCGGTCGAACAGTATCACTGGCTGACTGACGGCCAACTGCTGGATGGCGTTGCCCTCAGTGTGGCAACACCGGGGCCGTTTATGCTGTTTACAACCTTTGTAGGCTATCTTGCCGCAGGTGTTCCGGGCGCAATTCTTGCCACCTTCTTTGTATTTCTGCCATCATTTGTTTTTGTCATCGCCGGGGCACGCTATGTCGAGCTGGTACGCAGCAATCGCTATATTCAAGCTTTTTTGGCGGGGGGGGGCGCGGCGGTTGTGGGAATTATCGCAGTAGTGTCGCTAAAGCTAATACCGGATGCAGTGGCCGCCGGAGTGCCCAGCTATGTCATTACCGGCCTGGCATTTCTGGCAATTATGTGGCGCAAGATTGATGTCGCTCTCGTTGCCATCGCGGCTATGATAGTGGGAATTGGCTATGCCATCTTCCATTATGTCTATTGAATGGTGACCCAGTCACATAAGGAATTCGATTTTTGGCCAGGGCATCAATTCTCGGGACAATAAGCAGGCGCGGCCGGACAGTGGTAACGGAACGCTCGGAAACGGCCTTGCGAAGACCGGCGGCTCAAAATTTACACTCTACCTTCTAATTATCCCTGCAAAACTCTTCGGCGGTTTTCTCAGCCGACTCCATCACATCTTTCTGACTCTCAACTTCCCCCGGACCGCCAACGCCGAAGGCCCGTATCAGGCGAGTGTCCGTGAAACCGTACGCCCGGAAGAAGTAATCGAACTTCGGGAAGATATCGGTGAAAGAGTTCCTGTCGGGATTATTCTGGGCGAGAATGAAAACCAGCTTTTTCCCCGGGTCGAGGCGGGATTTTTGCGGAGCGGTTATAAAATCGGGTACAAGGAACGAGAAAGTCCTGTCGAGGAACGCTTTCATCTGCGCCGAAACATCCCAGTAGTAGACGGGAGATGCCAGTACAAGGATATCCGTTTCCCGGACCGCGTCCAGGACTTCCGTCAGGTCGTCCTTGAGGGCGCACCTGTCGAGCTTTGTCTTGCAGGCCATGCATCCCTGGCAGCCCCGGAAATTGAGGTCGTTTAACGCGAAGGTTCGAACTTGGGCTCCAAGCTTTTGGGCTGTGGTGCAGAAGCGCTCGGAAATGGTGGAGCTATTTGCGTTCTTTCTGGGGCTTCCGAGCAGGCAGACGATCCTCATATCTTTTCCTCTTTGATATAAAAATTCTTGATTCCTTCGCGGTGTATCGAAGATTCACTCCAGAAACCGCAGGAACTCAAAAAGTGTAATTTCCAAGTCATTGCAAACGATCTTATGGAGCAGCCCCTTTGGTCGTTTCTCTGGCCATGATCGGGAATAGTCGTTCTACGCCCGTCTTCATGGACAAATCGGATATGTGACCCCGTTGCCGCACTCGGATGAAGCCGAGCCGCTCTACGGCAGCTATCAGCTGATTGAACGAAAGAGCAGGAATATTGGTCATGCAACGTTAACTTCCAGGTCACGTACCCCGATGAAGGTCACATCACCTGTAAGCGGAGTTTCCTCAAGGCAGGCTTCAATGGCTTCACGAATATTGTCCATTGCTTCTTCAATGGTATCGCCGTAGCTTCTGCACCCTTTGAAGCTTGGACACTCAACGATAAACACCCCATCGACATCTTGCTCTATGATAATCGGAAAGTGCCTTCTCATGAGTTTTCATCCTCCATTTTCGCAAAAATTCATTATAGCAGATCGACAAGCCGACTGTACCGCTTAATTCATAGCGCGAAGGCAAAGCGGAGTTGGAAACAGTGAGTTAGGTCTTGCAGGCCATGGAACCCTGGCAACCGGGAAATTCAGACCGTTCAGAATGAATTTCCGTACCTTCGCCATGCGGTCCCTTTCGTTGGCCAAGGCTACCTACAAAGAGTACACGGACATACATACCTCACGGTCTGCTTTTTTTCGGCCTCTGATGCTCTCCTGGATGGTCTTGAGTACGTTTGCCGTAAAGTATCGCGTCCCACAATCCCTGCATACTCCTGCGGGAACATTCTCAAGCTGAACGTATCCACCCTTGGTTTTTCGGTGGATAGTCACGCGTTTCTCAACTATTTGCCCACCACAATACTCGCATCTTTCGTTTTCCCAAAAGTTCATAGCATCGTTCCCGTTCCACCCACGAGGTTGTTCTCATGAACGGTAATAATGCGGACCTTCCCGGACAATGTTATGCGGCATATAATCCCGATAGGGCGTCCGTCCAGGGATAAACCAACAACTTCGTATTTCGCTTTCCTCGACCAACGCTTCCGGATCTTACCAGTCAAAATGCCTTGCTCCATATCGTAAATATCGAAGTCGTCAGCAGCTGCTTCTTCATAAGCATGCTCGATGAGATAATAGAGGCCGTTACGGATCAGCTCTTGAATTTGTTTGATCTTGCTCAAGTATAATCACCTAAGAGGGGTATACCTTTTGTCACCCGGTGCTCTTTATCGGCAAAGCTGGGAGAACCGAGTCTATCTAGATCCCGCGGCATAGAGGAGAGCCTGCCGGATATCCTAGTCTTCAAGCTCGGGATATTCACGACGTAATTCATCTCGGTTCGGGTAGAAGGCAGCTAACCCGACGACACGCCGCACGGTCAGGCGCATGTTGCGCACACAGGGTTGACCATTTATGTGAGCAGGGGCAACGGATGCGATCAAAGACCATTTCGGATATCCCCTGTTTTCAAATACCACAAAGCGATCTCATCGCCATGCGCCGATCAAGGAATTATATCCCAAGCCCCATTCCGCGCAAATCCAAGTCTTGTAGTTTGTCAAATATGACTTCAAGTTTTAGCTAAGTACCAGCCGATACAAAGGCAGGGATATTGGTGTTAAGGCCTGAAGGCAGTGTTTAGGCAATTTCAGGGAAGGCAGGTCGGGACACCTCTTATTTGGAACTTCAAGGCCGTTATGGCACGGTCGGGAAACCGTACCTCAACATAATGAGCGCTTCCATTCTATTAGAGTTTCATTCTTGTTCAAACCGCGTCCGGGAATGCGTCGGCTCCGCTGGATTCCGGCGTATTCCGGTCATCTTTTTGTCGCTGATTTGTATAGTTGCTGCGTGGGCAATTGAATCGTTTGCGAATTCTCTTCCAACAGCACGGCCCCTGCGTCGTGATCAGCGTTGTGCGGACTCGTCCGTGTTCTCCCACCTCTTTACCACCGTGATGATGTTTTTCTCCCCGATCAGTTCGTAGCCGATATCATCTCCCAACTGCCGCAACAGGTGGACATCCCAGCCTTCGAGAGGCAGGTCCTCGATCGGCAGGTTGATATCTATCTTTGGAGCTTCGAGTGGATTGAGGACGCGCCCTTGATATTCCACCGCAATGCGGGCCTGTTCTTTCTCGATGCCGACCCGAAGCTGGAGGGAAGCCCTCTCCCCTTCGTCGAATCCGTTGGTAATCACGTAGGAAAGCAGTTCCTCAGCGACCAGGCATAAATCGAATACTGTTTTGACCGGAAGCTGATGGTCCTCGCCGAACTCCCTGACCCTGTCGAAAAGATAACCGATCTCGTTGGTGTCGTTTTTGATGGTGAATGAGGTCACCCAGTCGGGCCGCTTTTTCCCTGCTTCCTTTCTTGGCTTCGATTTTATCGCATATTTCACGAATGCGGCCGATACGATTATCAGAACATTGACTGCAGCGAACCACAGGAAAATGGACATTCCGCCGGCGCTTCGGGCCGCGTCGCCCGTTCCCTTCGAGGCAAGGGCAAGACTCGGGGTGAACGGTATCAGGAGGATGAAGGCTTTGATGAAGTGGATGAACAATCCGGCCATTAATTTGTTCCTTATGCGTCTGAAAGGTTCAGAGGCTTTCCGCAAAAGTCGGGCTACTCGGCCGACAACACCAGAAGAACGTTCAAGCCGGCAAAAATCGCTATGAGGACCAGAAAGGGCACCATTGTCCCCAGGCGTTTTCCCGGTTTGTAGTTCGCTCGGGCGATGCGCCAGGCCGTATAGCATGACAGCAGAATCCCTGCGAAGTACAGCAGCAGATGCACCGCGAGGATTCCTTCATCGCCGAGAAGCGATGCCGATCCGGGCACCGGGGTCCCCGGGTTCAGGAAGGATTCGATGCTGAAAGGGATAAGCAGTCCCTTTTCCAGGAATTCTCTGCCCGTATGCCCGATATGAGATGCCAGCACGACCGGTATAAGAGCGTAGCCGAACCTGGCGAAGTTGGTCTTTACAGGTATGCCGTTGTGGTTCGATGCGAGTTTTGCGGCCGCGAGCATGAGTATTACCGGAATGCAAAGGGACACAAAGTAGAAGGCGGTGAAACCGAGTTCTTCGTTCCCGCCGCCAAGGAGAGACGGAAGCCAGTGCTTGACAACCTCCATGGTGTTCAACACCACCAGGAGGCCCGCCAGGATCGCGGCCAGAGAGGATTCTTCAAATCTGGACTTGTTGACGGACCAGAGTTCGCTGGAGGGGACTCTGAGGGAGACCGTCACGGAGTCGTTGGGGCAGTTCTTGATGCATGTGCCGCAAAGATTGCAGTTGGCGCTGCTTTCGAGAATCCGGGGGAACTCGAACATGGGGCAGCCCGGACCGGCTTTTCCTCCCTTGTAGCAGTCAACGGAACTGCATTTGATGCACTTGTCGCGGGTCCCTCGCAATTGAACGATCCCGACCCGGGAGTAAATCCCGGCCATTCCTCCAAGGGGGCACAGGTATCGGCACCAGGTGCGCCGCTCGAAGAATGCTCCTGACGCAACGACTCCGGTTATGATCGCAAGGAGCAATACACCGGTAGCTAACGTGGAATGAACGATGTCGAAAAAGTCTTCACACCAGGTGAGCAGGATGAACAGGCTTATTACGAACCACGGTCCATGCCTTTTCAAAAGTTTCGGCACCGGGAAGTTGTTGCCTGTCACCTTCTGCACCATGTCGCTTATGAGCGAAAAAGGGCATGCCGCGCACCAGATTCGCCCGGCCAGGAGGAACATGATCCCCAGGACCGGCCACCACATGAACCAGGTGAGGACGGTGCCGAAATTTCGTACTGCATCCGAAGGTCCGTTCAGGAGGCTGTAGATGATGAATGCAAAGATGATCAGAGTAGGCCACTGCAATACCGCTGGGTACAGTCTGCTCGTTAGTACGGACTTCGTAATTTCTCTAACCGACACTCTTGCAGTCCTCCTCAAATGAAGTGGGGGCAGTCATGAAATGAGTGCATGCCAAAGTCAGGAGTAATGCCGAATACAGGACTTTCAGCATATCTGATCTCCTTGGAAGAAGTATTTCAGGTGAGGGAGATTATCCTTTTTATATTGGATAGGGCAGAGTTGTCCAAAGATTATGGCATGGTTCGCTGAAGAATCCGGACCCTGGTTCCCGGCTCAAAAGCCCTGCCGGGTCGACGGGATTGGTGGCTCCGTCGAAGAATGCCCGATTAAAGCAACGGCATTTGCGGGTATTCCTGCCCCCCGTTGAATATTGATGTTCAGAAATTCTTTTCAGTTCACTGCTCACTGTTCACTCCGCTTCAGCAAAAGCGGCCGCATCATCTCATTGTTTTCATGGCTCCCGGTGCGGCAGTGCCGGGCGGACATCTCCCCGGGAGTATGTTGCGGCAAAGAACAGGCGGTAAGTGTTTAACTTGTGATATAAGGACAATTTTCAAATCAAACAAATTCTACTGGAGTTCTGATGCGCATACGATATCACTTTCTGATCGCACTGGCGTTTTTGTTCCTGCTGCCGGCCGCCTCCGGCAATACCCAGGAAATTCAATGGACTTACGGAAATCCTCCCGGTTTCGACTTCAAGGAACCGGACTATAAGCTTCCGACCCAGATCAAGCAGGCAATTGTGGATAACGTGCGGGGCGTCCAGAGATACGAAGGCGGTTACGAGAGGGTCTACCAGGACCCGGCCAAGCTGAAGGAATGGCTGCTCGGCGTTCTCGACGACCATAAAAAGGGAATTATGAAAGTGCAGGAGATTGCCAACCTCACGGCGCTGAGCCTCAGCGAGACCGGCCGGGATTCACTCCGGTCCGGAACACGTGAAGGGCTGAAAAAGGCCGAGGAGAGTTTCAAAAAAGCCGGAGACACGGTTGAAAAAGGTTTGGACGCATACGATAAGGCCGAGATCATCGATCAGCAGATCACCCTGATTGGCGCCTGGAACCCGGAACAATGAACGGTCGGTTGTAAATAAACAAAAGCAGGGTGAAGCCTTCTTTCTCATACCAGCTTGCGTTCAAGTTGTTTCCGGGTGCGAAGCGCAGAGGCTGCGATAGAGTTGCCCTGAGCGGCACAGCACGTACCGGC
>JAEZHY010000287.1 GCA_023416335.1 Pseudomonadota bacterium | reverse complement strand
ATCACCGACGGTGAGCCCACTGAAGATTTGAACATTCCTAATAGCAAAGGCGACCTTCCGAATGATAACAACCTTCGGGATTATAATGGTGATAAATTAGACCCGGGCAGCTACGCCAGTAACGGGTCCGATTACCTGGATGACGTTGCTCTCTATGCTCATAACAACGACCTCAGAACCGAAACCGCAATGCCGAGCACCCAGAACCTGACGATATATGCAATTCAGGCGTTCGGCGGCGGGTCCGATTTATTGAAACGCACCGCCATAAACGGTGGGTATGTAGACATCAACGGCACGGGCAGGCCCAATACGCCCGCACAGGAAGCCGCCGCGGATGCCAACCACAAGGAGTGGGATTTCGATGGTGACGGCATGCCCGATAACTACGCCGGCGCCGCTTCGGGACAGGAACTTGAAAACGCTATACTGAATGCAATCAGCTCCATCCTTGCAAGGGTCTCCTCCGGTACGGCGGCGTCCGTTATTTCAAATACGCGTTCCGGGGAAGGTGCGGTCTACCAGGCAGTTTTTTATCCGCAGTTCGAAGACGGCAATCTGAACAAGGTCCAGTGGGCTGGTGAAATTCATGCTCTTATGCTGGACAGCTTTGGCAACATGCGGGAGGATACTAACGGGGACGGTGTACTCGATCTGGTAAACGATCTGATTATTACCTACAACGTCCTTTCCGACGGCACGGTGCAGGTCCGTAAATACCAGGACGTGAACGGCAATGGTTTTCTGGATGGAACCGAGGGAAACTCCCCGGTCACCGTGACCGGACTTACAGGAATCAAGTACCTGTGGAATACGTCCAACTGGCTCAACGAAATAACCGATGCGGATGTGGTCACTCAGCGGGATTACACCTCTACTGACAAAAAGAGGTATATCTTCACAACTGTCGACGCGAACAAGGACGGGATCCCGGATTCCACCCTGCCTTTCGTCTGTGCGTCCGACCCCGGCACGGACCTGACCGATACTTCAAAATTCTATGCATATCTCAATACCCATACACCTTTTACGTCGCCAACCCTCATGGGTTCTCCATGGAGTATCAAGAGTACCGACGTCTTAGCTTTTAGGAAGAGGCAGATAAAACGGGAGGTCGAATATATCCGGGGCAAGGACCAGGGACAGGACACCACGGTTGGGACTTCGACCATTCCAGCATTCAGGAGCAGGAAGGTCGACTATACGGGCGGCGCCGGTACCCCAAAGACATGGCGGCTAGGAGACATCATCTATTCCACACCGACGGTGGTCAGCAACCCGGCTGAAGATTTCGACCTGCTTTACAGAGACGGTTCCTATTCGACCTTTTTCGCCAAATATAAAAACCGCAGATCCGTCATCTATGCCGGAGCAAACGACGGTATGCTCCATGCCTTCAACGGAGGATTTTACAACAAGACGAACAAAAGCTTCGTTAAGAAATTGACCTCGGAGACCGAGTTCGATCTTGGGGCAGAATTGTGGGCGTATGTTCCGTTCAACCTCCTGCCGCATCTCTACTGGTTGACCGACCCGAATTATCCGCATGTTTATTACGTCGATTTGAAGCCGAGAATTTTCGATGCCAGGATCTTTGCAGGCCAGGACGACGGCGCGACAGGGACCCATCCGGGCGGCTGGGGGACGGTAATGGTCTGCGGGATGCGCCTGGGCGGAGGCGCGATCAATGCCGATGTTAACAAGAACGACACGCTGGACGGCACCGACCCAAATCTGCGCTCCGCTTATATTGTGATGGATATTACCAATCCGGAAGCCCCTCCAAGGGTGCTGGCGGAGTTCTCGTTTGCCGAACTGGGTTTCACGACTTCTTATCCGACTGTTTATCTGTCCTCGCAAAAAGATGCGAGCGGGAATGTTACCGGTCAGAAATGGTATCTGGTACTGGGCTCCGGTCCCATCGATGAAACGGATGGGGCCGGGTCCGCTGCAATGACTGCGTTTACCAGCACCAAGAGCGCCAAAATCTATATGGTTGATCTCGCAAAGTTGGCGGATGTTTCTCCTTCAACTCCCGCCGTTTCCGTTATCGATTCGACACGGACAGTCAAAAATGCAACTTTCGGAGCAGGTGCGGATTACCTGGTCTCTCTGGATACAAAATCCTTTATTTCCGACCTCGTAGCAGTCGATTTCGATCTCGACTATAACGCCGATGCCATCTATTTCGGAACCGTTCAGGGCAACCTGACGGACGACTGGGGCGGAAAACTGAGGCGCCTGGTGTTCGATGACGGGAAGACGACCAAGGTTATCAAGCCCGATACGCCTTCGACATGGATAACGGACAGCACGCTTATCGATCTCACAGGAGTTCATCAGCCCATAACCGCTGCGCCTGCCCTTGCATCGGACGGTACCAATTTCTGGGTGCTGTTCGGTACTGGGCGCTTTTTCAACCGGGATGATGCGACAGGAAGCAGGGCCTCGGAAGTTGAGAGCTTCTACGGTATCAAGGAGCCGACGAGCAGTTCGATAAGGACCTGGGGCACGGTTACGGCTGCGAACTTGCTCAATGTGAGTAATGCGACCGTGTTCGATACCGGCGCAACCGTTACCGGGGTGGGTTCCACAAGCTTCTCCGCGCTTATGTCCGCAGTTGCAGGGAAGCAGGGCTGGTACATGAACTTCCTCGGCTCGGGAGAACGGAACATCGGACAGGCCGCAATACTCGGGGATATCGTCACGTTCACCTCGTACACCCCGAGCAGCGATTTCTGTACTTACGAAGGAAACTCGACTCTGTACGGTTTGTATTACAAGACCGGAACCGCTTTCAGTTCGTCGGTACTGGGTCTAAATACCGCAAATACCAACAATGAAAAAGCCGAAGTCGTTAAGAGCATATCTCTTGGTCGAGGACTTTCTGTTACGCCGAACCTGAACACTGGGCAGGGAGAAGGCTCGAAGGCATTCGTGCAGCAGAGTACCGGCGGTATTCAGAATATTCAGCAGAATAACCCGGGGATTACGAAAAGCCGATTCCTGTCATGGGAGGAAGAGTAATAGAAGTGAAGATACAGCAAGAATTTGCCGATTCTTAACATAGGTCTGTGAAGGATGTTTCGGGACCTGATTGCAGGTTTCCCTGCCGAAGATTGGGCACTCGCATAGTGTTCTGTTTCAGAGACTGCGAATAGTTGGATCTCCTTAGTGGAGGAAAAAGATGTTGAAGAGGGAGTCCGGATTTACCCTGGTCGAACTTATGGTGGTAACCGCCATCGTCGCCATACTGGCTGCGGTAGCAACGCCGGCGTATATGAACTATCAGAGCCGCGCCAGGCAGACCTCGGCAATCGAAGCGCTCCTGCGGGCCAAGATGGACCAGCAGGCGTATTGGGCCGACAACGGCACCTACGCCACAAACATCGGCTGCCTTTATTCTTTCGGAAACGACTGCACGGTAACAGCCGATACCTCGTCGGGATACCGGGTGACGCTATCGGCGCCGGGGGGCGTACCTATTGCCCAGGCAACACGGCGTATTCCGTCAACCGGGATTATTGACGATATTACCATTAATGTGACGAACGATAACGCGAAGCCGGCAATCAATACTCCGACAGCTATCAGGTATTCTTTGTTCAGCTGGATCTTCAATTAGGCTGAATGGGAAGTTTAGGAATGCTTTTATAGATATACGCAGGTTCTCCGCCAGGTTTACACAGCGGAAAAACCGGTACGAGTGGACGCTGGAAGCTGCCTGAAATTGCGCCGTGGCTCGAAATTAGTCCGGGCACGCTCCTCCGGTAATACCTTATGCCGCCTTCCCGATAACGGCCAGTTCTTCTGCCGTAAGCACCTTGTCGATGTCGAGGAGTATTTTCACGCCGTTCTCGGTCTTTGCCATGGCGAGGATGAATCCCTTGTCGTGTTCGCTGCTAAAAATGGGCGTGTCTTCGATGTCGTTGGCTTTGAGGTTCAGTACCTCCGAGACTGAATCCACGATCAAACCGATCAAAACCTTTCCCTCTTTGGCGCTGATTTCCACGACGATGATACAAGTCCTGTCGGTATGCTCCACCGTCTCCATGTTGAAGCGAAGCCGCAGATCTATTACCGGAACGACCTTGCCTCTAAGATTGATCACGCCCTTCATAAATGCCGGGGTCTGGGGCAGGGAGACGATTTTCATCATCCCTATGATTTCCTTCACTTTCAATATGCCGATTCCGTATTCTTCCCCTCCCAGGGAGAACGTAAGGTATTTCCCCTCACGATCCAGAACCTTTTGCATGATTTCATCAACCTGGAATTGCATCGACATACTTTAAGCGACCCCTTTCTAGGTCCTTGGTATGGATTTGGCGAAGAGCGGAACCCGTCACCCTGGATCGAACTGTATAGCTTCGCGCTGCCGCGGTGAAGCTTCCTCACCCGAGCGGGGGAGGTCTGTCTGATTTAATGATTTCCAATCTTATCACAGAGGATCGGAGGGGGATA
Source organism: Pseudomonadota bacterium (assembly GCA_023416335.1). The sequence goes on along the minus strand of JAEZHY010000287.1, from coordinate 384 downwards.
ATTCTCACTTTTAATATCGGCGAAAACACCTCAGTTCTTGACAAAAAGAGATCGGAAAAGGGTGCAGTCCTGTGGATGCCGCGGGCAGTTCAAGTATTGGATCCGATAGATTATTTATGGAAATCATACAGAGTGCGTCGAAGTTTGCAGGAAAGATTTTTCGGCTGCAGGAGTTAAAGGGGCCGGGCAATGGTTGAGCAGATCGTTGCTTCGCTCTTTTCTCAAAGCATCTTGCAGACTGCCGGGAATGTTGAATGTAAAGCGGCCCCCAAAGTCTAGACAAAAATTCGTGCTTTTTAAGGTGGATAGGCCCGGTCTGCCTCTGCCTATTCTTTCCTCAATGCGTTTGTTACAATTGCCTTGCCCGCCCGGAGGATAGGGCAA